>SKKK01000439.1 GCA_007121535.1 Planctomycetaceae bacterium | reverse complement strand
TGGTCCGACGGCATGCAGCGTTCGAAATGCACGTGTTCCAGTCGGCAGCGGTCGGCGCTGTCGATCAGCACGCACGCGCTGCCAAACGATTCGGTGGGGCAATGGTTCCAGTCGACGGTCAGGTGCGCCATCCCAATGTTTTCCACCACGGATTGACGTGCGGTGCCGGCGCTGCGGGTCGTGATCATGGTCCTTCGCTGCCGGATTTCGGCGGTTCGCGGATCGGGCCGGACCAGCGGGAACAGGGTGTCGGGAATCGCTTGCAAGCGGGTCAGGCCAGCACCGGCGCCCAGCAATCGCGTGTGGGACGGCAAGCGCAGCGCGTCGGATAAGCGGTAGGTTCCAGCGGGCAGGAAGACGGTGCCTACGCCGTCTTGGGCGGCCTGGTCGATCGCTGCCTGCAGCGTCTGGGTATCGTCGGTCGTTCCGTCGCCGCGAGCCCCGTATTGGCGCACGTCCAAGATTGTCCGGCTGGTGTTACTTTTCGTCGGGGTTTCTGGATCGGCCCCTTGTGCCAACGCCGTTCCCCAAACGGCTGCGGCCGGGCCGGACGCCAGAAAGATTCGCCGCGTGGCTCGCGAGGGTTCGGGCAGGGATTGCGTCATGGTGAGTCTTCCTTTTTTGGGCTATCGCCGCTCGCTTTTCAGGAGCCAATGGATCGTTGATGCGGCGTCATGCACCTGCGTTTTGAGAAACGAATCGTTTCGGATCGATGGACATGAATTCCAGACGGTGATTGCTATCGGGAAAGCGATCGCAGGGGCCGGCGACCAGCATGGCGATGCCCTGCGTGACGTCTTGTTCGCGTAGCCAGTCGCGTGCGAAGTCGGACCAGCAATCCGGATCGACCGGTTTGTGGACCGGATGCACGCCGTAGGCGAACATCAACGACTGGCACACCTGATGGTCACGGCTGATGGCGACGATCCATACGCCCGGATTGAACCGCGAGATCATGCGGGCGGTCGTGCCGGTTCGCGTCGGCACGAAGACGGCGGCACACGGCACGGTATCCAACGAGTTTTCTACCAGTGCTCCGATCGCTTGGGCGGCGTTGCTGGGTCCGGACTGCTTCAGCATGGCTCGCATGTCGTCCAATCGCGTGGGGGGCCGATGATTCTCGGTGAACGCTGCGATCCGCGCCAGCATGCGGACGGATTCTTCCGGGTATCGGCCCATCGCCGATTCGCCGGACAGCATGATCGCATCGGTGCCGTCCAGGATCGCGTTGGCCACGTCCGTCGCCTCGGCCCGCGTGGGCAGACGGCTGATGGTCATCGACTCCAGCATCTGAGTGGCGGTGATCACCGGTTTGCCGACCAGGCTGGCTTTGGCGATCAATTGTTTCTGGACGACCGCGATCTCTTCGATCGGCACTTCGACGCCCAGATCACCGCGGCCGATCATGATGCCGTCGGCAGCGTCCAGGATCTGGTCGATGTTCTTCAGCGCGCCGCTCCGCTCGATCTTGGCGATCACGAAGGGCGACTTGCCCAGCGCCGCGGCTGCATCGCGTAACTCTTGGATATCCTCTGCCTGCTCGACGAACGACTGGCTGACCGCATCCACGCCGGCGCCGAGCGCGAATTCCAGGCATCGTCGATCATGGTCGGTAAAAGCGCTGATGCCCAGATCGATCCCGGGCAGGTTCAAGCCCTTGCGCGAGCGAAGCTCGCCCCCGACGGCGACTTGACAATGGACGTCCGCCCCCTCGATTCGTTGAACGACCAGATGGACCAGGCCGTCGTTCAAGAACAATCGATCCTCGGGACGGACGACCTGGGGCAAGGTTTTGAAGTTGACGGATACGCGGGAGGCGTCGCCCACGATGTCATCGACGGTCAAGGTGAAGGAATCGCCCATCTGCAATTCGATCGGTTCCGGATCGAGTTGGCCGATCCGCATCTTGGGACCGGGCAAGTCGGCCATGATCGCCACGCGTCGCCCCGTCGCACGCTCGGCGGCTCGGATCCGTTCGATGTTGGTGGCATGACTGGGGAAGTCGCCGTGCGAAAAATTCAAGCGGGCGATATTCATGCCGGCCAGCAGTAATCGCTCGAGCATGGCCGGGGAATCGGACGCGGGGCCAATGGTGGCGACGATCTTGGTCTTGTGGCTGGGTAACGCAGCAAGATTCATGGTTCCTACCGATCTCGGCCAGGGGAAAAAGGGTCAGGAGGTTGACGACAGAACAACCGAGAGTGTATCACATGACAGTAGCAGACCGCTACCCTTCGAATCGACGGGTGGCTTTGACAACAAGCGAGGAAAGACGAGGTAACGCGATGAAATCTGTCTTGAGCCTGATCCTGGTGGTCCTGGCAGTCGCTTCGATCGGTGCGGACGAACGGATCGAATTGGTCCGGGTGCAAAAGATCTGGGATCAAGCACCGCATAACGCCTTCACGGATCTGGTGCGGTTCCAGGATCGTTGGTTCTGCGTGTTCCGCGAAGGTCAAGGCCATGTTTCGCCGGACGGCGCGTTGCGCGTCATCACCTCGGTCGACGGCCGGACGTGGGAGTCGGCAGCCCTGATCACCTCGTCGGATTCCGATCTGCGCGATGCCAAGATCACGGTGACCCCCGACGGCCGACTGATGCTGGCCGGCGCCGAAGCGATCAACGACCCGGCGACGCACCGGCACCAATCGCTGGTCTGGTTTTCAGACGACGGGCGAACTTGGAGCGAGGCTCACGAGGTGGGTGATCGCGATAACTGGCTGTGGCGCATCACGTGGCACCAAGGGCGAGCCTACGGGTTCGGGTACGGATGTCGAAACGACAATCGAGGCCTGCGGTTCTTCACGAGTTCGGACGGCCGATCGTTCGACACGCTGATCGAGCAGGTCCCCGTCGAAGGAACGTATCCCAACGAAACATCGCTGGTTTTCTTACCGGATGATTCGGCTTACTGTCTGTTGCGCCAGGACGGCCAGCCGAACTCGGGCTATCTGGGACGCTCCTGCCCGCCTTACACCCAGTGGACATGGAAGAAGCTGGGGGTGCGGATCGGCGGTCCGCACATGGTCCGTCTTGACGACGGCCGATTTGTTGCTGCGGTCCGCCTGTACGACTCGCCGGTCCGCACGTCGCTGTGCTGGGTCGATCCCGAGGCAGGAACATTGACCGAGTTCCTGAAACTGCCCTCCGGCGGTGACACCAGTTACGCGGGTCTGGTCCTGCACGACGGTTTGCTGTGGGTCAGCTACTACTCGTCGCACGAAGGCAAATCGAACATCTACCTGGCCCAGGTACGCATTACGCCCGAGCCGTGATCAGCGGCGGCCCTGGCCGGCACGGATCTGAGCCAATTGGTTCTCGTAGGTTTGCGCCAGCGCCGTTTCGCCGTGCTGGCGGA
Organism: Planctomycetaceae bacterium; assembly: GCA_007121535.1. Classification (GTDB taxonomy): domain Bacteria; phylum Planctomycetota; class Planctomycetia; order Pirellulales; family Pirellulaceae; genus SKKK01. The sequence continues at coordinate 267 of SKKK01000439.1, read as the reverse complement.
ACAGGGCGATGCCGCGCTCGAACATCTCCATGCAGTATCGGCTGGGCCGATCGCCTCGCATCTGTGGAATGCGCGGCAGGAAGGAGTGGTAGAAGCGCAGCAGATGCGGCGTCGCGCCGTCCAGGCCCTGGCAAATCGACTCGATGCGATCCAGCATCCTCGGGACATACCGGCCCTCGTCGACAAAAGCGTAGATCGTCGCGGCCAACCCATCGACGGCCTCCAGTTCCCGACCGTCCTCGACCAACAGATCGCTCAACCGTAAAC
>SKKK01000346.1 GCA_007121535.1 Planctomycetaceae bacterium | reverse complement strand
TCGAGGATACAACGACCGACCGCGATGAACTGACCGAGCAGTTCGGGGAACGAGTCGCGGAGATGGTGGCGTTGCTGTCGAAGGATAAACGCAAGCCGCACGGCGAGCGAGAGGCCGAGTATTTCGAGGGACTGAAGTCGGCGCCGATCGAGGTTCGCTTGTGCAAATTGGCGGATCTCTACGACAATTTATCCGATGCCGCCCATCTGCTGCCCGAGGCGCGGCGCAAGTCGATCGCCCAGGCGCAACGGGCTTTGGAGAACTTTTCGCCGAGTTTTCCCGATGATTACCATTGGGCATTGGAACGTTTCGAACAGCGGTTGAAGATCACCGTCAGCACGTTATGACGGACGGAGTTCCGCTAAGCCGTCCACCCTTGTTGCGCCATGCCAGATTCGCGAAAGCATCGAGGTCCTCATCCGCAAGACGAACAAGATTTTGCCCCCCGGGCGATCCCGGCGCTGAATCGGGCCGTCGGGGATCTGTGCTGGCTGTTGTCACAGGGGTACTCGAGTCATGCGTCCGGTAAGCTGGTGGGCGACCACTTCCAATTGTCGGATCGTCAGCGTCTGGCCGTGCTGCGGTGCAGTTGCAGCCATGCGGATCGGCGGGATCGGCAACGCCGCCAGGTCGCCCGGCAACGGTTGACGGGCCTTGAACTGGATGTGGACGGCTTCAATGTGCTGACGACGGTCGAAGCCGCCTTGGCAGGCGGGTTCCTGCTGCTGGCTCGCGATGGTTGCCTGCGAGACATGGCCAGCATGCACGGCAGCTTCCGCTGCGTGCAGGAAACGTCGGCCGCCATCCAGTGCGTGGGCCACGTATTGGCGGAACGCAAACCGGCCGGTGTCCGTTGGCTGCTGGATCGCCCCGTATCGAACAGCGGACGCTTGGCCGCCAAGCTGCGCGAGCTGGCGGCTAACCACGATTGGCCTTGGCAAGTCGAGCTGGCCGACGACGTGGATGGGCAACTGGCCCAATCGCCACGGGTCATCGCCACCGCAGATGGCCCGATCCTCAGCCGCTGCGCTCGATGGTACAACTTGGCCTACGACGTCGTTTACCGGCAAGTGCCCGGCGCCAAGCTCCTACGCCTGACCGGTTGGCCGTCGAGTTAGTCTCTGTTTGAAAAGGGGTTTGACCCTCTCTGCGGATTGGTTCATAGGTGATGTCTCGCCATGAAACGAACACGTCCATCCGCCGCCCCTTGCCCTTAAGACAAGCCTAACCCATCACGAAGGTTGCTCTTGGGAATTGGTTCTCTCGGGGATGTGGAAGAACGGTGGACCCGGGTTATCAAGGTCGTATCCCCACGAAAGGGTGCCTTCGCGAAAGACGTCGTGCCAACAGGTCAGTACTGCCTGCTGTTTGTCGAGATCGAGCATGGTGTACATCCCGCCGCCGAATTGGCTCGCAACTTCGTCCAACACCGGTCTCTGCTGCGCGTAGCCTGGGCCTCGCGTAGCACAATTTCTGGCTGCCTCAAGTATCTTTCGCTTCAACGTCTGGTATTCTGTGGACATGCAACGCCTCCACTGGACTGCGAACTGCTGAAAATCAACACCGACAGCTCAGTTGCATTGGTCTTACAGCAGGCAATCACGAAAGGCAAGGGACGCGAAAAATTGGGGAGGCGTGCGTCTTCATCGACTTGGTTCGCTTTGAATGCGGTACATCAAAGCGTACAGCACGGGGACCACGACCATGGTCAAGACGGTCCCCAAGGCTAAGCCGAACATGACGGTGACCGACATCGAGACCCAGAATCCGTCCTTCAACAGCGGCAACATGCCCAGGACCGTGGTGGCCGCGGCGTTGACGACCGGTCGCAAACGTGCGACGGCGGCTTCGACCACGGAATCCAGCGGGTTCATGCCCTCGGCCAGGTTCAAGTTCACTTGATCCAATAACACGACCGCGTTCTTGATCATCATCCCCGACAGACTCATCGCGCCCAACAACGCCATGAAGCCGAACGGCACCCGGGTGACCAGTAGCCCAAACGTGATGCCGATCATTACGAACGGGATGACCAGGAAGATGATCAGCGGCGGCCGGTACGCGTTGAACAGCATGACCAGGACCAGCGTCATGATCACGATCGCGGGCACGATGCCCGGGACCAAAGCCTGCTGCGACTCGCTGGAACTTTGATGCTCGCCGTCCCAGTCCATCCGATAGCCCGGCGGCAACGGGATCGCCTCGATGTCCGCCGCGACTGAAGACCACAAGGTCGGGGTGGTCACCCCGTCGGGGCTGCACTGGACGGTGATCGCCCGCCGTCGATCCCAACGGCGGATCATCGGATCCTCCCACTGCTGATCGATCCCATCGATGACCTGAGAGACGGGAACAGTCGAGGTGGAAAAGTCGGGGACGACTTGGATGGCATCCAGCGACGCGGCGGCGATACGTCGTTCGTCTTCCACGTTGCGGAACAGGATCGGGATCAAATCGTCCTGCTCGCGGTACTGGCCCACCGGAACGCCGTCCTGGGCTCGGCGAGTGGCCTGCGCCAGGTTGCTTCGCGAGATGCCGCTCCAACGCCCACGTTCTTGGTTATACTGCGGGATCAGTTTTCGGACTCGCTGCCGCCAGTCGGTCCGCACCTCTTTCGCCAAAGGATTGGCTCGCAAAATATCCTTGGCCTGCTCGGCCAGACGCCGCAGGTCGTCGGGGCTGGCGTTGGCAGGACCGCTGAATCGCGCTTCCAATTTCCAATCGTCGAACGCGCCAACCGCATACTTTCGCACTCGGACCATCGCTTCCGGCACGTTTTTCAACATCCAGGGATCCAGCACCGCAATCAATTCATCGACGTCCGCCAACGTATGCGTGTTCACTACGATCTGCGCATATGAGGGATTGGGGTCTTCGGGAGAGACCGGCAGATAGAACCGAGGGGGGCCTTGTCCGATAAAGGTGCTCATGCTGGCAACGGTCGGTTGCTGGCGCAAAAGATGTTCGATGCTCTCCAGATCGTGCGAGACCTGCTGGATACGAGTCCCTTCCGCCGCCCAATAGTCGATCATGATCTGACGGCGGCTCGAGTCGGGAAAGAACAACTGCGGCACAAAGCGGAAGCCGTAGCCGGAGATCACCAGCAACAGAGCCAAGCTGCCCAGGAATAGAATTCGTTGCCGGATGGCCCAGCGCAACATCGTGCGAAATTTGCGGAAGAACGCCGTCTGGTACACGTCCGTCTGCTCCTGGCCCGGCTCGGGTGACGGTAACCAGCGCATCGCCAGTACGGGAGTAAGCGACTGGCAGAAGAGCCAACTGAGCAGCAGCGAGATCGCCACGACCGTGAACAGGCTGCCCGCATACTCCCCCGTGCTGTAGGTCGAAGCGAAGATCGGATAGAAGGCCATACACGCCACCAGCGTTGCGCCTAACAGTGCAACTGCCGGTTGACTGGCTGCCTCGATCGCGGCCCGGCGGCGATCCATGCCTTGACTCAGCCGCACGACGATCCCGTCCACCACGACGATGGCATTGTCCACCATCATGCCCATCGCGACAATCAAGGCGCCCAACGAGACACGCTGCAAATCGATCTTCAGCAGCCACATCACGACAAAGCTGCCCAAGATCGGAAAGATCAAGCCGCTGATGCCGATGATCAAGCCGACTCGCAGACCCATCGTGATCGCAATCACCACAAAGACAATCGCTACGGCCTGCAGTAAATTGACGATGAACGCGTTGATCGACTCGCTGACGGCATCCGACTGCCACGAGATGCGTTCGACACCGATGCCGATCGGCAATTCCGTCTTCAGTTCTTCCAAGCGTGCGTCCAGAGCTCGACCGACGTGGACCACGTTGACGCCCGATCGCGGCGCAATGGCCATCGCGATGGCGGGCAACTCGTTGTGCCTTAGCAGGCGAGTCGGCGGGTCGGCATAGCCGAACGAGACGGTCGCAAAATCGCGGATGCGAATGATCTCATCGCGACGCGGAGCATCCCCACGGCCCGATAGACTGAGCCCCGCCACGGCCAATTCGCCGATCGCCTCGGGCGATTCGAATTCACCGGTCGGTGCGATCCGCATCCGCGTGGTCTGAAAATCCACTCGCCCGGCGTTCACCACCAGGTTCTGCGTCTGCAGGGTCGATACCAACTGTTCAGCGGTCAGCCCCAATTGGGATAGCTGTGGTTCGCTGACGTCGATAAAGACCCGCTTCTCCGGCTCGCCCCACAAGTCGACGCGGCCCACGCCGGGGACCAGACTCAATTCCTTACGCAGATTCTTGACGTACCACTCCAGTTCGGACGGATCGAAGCCGTCACTGGTGATCGCCAGCAGGAACCCGAAAACGTTTCCGAAATCGTCACCGATATCGGGTCGGCCCGCTCCGGGGGGCAACGAGTCTTCGATGTCGCGCACCTTGCTGCGAAGGATGTCCCAGATCTGAGGCAGTCGATCCGACCAGTATTCGTCCTTGATGTCGACCTTGATGATCGACAACCCAGCGCGCGAAATGGAGTAGATCTGCTTGATCTCGGCCATCTCTTGCAATTTCGTCTCGATGCGGTCCGTCACCTCCAGTTCCACTTGCTCGGGGCTGGCGCCCGGATAAGCCGTGACGATCGCCGCCGTCTTGACGGTGAATTCGGGATCTTCCAATTGGCCCAACTGGAAATAGCAGAACAGGCCGCCCACCAGAACCAGCACGGTAATGAATTGGGTGATGGATCGCTTTTCGATCGCCAGTGTGGGAAGATTCATCGGATGGCAAACTCCTTCTCTACTCCGTCATCAATCGAACTCGTTGGCCTTCGCGAAGCGAATGGACGCCCGCTGTCACCACCCAATCTCCCGGCTGGATGCCCTCCAGGATCGCCAGCCCCGTCGCAGCGATCGCCCCGGTCTTGACCACGCGGCGGCTGACGGTTTGACTCGATTCGTCGACCAGCCAGACGTAGCTCTGCCGCTCGGTGTCCGGTGTAAAGACGGCGCCGATGGGGACGGTCAATTGGTGCTGATCGATCGAGATGTCATCGTCCACAACTGCTTGGACCCTGCCCGCCATGCCCGGCAAGATCTTGACGTCCTCGGGTTGTTCGATCAGTACGGTGACGGGAAAGGTGCGCGTCGCGCGAGTGGCTTCGGTGCCGATTTCGAAGACGCGGCCTTCAAACTCGCGATCGGGAAAAGCGTCGAACCAGCATGTCACTTTTTCTACCAGCGGCGCCAACGAAATAGCGCTCTCCGGAACCTGAACGACGACTTTGACACTGGCAGTATTCAGCAGTCGCAGAATCGGCTGTTGAGCCTGGACCGTCTGAAAATTATCCACAAATCGAGCGGCGACCCCACCTTCGAACGGGGCCGTAAGCGATGTAAAACTCAAGCGGTTCTCAGCGTCGGTTACCTGTGCCTCCAGGGCCTTGATCTCGCCCTGTTTGGCCAGAATGTCCTCTTTACGAGCCCCAACCTGACCGATGCGCAGCGCTTCTTGAGCCGTTTTGAGTTGGGCTGCAGCCCGATCCCGCATGGTCCGCGACAGATCCAATTCCGACTGCGAGATGGCCCCTCGTTCCCGCAACGTCACGTTCCGTTGATGCTCCGCCTCGGCTCGCTGCAGACCGGACTCCGCCTCGCTCAATCCAGCTTGCAATTGCAGGATTTCCTCCGGTCGAGCCCCGGCCTTCATCGCAGCCAACTCGGCCTCGGCACGCTGAAGATTGCCACGGGCAAGATTGAGAGCCGTTCGATAATCGATGGGATCGAGGGCTGCCAACAGATCGCCTTCCGCCACTTGATCTCCCACACGGATTGGCAGATTGATCACTTGTCCCGAGACACGAAACGCCAAATCGACCTCGTCGACCGCTTCCGCTCTGCCAGGAAAAGTGCGGCTGCGAAATCCGGCCACGTCGGCCACCTTGACCGCGCGAACCGGTCGCGGAACCTCGGCATCATCGCTACCTGAACCACAACCGGTTGTGGCAACGACAGCCAAAGAAGGCAGAAAAAAGAGAGAATAGCGAAACAATCGTATCGGAATGCTTTTGCGCAGTACCACTGGCCGCTCCCAATAAATGGATCATCCTGCCCACGAAACGAGACAAGCGCGTAATGTAGCAGAACGGGAACCAGACGAGCAATGAGCTTGCGCGCAAAAGTCGACGAGAATCGGCAGAGGGATAGCTGAGCGGAATGACGCTGACCCGAATTGTTAGTATCCCGAAGCTTTAGCGAGAAGATCCGGGCTGACCACCGTTTCCGAAACGACCTCTTTCAAGCCGCCCGATTCGGGTGTCTTGACGTAGCGATCAGCACGGTCAGTTCATCTTGGCTCAGCGGCTGGAAAGACGGTTGCTTCTTGGTCGTTCGTTCCAGGAAGATCTGGCTCGTCGAGTGTAACATGCGTGGCAACAACGACCAGGCTCGCCGAAGTTGCTTCGCGTCCTGGTCGCTGGCGATGACCAGCAGATCGGTGCCGGTCAACTCGTTAGCGACGCGCGCCAATGCCGTGTAGGGATCGCCCGGGACCAGTCGCGATCGAACGGGCAAAGCGCGCAGCATTCGGTAGGCGACCTTCAAGGTCAACTGCAACTGACCGACCGACCGTGCTTCGAACAGATCGATCCCAGTGTAATGGATCGGGGCATCCGACTTGACCGCAACGGCCAGTTCGAGCATGCGACGGGTTCGCACAGCATCTCCGACCCCCAGTTCGACGATCCTGCTGACCGGATTCTGATTTAGCCATTTGTAGATGGGCCGATCCGAGGCTGGTTGGGAGAGATACGCCAGATAACTGAACTTGACAACGCCCAATTGGCTCATCGTCTTTGGTCCTTTTGCGCCGCAAAAAATGCCCGAACGGACAACAGGTCACCTCACGAAGCGCGCGTGACCTCTTGACTCTCTTTCGGCACGAGCCGCGATCGAATCAAGAAGAAATCGCCCAAATGCACGTCCAGCGAACGCTGGCATCGCTGGCGGCGCGTCTGTGATCTTCCGCCGCTAACGAAGAGCCCCTTGCGCGAAACACGGCAACTTTTTATCAGCCGGCTGTAACCTTGCCGTCGTGAGACCAGCCCGATAGAATCCGCGTCTTCGGCAATCAGGCACCCCAGCGAGGAGAAATCTGCACCGATGCGATTCCGGACACGAGCGATCCATGTCGGCAACGAGCGCGACCCGGCGACCGGCGCCATCGTGCCACCGATCCATCTTGCCGCAACCTTTGTCCAGCAACAGGCAGGCGAGTGGGGCGAATTCGATTATTCACGTAGTGGAAATCCCACGCGAAAGAACCTGGAACGAACCCTCGCTTCGCTGGAAGACGGTTGCGGTGCTTTAGCCTTTTCGTCGGGAATGGCGGCCACGCATTGTGTGACGATGATGCTGCAGCCCGGGGACCACATCCTGGCGGGCAGCGATATCTACGGAGGCACCTACCGGATTCTGCACAAGATCGTCCAGCGGACGGGCGTCCGGGTCTCACTGGCACCATCGCACGATCTGACGCGCTTCGAAGCGGCGATCCAACCCAATACGCGGCTGCTGTGGATCGAGAGTCCCGGGAATCCGCTGCTGACGATCACCGACATCGCCGCCTGTGCAGCCATCGCCCGGCGGCATCGAATCCCTTTGGCCGTCGACAGCACCTTCGCAACGCCCGTCCTGACCCGCCCTCTGCAGTTGGGCGCGGACATTGTCATGCATTCGGCGACCAAGTACCTGGGAGGGCACAGCGACGTATTGGGCGGCGCCTTGATCGTCCGCGATCCGCAACGCTACGACCAACTGTATTTCATTCAAAATGCCACCGGCGCCACGCTCTCGGCGTTCGATTCGTTCCTGGTCAGCCGAGGCCTGAAGACGTTGGAACTGCGAGTCCTCGAGCAATCACGTAGCGCGGCGCGACTGGCCGAGTTCTTGAGCGGTGATCGGCGAGTTCGCCGAGTCCTGTATCCGGGCCTGAAGGACCATCCGAACCACGCCATCGCGGCGACGCAAATGCAAGGCGCTTTCGGCGCGATGCTGACGTTCGAAATCGAAGGAGATTTCGAGCGCACTCGCAGCGTCGTCCAATCGACTCGGCTATTCCAATTGGCCGTCAGCTTGGGCGCCGTCGAATCTTTGATCGAACAACCGGCGTCGATGTCCCATGCCAGCTACGATCCGGCGGATCGCGCCGCCCACGGCATCGGCGACACCCTGATCCGTCTGAGTGTGGGACTCGAGCATTTCGAAGATCTGCGAGACGACCTGGACCAAGCGCTGAACGTGTAACGGAGGAACCAGCTACGATGACGAGTCCCGCTCCCTTGTCGCTCAGTGGCCAAAGGCTGAGCGCGGTGTACGAATTGGCCTGTCCTGAGGACCAAGCCGAAACGCGAGCACGCGACATTTGCGTGGAACAGACGGTCGAGTTTCCGGAAGATTTGATCGCTCGGCAGGAGATCCGGGACCAGATCGTCGGGCGGATCGGGTCGCTTGAAACCTTCGGGCCCGGTCGTCATCGAGCCGTGATCGAATATCCGATCGAAGCGGCCGCCGACGAACTTCCTCAACTGGTCAATCTGCTGTTCGGCAATATCAGCATCAAGCCCGGGGTGCGATTGGTTGGTTTCGAACTGCCGCCGACGATATTGAACGGTTACCGCGGCCCGCGCTTCGGGCAATCCGGACTGCGGCGACGTCTGGGGTCACGGTCTGGCCCGCTGGTCTGCACGGCGATCAAGCCGATGGGGTTGGGCCCGGAGGAACTGGCTGATTTGACCTATCGTTTGGCGCTGGGCGGTATCGACTTGATCAAAGACGACCACAGTTTGGCGGATCAACCGTTTTGCCGTTTTGCGCCGCGTGTCCGAATGTGCGGCGAAGCGGTGCAGCGAGCGAATTCGCAGACCGGAGGGAACTGTGTGTATGTGCCCAACGTGACCGGCCCGATTCAACAGATTCTGCAGCGAGCCCACTTGGCCAAGCAGGCTGGAGCGGGCGGCTTGTTGTTTTTGCCGGGACTGGCCGGCCTGGATACGATGCGCTGGTTGGCCGACCAGGACGATCTGTGCCTGCCCATCCTGGCTCATCCGGCCTTCCAGGGTCCGTACACGATGCGTGGGGACGAGGGCATTTCGCACGGGGTTCTGTATGGCCAACTGAACCGATTGGGTGGCGCCGATGCCGTGATCTTTCCCAATTTCGGCGGCCGGTTTTCGTTCACCCCGGAAGAGTGTCGCAATCTGGTTGACGGTTGCACGTGTGCGATGGGCCACCTTCAGACGGCGTTCCCCGTTCCGGCCGGCGGCATGCGAGTGGAACGAGTTCCGGAACTGTACGAATTCTACGGCGATGACTGCATCCTGCTGGTCGGCGGCGATCTTCACCGTCACGGCCCCGATCTGACCGAAAACTGCCGCCGTCTGATCGAGATGGTACAAAGCGTCGCTGGTGGGTGAGGATCGGCAGGGCAATAACGCTGGTGCGTCGTCCAGGGTTGGTTTTGGGGTCCGACCCTCGCCCCATTGGTCCCGCGTCGGTGGGGGTGGCTCGGTCAAAGAGCGGCCACAGCGATGGGTGGCTCGATCAAAGACCGGCCAGAGCGCTTCGGTCAGAGACCGGGCGCAGGATTGTGGTCCAGGATCTCCACGGACCCGGTTTCGCCGTTCACCCGGACCCGCTGGCCTTCTTGCAGCTTATCGGTCGCTCCGACCACGCCGGCGACGGCAGGAACACCATACTCGCGAGCCACCACGGACCCGTGCGAGATCGGCCCGCCGGTTTCCATGATCAGGGCGCCCAACTTCAGGAAAAGGGGCGTCCACGCAGGGTTGGTCCCGGTCGTCACCAGAACGTCACCCCGCTCAAGCCGATCACCCTGCTCGGGATGCTCCAGTACCTTGACGGGGCCTTCGTACACACCGGGGGATACCGGGATACCCTGCAAGCCTTTCTGTTGGCCATCATTGGCAGCAGCGTACAAGCTTTCGCCGGTGCTAGCAATCAGCCGCGGCGCCGTCCTGAGCTGATCCAATCGAAACTGCTCCCGCTGCATGCGAACTTGGGATGCGAGTTGTTCACCGGATTGAATCTGGGCCATGTCCACAAAAAACACGTCCTCGGCATCGTCCAGCCGTCCCTGCGCCACCAACGCTGCCCCCACTGCTAGCAATTGCTCCCGGTAAATGGTCATGGCGTGCCGAAGATAGAACTTGGACAACTCCCGCACCCCGAACATGGCCCGAAAATCCCGTAACAGCCGTTGCAGCTTTTTCGCTTGTCGACCGTGTCCGGAACGGACCAGCGAATCATGGAGTCGGGTGATGGTCGCATCGGCCTGGTGGGTAGCTTCCTCGAAACGCTGAAGAGCCTCTCGGTAAGCGCCGGCTTCCAGATAGCCGTTCACCAGGTCCACGATGTAAGCAGGTTCTTCGCTCCAGGACGGAACCCCCACATCCAACTCGACCGTGTTCCGGTGGCCGTAGCGGGCCAGGAATTCCAGCACCTCGGGCGTGTCGGCGGTGGCCTTCGCGGCCCGAGCGTCAAGGGCTGCGGCAACTTCGAGGATCGCCATGCCCATCTGTGTGGTGACCGAGTGGGGCACGGCTTTTTCCACCGGTTCCAGATCCGAAGGGTCACCGCCGCACGCCGCCAGGATCTTGCCCGCCCGCTTGATGTAGGTGGACGAAGCCGACACGTAGAACACGATCTCGAAACCGCCGATAAAGACCTCGCCGATGGAGCGTTGGATGAAGGCCAGTCGCTGTTCGATGGTGGACAGTCGGCGGCTCTGCTCCCGCAGTCGCCCGATCATGGATTCTCCGCGCTGCTGTGCCTTTTCTCGCGCCCGATCCGCCGACCATTTTCCCACGACGAATTTTCGAGCGGCACCAAGCAGGAAGCGGATCAGCCGGAGGTTCAGGCATCGCACGAGTTTCGGCCCCCGGCGGGAAGTGATTTCCGCACGGTTCCGCTCGAGCCACTGGACCAGGGCTCGGGTGGTGACCGGGTCCTTGTCGTTGTCGTTCGCGGTCAGCCGGTTCCAACGCCCGGGGTTGCGCAGCATCTCGGTAAGATCCACGAAGACCCTGCCGCTGACGTTCTGAAACCACCACAGGGTTTCCTCCGCCTCCGGATCTTTCCGTCCCAACCTGCGGATCAGATCCTTCGCCATGGCTTGGATCAGATCAGCTCCCATAGGAGTAAACGGTTCGGGCATGGCCTGGGAATAGAGGTTCACGTTGATATGAATCCTCAAGCCATCCCTGCCGGGCTTGGGTTCCGGCAGGGGAAAGAGCGACGTGATGGGGCGAGATTGCACCAGATGGAACTCGCCGGCAGAGAAGGTCCATTCAATGTCCTGCGGGGCCTGGAAATGAGCTTCGGCCTGAAGGGCCAACCGTACCAGGGCCTGCACCTGATCAGCATCCAACGTGGACGCCTCGGCCTTGTCCGAAGGAACGGGAACCAGTCGGATGCCGCCGTCTTCCCGGATCGTCATCACTTCTTTCCGGGAGATAAACGATTCCAGCACAACGCCGTCCGCCTTGTTCACCACCCACTGGTCCGGCGTCACCTGCCCGCCGACGATGGCTTCGCCGAGACCCCAGGAGGCGTTCAGAAGAAGCTGGTCCCGCCGGCCGTTCACCGGGTTGGCGGTGAACAAGATCCCCGAGATCTCTGCCGGGATCAGCTCCTGCACCAACACGCCATGGGCCAGACCTCGGTTTCCGATCCCATGCTTCTGCCGATAGGTGACCGCCCGCTCGTTCCACAGCGAGGCCCAACATTGCCTTACCGCCTTCAGCAACTCGACTTCGCCCCGTACGTTGAGAAACGAGCAGTACTGCCCGGCAAACGAAGCACCCGGAAGATCCTCGGCGTTCGCCGAGGAACGCACCGCCGTCACGGGACGCCCAAGGCGCTCATAAGCTTCGAGAATCCCGTCCTTCAGTTCCTGCGGCATCACACCGTTCAGGAACAGATCACGGACTTCGTTTGCCAGACGACCGTCCGTCCCGTCCACGGCTGCTTGCTCTAACCTACTGCGGAGCTGGCCGTCACGGTCGTTGGCGGCAAGAAACGTTCGATACGCTTCCGTAAGTACCACAAAACCGCCGGGCACCGGCAATCCCGCATCGAGCATCTCGCCGAGATTGGCTGCCTTGCCGCCCGCTTGTTCGACCTGGTTCGCCCTGCAACTGGCCAGGTCTCTCACGGTTCGCGCCTCAATCGTTTCGGTCATATCCTTGGCTCCCTGTTTGCTCGGAGATCGCCCGATTGTACAGCCAGCGACCATCGCCGCCAACCTGCTGTTTGACAGCCGGCCACAGCTCGATCAAGATGGCCAGTGCGTTGTCCAGGCGAAATCTTGGGGTCGCAATGAGTGAGCGGCACGGCGGCTAGCGCCGTTTGCGTCCAGAACCGGCGGCTAGGTGCCTTTCGTGCTGAAGATCATCGACAACAATCCGCCGGAACGCCCCTGGTTCAAGATGGCCGGCGACCTGAATGGCAACGGCCGGCCTGACATCATCGTCGGCGCTGGAACGGTACCGGATCGGCCAATCGAAATGACGGCTTGCAGTGCGGCGTCAACCGGTTCTCATTCGACGATCAGCGGGATACTCTCCGAGTGGCTGTTGAATTCCGGGGCATACATGCACTGGATCTGGGCCATACCGGTCTGGTATTCCCCCCGATGCACGACTCGCGTCGAGTATTCGAACACGTAGGTGCCTCTGGGCAGATAGTCGATGAAGAAGTGACTGGCCGTGTCCCGCGTCGATTCGTAGTAGGCCAGCCCGTCCTGGAATCTGTACTGGGACAGCACGTTCACCGGTTCGGTGCCCGCGCCGCGATGGTCTTTCAGATGCACGTACTCCATGTCACGATCGACTCGGATGCCGATGCGGACGACCAGTTCATCGCCGACAGAGATCGGACCGTCGACTTCTTTCAGCACCGGTCCTCGTTGGGTGTACTCCTTGACATACAGCCGCTT
>SKKK01000421.1 GCA_007121535.1 Planctomycetaceae bacterium | reverse complement strand
CGTTCGAGAAATAGCTGTCGGCTTTTCGTGTGAGCGGCAAGGCGCTAGCCTCCGGTTTTTCGGCCGCTTGGGAACCGGTGGCTAGCGCCATTCCGCTCAGTTATTTCCTGAACGGTGCTTAGCTCCCCGGCCTCCAGCGACTCGGGGAGAGTTTCGACAAAGGCCCGGATTTCGTCCCGCACGCGCCGGTAGTGGTTCAACGCCTCGTCCTCGGTCGCCGCATCCTTGGCCAGGCGCGGAGGATCGTCGAAGGCGACGTGCGTGACCTTGGTCCCGCCGCCGAAGGCCGGGCACGACTCGTGAGCATGGCCGCAGACCGTGATCACGTGATCCAGCGGCACGTCCCGGAACTCGTTGATGTGCTGTGACTGCTGGCCCGAGATATCCACGCCTGCTTCGGCCATCACGCGGACGGCGTTCGGGTTCAAGCCATGCGTCTCGACGCCCGCCGAGTACGCTTCCAGCACGTCGCCCTTCAGGTGCCGCGCCCACCCCTCGGCCATCTGGCTGCGGCACGAATTTCCGGTACACAAGAACAAGATCTTCAACATGGGCTTTCACTCCGCCGTTGACACAGGATTTCGGGATCGACTCGCAAGATCTGCTTCAGCCGTTGCGCATCGGCGCGAATCTTGCCGTCCTGCTGCAAGGATTGCAGGACCAGGGAGACCGCGTCGAGCGCCGCCGGCGTCGCGTCCTGTTCAGCCAGCCGGAAATAGCTCCAGCGGCCGTCCTTGCGCGACTGGACGATCCGGGCTTGATACAGGATCGACATGTGCCGCGAGACGGTCGAGTTGGCCAAGCCCAGCAGCTCGACGATCTGGCACAGGCACAATTCGCGGCCGTGCAGCGCCGCCACGATTCGCAGCCGGTTCTCGTCGGCCAGCGCCTTCATGACTCCCAAAATCTCACGCACCCGAGCGACTCCTGTTCCGCATTGTTCATCGTCCGTTCGCGAAATGACGAAATGATATCACATCGCGAAACCAAGTGTCAACCGCCCGTTGCAGAAGAAATTCGGCTTGACATTACTGCATATTTGGCTAAACTGCCAAGCAAAGATTTGCCGATCATACCGGGGTGGCAGATTATGCCGCCGGAAATGTTGCAACTGCCGGTCTGATTGGGGTGAGTTGCGCAAACCTGTAGGGGCGGTTTAGCCCGAAGCCACCGGCGACGGTGGCAGACGGCGAGGTGAGACGACGTTGTGCCACTCGAGGGAATCGCAGGAAAGTGAGTTCGATCATGTTCAGCCAAGTGCTTGTGGCCACAGATTTGTCCGCCGCGTCGGAAGGGGTGCTCCGTTGCATCAGGGGCTTAGCGCCGCTGGGTATCGACAGAATCCTGCTGGTGCACGCGATCGGCGTCCGGGCCCTGGAGACGATGGTGCATGGGATGCCCCACTTTCTGGAGCCGCCGCTGGAGAAGCAGAGGGCGCTGCTGGAAAGCGAGGGGTTTCTGACCGAAAAAGTGCTAGCGACCGGCCCGGCGACGTTGGAAGTGCCTCGGATCGCTGCCCAGCGGCAGGTTTCGCTGATCGTCGTCGGCACGCACGGCGCGACGTTGGCCCGGGAGATGCTGATCGGGGGCACGGCGATGGAGATTGTCCATCAGGCCACGGTCCCCGTGCTATTGATCCGCTTGAAAATCATGGAAGGTGAGGGCACCGTACGTTGCGTGGGCGCGTGTCAAGATCTCCGCCAGCACCTGCTGTTCTGCACGGATTTCTCAGAGACGGCAGACCGTGCGTTCACCTACGTACAACGGATCGTGGACAGCGGAGCGCGACGTGTGACGCTGCTGCACGTACAGGACCGAAGACGCATCAGTGGTTACTTGGAGCATCGTTTGGACGAGTTCAACCAGACGGATCAACAGCGATTGGAGCAACTGCGCAACCGGTTGCGGGCGACGGCGAAGGATGTCGACACCCGCATCCTGATCCCCTATGGGCACCCGGTAGAAGAAATTCTGCGAGTTGCTGAGGAAGAGCGTGACGACAGTCTGATCGTGATGGGTAGCCAAGGACGGGGGTTGATTGCCCAGTTACTGTTGGGTAGCGTGAGCCATCGAGTGGTACGCGGCGCCCCGGTCCCCGTGCTGCTGGTGCCTGCCGCTCGGCAAACAGCCGCCGGGGAAGTTCCAACTTGCAACACTTCACAATAGAAAGTGGTAACATGACGCTGAAAGAAGCAGCCGCGAATTCGCTGCTGATGTTCGTAGCCGCGACGTGTGTGGTGCTGATCACCAAAGCGGTAACCCCGGCGCCACAGGCCATTCCGTCGGCAGCCACAGCCTCTGCCCCGGGCGGCTTGTCGGGGACCGGAGAGCAGACGCCGGCGATGGCCGACGGGGTGAAGGTCTACTACCTGCACGGAAGATTCCGCTGCACGACTTGCCGCTCGATCCAGGAATATGCCGAAGAAGCGGTGCGGACGGGGTTTGCTGACGAACTTCAGAGCGGTCGGATCGAGTGGCACGCGATCAACTACGACGAGCCCGGCTTCAGGCACTATGCGACCGACTATGAGGTAGCAGCCCCGTCGGTGGTGCTGGCCCGGTTCCAGGACGGCAGCCAAGTCGCCTGGAAGAATCTGCCTGAGATCTGGGAGCACGTCGGCAATAGATCGGTTTTCATCGATTACATCCAAACCAACCTGCGGGAGTTTGCCGACGGGCCGTCGCCGACGCTCGCCCCGAAACCATAAGGACGCGAAGGATTCGGAAGACATGACTGAGTTGATTGTCGGAGCGGGGTCGGCCCTGTGGCTGGGCATTCTGACCTCGATCAGCCCCTGCCCGTTGGCCACCAATATCGCGGCGATCTCGTACATCGGCCGAAAGGTGGGCGATGCGCGCCACGTATTCCTGACCGGCTTGTTGTACACGCTCGGCCGCACGCTGGCGTATGTCGCCTTGGCTTTCGTGCTGGTCGCCACGGTGCTGTCCGTGCCGCAGGTCTCGATGTTTCTGCAGGAGTACATGCATCTGGTGATCGGCCCGCTGTTGATCGTCGTGGGCATGTTTCTGATGGGGCTGATCGAGCTGGAATTGGGCGGCGGAGGCATGGGGCAGGGATTGCAGAAGCGGGTGGATGCGTTGGGCATCTGGGGCTCGCTGCTGCTGGGCGTCGTCTTCGCCCTGACGTTCTGCCCGACCTCGGCCGCGTTGTTCTTCGGCAGCCTCGTGCCGCTGTCGCTGCAGCTCGGTTCCCGCGTCACCTTGCCGGCCATTTACGGTATCGGCACCGCACTGCCCGTGCTGGTGTTCGCAGTTCTGTTGGCCACCAGCGCCCAATCGGTCGGCCGCGCTTACAACGCCTTGGCAAAGATCGAGTGGTGGGCACGGATGGTCACCGGCGGGGTTTTCATCGTCGTCGGGATTTATTTCTCGTTGGCTTTTGTGTTCGAAGTGATCTGAGCGGAATGGCGCTAGCCACCGTTTCCGATACGACTGAAAAAGCGGAGGCAAACGCCTTACCGCTCACCTGAAAACCCGACAATCATTCATACGCCGGTCCCAAGCCGCCTTGAAAATATTTCGTATTTGGCTAAATTGTAAACAAGATTTCAATCAGGAGAGAAGCATGAGTAGTGTGACGACATCGGTCGAGACGGTGGACCGAACCGCCGGCGAGACCGCCGCAACGCCGCAGGTCGAGCCTTGGAGGCCGTCGCTGCTTCGCGAGCAGTGGAAGACGATCCTGGCCGGGTTGACGGTCTTCGTGGTCTTCTTCGCCTTGCCGTTGGGGTGGGAGCGGTTCGACGGGTCGATCTACGAATCGCTGGCGTTGACCAAGTGGTATGCCCAGGAGCACGTGCTGCTGTGCCTGATCCCGGCGTTTTTCATCGCCGGAGCGATCGCGGTGTTCGTCAGCCAGAACGCGGTCATGAAATACCTCGGTCCCACGGCGCCCAAACCGTTGGCTTACGGAGTGGCGTCGGTCAGTGGGACGATTTTGGCCGTGTGTTCCTGTACGATCCTGCCGTTGTTCGCGGGCATTTGGCGGATGGGGGCCGGGTTGGGTCCGGCGACGGCTTTTTTGTATTCGGGGCCGGCGATCAACGTGCTGGCGATCGTGCTGACCGCCACGGTGTTGGGTCCTTCGTTGGGCATCGCCCGGGCAGTCGGCGCCGTGGCGTTCAGCATCGTGATCGGCTTGACCATGCATCTGATCTATCGCAAGGAGGAAACCAAGAAGGCGGCTGGCTCGATGGCGATGCCGGACGACGATCAAGCGCGCCCGCTATGGAAGACGGCGACGTATTTCGCCGCGATGGTCGGGATCCTGGTGTTCGCCAATTGGGGCAAGCCGGAGGCCACTGAGGGCATCTGGTTTGCAATCTGGTCCAGCAAGTGGATCATCACCTCGTTGTTCGGCGTCGCGTTGGGGGTCATCCTGGTGGCGTGGTTCGGCATCCGGTGGTGGAAAATGGCGCTGGTTGGCTTGGCGACGGCGGCGACTTGGGCGCTGGTTTCGGGGTGGTTGCTGCCCGGATTCGGCCATCTGCTGCCGGGCTATGAACATGGTCTGCCGTATGCGGCAATGATTCCCTTCGCCGCCGCCACGGTGGGCATCGCGATCGTGTTGGGCGTTGGTCGCCGGAGCGAAGAGGCCGACGAGTGGTTCGCCCAGAGTTGGGGGTTCACTAAGCAAATTACGCCACTGTTGTTCTTCGGTGTGCTGGTCGCCGGTTTTCTGCTGGGGCGGCCCGGGGAAGAGGGCATGATCCCCAGCGAGTGGGTCGCCTCGTGGGTCGGCGGCAATTCGCTGACGGCCAATTTGTTCGCATCGCTGATCGGCACGGTCATGTACTTTGCCACGCTGACCGAGGTGCCAATCCTGCAAGGTCTGATCGGCAACGGCATGGGCAAGGGGCCGGCGTTGGCGCTGCTGCTGGCGGGGCCCGCGCTGTCGCTGCCGAACATGCTGGTGATCCGTTCGGTACTGGGCACGCAGAAGACTTTGGTGTTCATTGTGTTGGTAGTCGTGATGAGCACCCTGACGGGCTGGGCTTATGGAGCTTTCTTCTAAGCTGACCCTCCTGCCGGTTCCTCCAGCCTCTCTTAAGCACCCGGCCAGAAGTTTCTTGGCAATTAAGGGTAGCCTTGCACGGGGACGCAACGAGGTAGGGGGTCGTTTTCGGCCAACGATCTACCACGTGGGAAGCGGGTCACCCGAAAACGACTCCCGCCCCCTTTCGCCCGATTCCACCAAGAAATATCTGGCCGGGTGCTTATGACCGTCAGGGGGGAACTTCACCGCATCTTTTCCGGTTCGGCGATTGAACCTGAAGAGTTGCACCAGGTGATCGCTGAATTGCTTTAGGCAGCCCTTCTTCCCCCCCGCTCTGCCCGCTGGAAATGTGCCCACGATTGCATCACTATGGTTGGTGTTGTTTCCACCCGCCAGGGTCACTTGAACCGATTGGACGCGTTTGATATGCTGAAGGCAGGACAATAGCGGATAACACCAGCCACATCGATACTTCGATTGGCATATGAATACCCGGACGTGACCGCATTTCCCTCAATTACCCGCCGATCGTTGCCTGCCAGTCGAGGAGTTCTGATGAGATTTTTGTTTTCCATTTGCGTCTTCAACCTGATGGTTTGTTTGGCTCCGTTGTCCTGGTCCCAGGAAACATCCGCTCCAGAGGGGATCAGTCGCGAAGCCGCGTTGCCGAACCGGCATCGTTTTGTCGCCCAGGACATCTTGAAGTACTGCAAGCCTGAGAAAGGCTTCTGGGTCGATCTGGGTGCCGGCCGGGGGCAACTCACGATCCCGCTGATCGAAGCTGCCGAAAACCCTGTGGTGATGGTGGATCCGGACGTGGAAGCGATGGTCCAGGGGCTGCGCATCGCGCGGGAAAAGGAGCTGGAGGACCGTCTGTTTGCTGTGGTGGGAGTAGCCGAGTCGCTTCCGTTTCCCGACGATTCGGTGGACCTGCTAGTGAGCCGCGGCTCGATCTTTTTTTGGGACGATCCGGTCAAAGGTCTTCAGGAAGTCTATCGGGTGTTACGGCCGGGCGCACCGGCCTATATCGGCGGCGGAGCTGGGAGCGGGTTTCCGCAGGAAGCCGCCGAGGAGTTGGTCCGCATGCGCGTCGAGCAACTGGAAGGTGCGGACGCAGCGAGGTGGAGGCGATTCGTTGATCTGCGCTGTCCGAAACAGATGGACCAGTGGGCAGCGCAAGCGGAGCTGCCCCGGTACACGGTGATGGGCAAAGGCGCCATCTCAGCCGACGATCCACGCGTTGGCCAAGGTGTTTGGCTGCTGTTCCACAAGCAGCAGAACAAGAAGTAGGAGCTTGGTGTCGCAGCGCAAACGGAACCGGAATGGGAGCAATTCATGCGGATTTACAACCGAACGGTGGCAGCCGCAATTCTGTTGGTGCTGTTCGTAAGCACTGGTTGCGGGGATGGCAACGGCTTGGTCTCAGCATCCGGAACGGTGACGCTCGATGGTCAGCCGCTTTCGGGAGTCGTCGTGGAGTTCCGGCCCAACACCGCGGGCGATGGGTCCTTCTTCGGCCGTACGGATTCGAGCGGGCGCTACAGGATGATGCGTACCGCCTTTCAGTCGGGAGTTGCGCCCGGAGAATACTCTGTCTTGATTTACTACGAACCCGAGGATGATCCCTCGTGTTCCTGTGAGACCGAGCAGGATCAACGGGAAATCCCCGCCCGCTACCGTTCCCCCTCGGAGCTTCACGTGACCGTGGAAGCTCGAGGACGCAACCGTTTGGATTTTGAACTCAGTTCGCCGTGATTGCTCGCGGACGTGAACCGCTTGTTATTCTAACCCCGTCAAGGAGTTGCTCCATGAATGTCATGACTTCGGTGCGGCAGCGCACAGGCCGTCGCGCGGCGGCTTTCACTCTGGTCGAACTGCTGGTGGTGATCGCAATCATCGGGATCTTGGTGGCATTACTGTTGCCGGCGGTGCAAGCCGCACGCGAGGCCGCTCGACGCATGCAATGCACCAATAACCTCAAACAGTTGGGACTGGCGATGCACAACTACCATGGCACGTTCCAGAGTTTCCCACCCGGGTTCATGGCAGTCGATCATCGCGGTGATGTCGCGGGCGGTTGGGCGTGGGGCGTGTTCTTGATGCCGTTCATCGAGCAGAGTCCGCTGAAGGACACCCTATGCGCCACGAAGTACACTCTTTCGCAGGTGATTTCCGACCCCGATTTGCTTCCGATGTTGCAGACCGATTTAGCCGTGTTCAATTGTCCTTCGTCGCCCATGGAACCGCTCAGACAGTTTCACGGCGAGGGCCAGGAGATGGTGGCGACCGCCAACTACACGGGCTGCCGCGGATTCTTCAATTACGGGGGTGGTACGCATCTGAGCAAGGAGAACAACGGCCTGCTGTATGGCTTGAGCGGCGTGCGAATGGCAGCGATTACCGATGGTACCAGCAACACGATCGCGATCGGCGAACGGACCGTATTACCGATCCACACTCAGGATCCAGCTCGCTGGCCTTCATGGTGCGGTCCCGGCGGATTGGGGATCGGCAGCACTGTCACCTCGTCGGTCTCCTTCCCGCTGAACCATCCCAGCATCATCCATGCGTTCAGCAGTCACCATCCCGGCGGGGCGAACTTCTGCTTTGCCGATGGCTCGGTCCGGTTTATCGCCGACACCATTGAATCGAATCCCGGCGACGTCAATCCTGGCAATCCCGGGAATCATTCCGACTTCGTACAGGCGGCGGCGAACGGGCAAGTGGGGATCTACCAACTGCTTGGGGTGCGGAATTCGGGCAGCCCCATCCCCGATTTTTAGCCAACACTGCAACATCACCCCGCTGGAGACCACTTTCATGGGTCTTCGTCTTCAAATGCCGCACACGTTGGTGTTGATGAGCCTGATGATGGTCTTGGCTCTGTTGTTGACGTGGATTCTGCCGGCAGGTCGATTCGAGACGGTCAGAAACGATGCCGGCGCGGAATTGGTGGTCCCGGGAACGTTCCAGCGAGTGGCCGATCCGCCGTTTCTGTGGCCGTGGGCGCTGTTGTTGGCGCTGCCCCGCGCCATGGCAGACGCCCAGGATGTGATCTTCTTTGTCTTCTTGATCAGTGGAGTGATCGCCATCCTGCAGAAGACGGGCGCAATCGATGCGATGATCGGGTTCGTGTTAGACCGATTCGGGAATCGATGGCAACTGCTGATCCTGGTGGCCATGAGTCTGTTCGCGGTGTTTTCCGCCAGTTTCGGCATGGCGGTCGAGTATCTGGCTTTCGTCGGCGTGCTGGTCGCATTCAATCCGTTTACCGTACAGATCGCGCAACGGGTCGCCGAGCTGCCACCCGGTTCGGGCATGTGGTACCGCGCGATTCTGGCAGGCCCTTTCTTCTTGATCGGGTTCCATCACGTATACCGTTACGCTCAGCGGACGATTTCAGACCCTTCGTCCAGCCTGATGGCCGGGGTCAACCAGATCGACGTGGATCCCTCGCACGAGTACCCGCGTCTGAACCATCGCCATCTGCTGGTGCTGCTGGCGGCCGCCGGTACCTTGATGGCATTGATCGCGGGCATCGTTTGGCTGGGCTGGTATCTGACCGAACTGGGCGCGCTGTTCTTGGCCCTGGGGCTGGTAGCCGCCGCCATCGCCCGTCTGTCGCCCAACGACACGGCTCAAGCCTTCATCGCCGGGGCCACGCAAATGACCGGTACGGCGCTGCTGATCGGTTTTGCCCGTTCGATCGCGCTGATTCTGGAAGACGGGATGGTGCTGCACACCATCGTCCAGGGCTTGGCCTTGCCGCTGTCTTGGACGCCGACCTCCGTCTCGGCCGTGGGCATGCTGTTGATCCAGAGCTTGTTGAACTTCTTTATCCCGTCGGGCAGCGGCCAAGCCTACGCCACCATGCCCATCATGGCGCCGATCGGTGATTTGTTGAATATCCAGCGTCAAGTCACCGTGCTGGCCTACCAGTACGGCGACGGCTTTACCAACATGATCATCCCGACCAATGCCGTGCTGATGGGCATCCTGGGGTTGGCGGGCATCCCTTACGCTCGCTGGGTCCGTTTCATCATGCCGTTGATCCTGAAGCTGTTGGCTGCATCGGCCGTCGCGCTGGTCGTCGCCGTAGCGATCGGGTACCAGTAAGCGGCGGCCGTTGGCGCTATCCATCCCCGTCATGCGGGCGGCGAATCGGACGACACGGCGGCGTCAATCATCCAGGGCTTGGATGGTGATGTTACGGAACTCGATCGGATCGCCCTCGGCGGTCAGCAGGATGGGGCTGGCCAAGACATCGCACTCGGTGGCTTGGTTGATCTTGCGGCCGTTCATACGGACCGTGACGGTGCCGCCTTGGGCTGTGACCTCCAGTCGATTCCACTGCCCGGCGGGCTTGGTTGCCGCTTCGGATTTGCGGACAAAGGTCAATCGCCCGAACTGCGCATGATCCATGGTTTGCAATCGCTCGGCGGGGCCGGTCAACGAGTAGCCCACCAAACCGATCAGATCGCCCTCGTCCTCGGCGTTCAATTGTACTTCCAGGCTGGTGGGCCAGACCTGATGATCGCCCGACATCCGAAACAGAACGCCACCTCGACCCGGCTCGACGCCCGGCGGCCAACGCCAATCCAGCTTCAATTCAAAGTCCTGATACGTTTGTTTGGTGTACAGATAGCCCAGCGGTTGGCCCTTGCAGTGCAGCACGCCATCGGCCAACTGCCAGACATCCGCGATGTCTTCCACGGCCGGATCGTGAAACGCCTGCCAGCGTTCGAGGCTCGGCTCACCCCGTTCGTTGCGTAAGAGATCCTCGCCCGCGGCAGTACCTGCGAAGACGTTCGAGGCCAAGCAGAGAATTCCGGCGATCCAGATATTCGAACGGCAAAACATTGTGGGACTCCAGTGTGGGTAAAGGGTTGGGATGTTCGTCAGGTTCGGCTGCGGTGGGAAAGGTGGCTGAATTGTCGAGTGTACTCGGCGTCTTCGGCCGGTTGATCGCTGTACCGATCGTAGATGCCCACGATCACACCATCGTTGGGCTTGATGGCAGCAAAGGTTTCTCGGAAGGCGTTTTCGACCCAGTGGCTGCGATCCGACAGACGCCCGGCAGCCAGGATTTTGAACGCCAGACACGTGCGCGGCGTCTGTTGCATCGCACGGAACATTCGCGGCGGATCGTTCGGCAGGTAGACCTCGCCCACGGGGATCGGCGCTTGGCCCAGCAATCGCTCCAATTCCGCTTTGGTGCGATGCCGTTCGTAAACACACGTCATGTAGAAATCGACGTCCCAGCCTTTCGATTCCACGGCATCGACGACGTCGGGCATGTGCGTCGATACGCCGACGACCAATCCGGCATCGCGGATGCGTTTCAGGAAATCATGGGCCCGATCCAATTCGTCTCGCTTGAACATCTGGTCCGTCACTTCGCCATGGTGTGCGATGGCGATACAGCCGCCCTGCTTCAACCGTTGGATGTTGGCGGGGTCGCCTGCGGCCAGCGAGATATAACTCATGTTCAGGCCTCGTTCGGTGAATCGGCGGTATCTTTCCAGGTTGCCCAGGCCGTCCTGCCAGCAATCGATCCCGACTTCTTCACAGCGGGACAACGTCCGAAAGATCTGTTCATCCGTGTAATACTCTCGCATGGCCCGATTGACAAAAACCGAAAGGTGCGAACCGGCATTGAAGCAGTTGGCGCCGCAGATCAGGCGAGAGACCGAGTGAGGACCCAGCGGGATCTGAGGCAGGTTCTGCTTGTCCGGATTTGCCGCGTGCGTATCTGCCTGACTGCCGATCACGGCGCCGCCTGCCGCGGCCGCGACGGGCAGAACGCCCATGGTGCGCAAGAATTGACGCCTCGGGGGCTGGACGACGTCAGATGACAACGGGCTGTCTCGCCTGTCACGGGCTGGTCGAGCGGACATCACGGGCTCTCTTTCCTGGCTGAAGCGTCTCACTGAATCGATTACCACCCAGTTTAACGTTATCCCCCTATGGTTGTCCAGACATCTCGACGCATGGGAAAGCGAAAACTGCTTCCAGACCAGCGAAGCAACCGAAAAAAGCGTGGCCAGAGTCTTGTCGTCCGCATCGGGTTCGGCTAAACCTGACTCGATCGTCGCTACAGACTTGGTCAAAACAACTCAACCGGCTATCTGTTGTGGGGTCTGGTGAGCGGCACGGCGCTAGCCGCCGATGTGGGCCGAAGACCGGCGGCTAGCCGCTGATGGGGGCCGAAGACCGGCGGCTAGCGCCGTGCCGCTCAGGGGGTCTTGATTGTCCAAGTGCCAAGCTGGAAAGTTAAGACGTCTACCTTCCTTAGCGTACGGGCTGAAGCCATGAATTCCGGGACAGAGCAAACGGGCGGTCGACGAATCATCCTGATGTCGGGATCGACGGGGCGAACGGTCGAGGAGGTCGTTCGAGCCGCTCTTGCGCAGTTCGAGAATCCGGACGTGGAAATCGATCGACGTACCCATGTTCGAAGCGTCAAGGCAGCTCGGCGCATCGTCGAGGAAGCCGCCAAGTCGCATGCCATTGTGTTCCACAGCCTGGTCGCTCCGAAAGTGCGTGACGCGGTCGTTCAGCACACACAATTGCACGAGGTCACCTGTGTGGACGTGCTGGGGCCGGTCGTGTCGGCGTTGAGCGACCATTTGTGTGTCGCGCCTCGACAAGTACCCGGCCTGTCGTATCAGTTGCATAAGGAGAATTTCGAGCGGATCGAGGCCGTCAACTTCACCCTGGCTCACGATGATGGCTGCGCCTTGGATGGGCTTTCGCGGGCCGACGTGGTGTTGGTTGGACCTTCGCGGGTAGCCAAGAGCGTTACCTGCTTCTATTTGGCTTCGCGAGGCGTCCGGGCGGCCAATGTGCCTTTGGTGCCCGGATGGGAACTGCCGAGCCAGTTGACGGCACTGGACAAACGAAAAGTAATCGGTTTGACGATGAACCCGGCGCGTTTGCAAAGCATCCGGCATCAGCGGGTGCAGGCGCTGGACCAGGGCTCGCTGGACCGGTATGACGATCTGGACAGCATCCGTCACGAGTTGCGCGAAGCACATCGAACCATGGCCAAGCACGGCTGGCAGAGCATCGACGTTTCTTACAAAAGCGTGGAAGAAGTGGCTCGGGAGATCCTGGTGATGCTGGATGCCCGCAAAAATTCCTGAGGCACTGAATACTCCGCTTGGCGGTATGTCATGTTCCCGGGTAAAATCCGGGTTGGAAGTGTCTTCTTGGGTTGTCCGTCAAGATCATCCGTGAGCCGCCGATGGAACTGTTTCCCATTTTGGTTGTTGTTCTTTTCACCGGATTCGGGGCATTTATCGTGATCGCCGTCGTGCTGGGGTTCGTTGGCGAGCGGCGTCGGAAAGAGCAGTGGCAGCAAGCCGCCAGGATGTTGAGTCTGCCATTTTTGGGAAACGACAACGACTTGCTTCCGCGTTTCGGCCAGATGAAGCTATTTCAGCAAGGCAGCAATCGGCAGTTCCTGAATGCGATTGTCGGAGACATGGGGCCGGTTCGTGTTGCCTTGAGCGACTTTCGTTACACAACCGGGAGCGGTAAGAACCGGTCAACCCATCACTTCACTGCCTGCATCATCCAGAACGATGCGTTGGACCTGCCCGCTTGTTACCTACGACCCGAACGCCGTTGGCTGGACGCGATCGGCTCGCTGTTCGGCGGGCAGGACATCGACTTCGAGGAGGATGACCTGTTTTCGCGCAAGTTCGTGCTGCAAGGAGAATCCGAAGCGGCGTTGCGTCAATTGTTTGACGCGGACGTTCGTGCCTGGTTCTGCAATAATTCGTTGCCCCGTATGCAATTCGAGGCGCGAGGTAATACGCTGGCTCTGCATACGGGCAAGCGATTTCCGCCCGACCAGAGTGCCGAGCTACTCCAGATGGCCTTGGAGATTACCAAAGTGCTGGGACGCGCCACTCGATGAAATCCAAGACCAGCAGAACCACAGAT
>SKKK01000001.1 GCA_007121535.1 Planctomycetaceae bacterium | reverse complement strand
TGAGTCACTTCGATCGTCTGCCCGTCCGCCGATTTGGGCGGATAGGCCACCAACCACCGCCGGACGACATCCTCGGCCGACCACCCGTTTGCGGCATCCGGTTCCAACCGCACCAGGACATGCAGGTGGTTGTCCATGACCGCGAAACCACAGACACTCACGGCGAAGCACTCGGAGAGCGTCTGCAAGCGATCTTCGATCCACTGTTTGCGGTGTTCAAATCCCTCCCCGCACAAAAACGCCCGCCGCACGCAGCGAGAAATACAGTGGTAGTAACGAGTTACATTCACATCCACGATTTGACTTCGAGCCGCTGTCATCGCGAACCCCCTTTTTTTGAAAAATCATCACCACCTTCATGCTACTTGCCACCACGCCAACTTGCAAGTAAATAATGCCTGTCCTTTTGGTTTGGTTTTTTGGTTTGTTCGTGAAATGGCTGTTTGTGTGTCGAGTTAGATCGAGTCTCCTTGTACCACTCCTGGCAGCCGCAGTGCTGGCAGCAGGACTTGGAATCGCCACAGATTCATCCGCTGCGGAGTTGCCTCGGTACGAATGGGAGACACTGGTCGAGACCGATCTTTTGTCGTTCACTGTTTCCAGCATGAACAGCCGGGGAGACGTCGTTGGCCGGGCATATAAGTTCGTAACGCTCGAGCATTATGATGAGGAAGATGAGATTTGGTATGATGCTGAACGACGCTGTGGAGTACAAGTCGTCTATTTCAAGGGCTCAGAGGAGTTCGAGGAACTCGCGGATTGGGGCGAACTGGCCGAAGAAAAAACGTGGCCAGAAGGCACCATGGGCGACCTTAACAGAGTATTAAAGAGGTACCCCGTTGTGCTTGACACGGAGGGCCGCGCGTGGGCACTACACTCGTTCGGCTTGGAAGACATGAACGATCAACGGATGATTGCAGGTGCCGCGCGTCTTTACGAGCTTGCCGACGACGCTGAAAGGTACGAGAATGTCTGCGTCGCCAGGCCTGTGTTGGTCACCCCTAGGGAAGAAGCTGCAGCGAATGGGTCTCGTTTGGAGATTCTCGACCTGCGGGAAGTCTTCGAGAGTCTCGATGACTCCGATATCGACTGGAAGAACGTCGATTGGAGCGGTGCAAGGGCGATCAACGACCTGGGAGACGTTGCCGGACGATATCGTATGTCAGGCACAAGCTTTCGAGGCTTCTACGCTTCCTGGAAGAACGGGGCATGGTGGGTTGTCGACATAGGTGCGTTTAGTGAATATGCCGTTTCTGTCTATGGAATGAATAGTTTGGGCCAGATCGTCGGTGACGCAAGTATCGATTCATCTACACGTCGGGCGTTTCGCTGGTCAGCAGACGACGGGCAGATGGAGAATCTCGGAGTCCTGTCAAACAGACATGGTAGTTCCCACGCCAGGGCGATCAACGATTTGGGCCAGGTTGTGGGGTTTTCGGACACTAAGATGCCACATTACGGTATTCGACATCTTCGCGCCTTCCGCTATACAGACGGCGTGGGCATGGTTGGACTAGGACCGGATACGAGAAGTGCCTCTGATATCAACAACTACGGCGATGTCATAGGATCATTGGAAACGTCGGATGGACAACGCACTCCCTTCCTCTACACGGACGCAAATGGGCTACTGGAACTCGAACCGCTGATCGAAGATTTACCAGGAGTGCTGGGGCGATTGTATGCCTGGCGAATCACAGACAACGGGGAGATTTTCCTCAGCCATGACCAACTGCCAGACGGGAGAACCGAGCTGGTCATCCTGCGTCCGATCACTGAGGAACCCGGCGTTCAGGTGACGATCGTGGAACCTTACGACTTTGTCGTCTCCGGGGAGGTCCTTGTGGCTGCCGAAGCGACTTCACCCGACGATATCAAAGACGTAACGTTCGTCATCGAAGGTGGTAACTCAACGGTCATTCTGAATGACGACGAAGTTGATTTCGCTGATGGCGTCTGGTACGCGTACTGGGATAGCGAGGTGGGTGATGACGGAACGTACACCATTCGGGCTGTGGCTACGGATTCCCAGGACAGAGTCGCCGAGGACCAGATTGTAGTCTTGGTTGACAATGAAGGCGACGTTCCTCCGCCTCCGGAAGATCAGGAGATGACCATCGAGTTCAAGGATGTTGGGTCCAAACAGGTCGGCCGTAACCATTGGCAAGCCAGCGTCAGGGTGACCGTCAGTGCTAAGGACGGCAACGGTAACGAACTGGACGACGCCTTGGTGACGGGGACTTGGAGTGATGGGAATACCGAAACCTTCGCGTCCGGAGAACTATTCGAAAGCAACCAGATTCACCGCAGGATTAACAGCGTTACGTTCACGGTGACGGACGTCGAACTGGCGGGGTATATCTGGAACCAGGACGCAAATGTGCCTACTTGGATCGAGATCCCTTCCCCGCTCCAGTAGGGCTTACAAGGAAACCGCGATCCACAATCAACAGGAGCCGTGGCGAGCGGCCATCTGTCGACAGTTGCGGTCAGCAGCAGTCGGACACTTCAGCACCGGCGTATCGAGCGTCGGTGGCTGCGAGTGGGTGTTCCAGGCTGCGCACAACGGTTCAAGATGCCCCCGACTCGCTCGCGGTGTGGCTGACGCGTGCTTCGTACGACGGACATCCTTGTCCGTCGAGCGATCCGGGATCGTTGTTTCGACGGACGAGGACGTCCGTGGTACGGAAAAGCGTGTCCATCCCAAACACAGGGTGCGGTGTTGATCCAGTGTGGTATAATCGGGATCTGAGGAGCATGGGCCATGAATGATCCGATTCGATCGTTGAAGGATGCTGAACTGGTGGCGGCGGTCGAGGCGTATGCCAAGGCTTTGGCCGAGGGGCACCGTCCGGATCGCCAGGCTTTGCTGGACGCGCATCCGCAGATGGCTGGTGATTTGAACGCTTGCCTGGATGCGCTGGAACTGATGCATCGGTTCGCTCCCGAGCCCGGCGAGTTGCAAGGCCATCGTATCCTGCCGCCGGATCGCGGCGGGCGGGAAGCGGCTGGCGATGTCTCTCGTCCGGCAAAGGTGGGTAATTTCCGCTTGCTACGTGAGATCGGTCGCGGCGGGATGGGGGTGGTGTACGAGGCTCAGCAGACCGATCTAAATCGCCGCGTGGCCTTGAAGATCCTGCCCTTTGCGGCGATGCTGGACCGCCGCCAACTGACCCGATTCAAGACCGAGGCCCGGGCGGCCGCCGGACTGCACCATACGAACATCGTGCCGGTCTATTCCTTCGGCTGCCAGGACGGCGTGTACTACTACGCGATGCAATACATCGAAGGGCGGACACTGGCGGAAGTAATCGCAGGGTTCCCCGACCGCACCGTCTCGCTGCCCGAATCGCCTCAGCGCCCGGTCGCGTCAGGCGAAGGGGCGATCGCCACCGAGAGCATGGAACTGCCGCAGGCCTCGCCGTCCGCCGCATCGCCCGAGAAGCAAGCGAGCGTTGCGGAGCACGACAGCCAGGCGGGCAGCCGGGATGCGACTCCGCCGTGGTTGGACGACAGCAGTTGGAACAGCGTGGCCTGGTGCCGCCGGGTGGCCGAGATGGGGATCCAGGTGGCCGAGGCCTTGGAGCACGCTCACCAGCAGGGCATCCTGCACCGGGATGTCAAGCC
>SKKK01000034.1 GCA_007121535.1 Planctomycetaceae bacterium | reverse complement strand
CGGCACGGCGCTAGCCGCCGGTTCTGGACGCCACCGGCGGCTAGCGCCGTGCCGCTCTCGTCGCGACCCCCGAAAACGCCACCGGCGGCTAGCGCCGTGCCGCTCACTGACCGCGACCCCAAGATTTCGCCTGGACAATGGTCTAGTTTCGTCCGGCGGGCGATCGGCGAGAGTCATTTGCGGCCATAGTCGGCGGGGATTTCGCCCCACCGTTCGGTCTGCCATTTGAGGATGCGATTGGGATACTCGTTATCCCGCAGCCACGCCTCGGCCCACTCGATCATTTGAAAGATCGGATCGTTGGCCTCGGTCCGTCTCATGGTGGTCTTCGCCCGTTTGTTGCGGACCCAGGCCAGGGCGGTCACCGAGTCCGAATAGATGCAGCAATCGCGTCCCGCCAGCTTCAACAGCGCCAAAGCTTGGACGATCGCCAGAAACTCGCCCATATTCACCGTCGCATCCTCGAAGGGTCCGGCATCGAACAGCAGTTCCCCACTGGCCGTCTCCACCCCTTGGTATTCGAGCACACCGGGGTTTCCACTACAGGCGGCATCGACGCAGACGCTGTCCAGGATCACTCCCATCCGCTCGAGTTCTTCCCTCGTGCGTTGAACCGGTTTGGACGAACCGGCGCTGCCCGAACCGATGTGCCGTTGATGGGATTCCGAAAAAGCTCGTTCCGCTTCGGATCGAGTTGAAAACGACTTGAACTTGGCGCCAGGGAATCCTTTCACCTGTTGCTCGCAATCGGCCCAGGAAGCATAGACGCCGGGTTGGCGTCCCTGCCAGACGACATAGAACTTCGAACTTTGCTTCTTTCCCATACCAATTCCTTCTCGCTTGGGCCTAACGGTCGTTTACCTTTGCCAGCTTGCGTGGAACGCTATTTTCGACATTTTCGACTGCGGTAGGCGATCAGCATGCCTTGGAAGACCAGGTGGGGAACGACTTGGGCGGCCGGTTCCAAAAACTCTGCGATCGTCTCTGCGTCACCCCCGGCGACGAACAGCTCGGGCGTGTGGTCCAGCTCGTTCGAGATGCGGCCGACCAGTTCGCGAACCGCTCCGACGTGGCTCCAGAACAGCCCGCTGCGGATCGCCTGTTCGGTGGATTTTCCCACGACCGGCGGTGCTTGCAGCCAATCGATCGGCTCGATCAGAGGCAATTGGTCGGTCTGCTGTGCCAAGGCGGTCGCCATCATCGCAAAGCCGGGCACAATCGCACCGCCCTCGAAGGCCCCGTCGGCGGAAACCAGGTCGACAGTGATCGCCGAACCGGCATCGATGACGATCGCCGCTTGGCCTGCGGTGCGCCGGGCATCGGCCGCCAATGCGGCCACCAGCCGGTCCGTCCCGACTCGCTCGGGCTGCTCGACTCGGACTTCGATCGGCAGCATGTCGTTGGTCAGCCGTGAATAGCGATCGGCGGGCCGGCGTTCGGCGACCCAATTCGCCAAGGCGGCCTCCACGGGACGGCAGACGCTGGCGACACACCACGCGACCGGTTCGCTTGGCAGCCAGCGTTCCAGCCGCTGGCAGACCGCCGATTCACTCGGATATCGCAGCACGGAGAGATCGGACGATCGAGACGTTAAATCCGAGACGACGAGCTGCGCGAATTTGACGTGACGATTCCCCACGTCGACAACGACCAACGGTTCAGGTTCTGGCTTGCTCATCGATGTCCTTGCCACGTGATGGGCCGCCGCCGGGAAACGCAAGACGGACCGATTCGACTGCCGCTGTTGATTCAGTCGCGCCGGTCGGGATGCGAGAAGATCAGGCTGCAGTTGGTGCCTCCGAAGCCAAACGAGTTGCTCATGGTCCAGCCCAACTCGGCGCGTTGTGTCTGACGGACGACGGGCAGATCGGCCACCTCCGGTTCCGGATCGTCCAGATTGATGTTCGGCGCCAGGAAGTCATCCTGCATCATCAGGATGCAGAAGATGGCTTCCAAGGCCCCGGCGGCGCCCAAGGCGTGGCCGATCATGGATTTGGTCGAAGAAAACGCGGGGACGCGATCGCCGAATACCGTTCGGATCGCCTCGATTTCCTTCAAATCCCCGGCGGGCGTCGAGGTGCCGTGCAGATTGATGTAGTCGATTCGGCCGCGGTCCGCCCGGGCGTCTTGCAGCGCCATTTTCATGGCGGCGACGGCGCCCTTGCCATTGGGAGCGACCATGTCCTCGCCATCCGAGGTCGCCGCAGCGCCTTCGAGGATCGCTAAAATCTTGGCGCCGCGAGCTTCGGCCAGACTTTTTTCCTCCAGCAGCACGACGCCCGAGCCGCCCGAGATGACGAAGCCATCGCGGTTCTTGTCCAGGGGGCGCGAGGCGCGTTCGGGCTGATCGTTATATTCGGTGGAAAGAGCCCCCATCGCATCGAAGGCCGCCGCGCTGAAGATGTTGATGTCTTCCGCCCCTCCGGCGAATACCCGGTCCTGTCGCCCGCTGCGGATCAGATCCAGCCCCAACATCAAGGCGTGCGCCGACGTCGAGCATGCCGAGGTGATCCCGTAGGAATGTCCTCGAACGCGAAAAATCACGGCCGCATTCGCAGCGGCTGACGAGCCCATGATCAAAGGTACCTGATAGGCGCCCACCTTCGATCCGCCTCGCCGCTTCAACCGATCGGCCAACGCCACGGAATCCGGCACGCTCGAACCGGCGCCCGAACCGATGATCAGCCCCGTGCGCAAGTCCTGAAGATGCTGGTCGGTCAATCCGGCCATCCGGATGGCATCTCGCATCGCGGTGCAACTCATCAGGGCTGCGTCGCACAGGAAACGCGCCTGTTTGCGATCGAATTCACCTCGCAAAGCCTGCGCGTCGAACTTTCCCGAGATCTGCGATCGCAATCCGTGATCGGCCCATCCCGGCCGCTGGGTGACGATCCCGGAAACGCCCGCTTGGAGTGCGGAGGAATTCGCCTGAGGTCCCCGACCTAAGGGGCTGACCAATCCAAAACCGGTGACGGCAACCGTCCTGTTTGTCATCGATCCTGCTCGCCAAAAAAATGGTTTCCTTACTCAACGGACCCCGGCTCGCCATGAAAAGCACGCGGCGCGCCCTTCCACTCGCCAGTGTCCCCGACTCACAGATACATTCCCAGAAAACCGCCGGTCTCTTCGCTGGCGGCTTCCAGTTTCTCGAGGCGTTGACGAGTCTGCTCGAGATCGCCCGCTTGGATAAAGCGGTCGAATTCGACCAACACCGCGCGGCTGACCGTCTCCTGAAACCAGCGCACTACCGGTTCGGTCAACCAGACGCAGGTTTCTCCTTGCAGTTGAATCTCCAGATCCGCGTGCGTTGCGTGCAGGTCTTCATCGTCGGTGATAACGACACCTTCGAATCGGAAGTCCAACAGGCCGACTTTCGGATCGTTGGTCAGATGAAACGCACATCGAGCCCGGTGCAGATAATACGTATTGTGCGTCCCGTGCTTTTCAAGAGCCGCCTTGAGCCGCTCGCAAAACGCCCGATAGACGGGCGATGCATCGATCGGAATATCCAAACGACCGAGGCTTCGCAACGGGAGACAATCGAATTCGATCTGCACCCAACGTTCCATGGTCCCATCCTATTCAGTCGCGGTACGCCAAACGATCGTCCAGATCCGCGAAGGTCGGTTGGTGCCAGCCCAATACCAACCAGCCGCCATCGCACACAAGCTGGTCCAGACGCATCTTGCCCGCCATCCGCCAGCGTCCGGGCAGCGCCACACCGTCCGATTCGAATTCCTCCTGGAAAAGGCTCTCGAATTTGTTGCGGACAAACGTTTTCATCGCCACGTTGCCGACGGACAGCGTCTTGGCATCGCCGAACTTGACCTCCACTTCGCCTCGCCGGGTCAATCGCGAAGCCTGTTCCGTTTTTTCGATGTCATAGACGGCAAAAATCTCGATGTTTTCCCGCAGTTCCTGATCGCCGCGAGTGAAGCGTCGCGCTCGCAGGATCATGGTGATCTGGTTGTTCTGGAAACGAGCGTCCAGAGGCCGCTCGTTGGCAAAGGTGATCGACCAGGGAGGTTCATCACGCATTCTCTCCAGTGCGGGAGGGATGTCCCCCGTCAACCGCTCGGCCAACTCCGCGACTCGCTCGTCCGTCCACGTGACCCCGCCCAGGTACGCTTGGGAAAGATTCCCGACCAGGGATTGGTGAATCCGCGCGGCAACGTCGTGGTCGGCCGTCAACGCGGGCGGTTCGTCCGGGGCGGCCAACTGATCCGCAGCCGCCTGCAAGGCTTGGATGAACAGGTGGTTGTCGCACGTGCTCAGCAAGAACTGTTCGGGGAATCCGCCGCGACGCAGCAACGGATTGCGAAAACGCTCGGCGAACGTTTCTTTGGCAGGCCCCAACACCTCGACCACTTCCAGATCCATCTGGGAAGCTACGCGACGCGAGGCACGCTGCGAGGCGATCGCCTCGACCTGTGATTTGGTCCGACCGGCCCGCTTCCACGCGATCCGCTCGACCGCGCCACATTTCGCCGAAATGCGATGGATGCGACTGGAAGTCCGGCATGCTGCTCGGGCTCGCTGTAAACTGACACCTTCGGCATCGATCACCACGCGTTTTCGGGCATCGACGGTGGTCCGGCCGGTGCTGAAGATCGAAACCGGCCCATTCCGCCCGGTATTGTTGGAGTGAGTGACGCCCGTCATGACCAGATCGATCGCAGCGCCTGCCGAGCTGGGAACCAGATCGACGCTGATGCGACCCCTGAGCGTCGCCGGGCCTTGGATGGAGGTGCCCAAAATGTTCTCTCGCACCCAGGTGTTCTCTTCGATGTCTGTTTCGATGCCCGTGCGCATCATTTCTTGAGAAAACTGAACGAACAGATTCGGCCGCGAGTAGTGGTGACGCACGGCTTGCGTCAACTCGGTCGCCTGTCCAAACCGGTTCATCCAACCCAGGATCTGCCCGATCCTGACAGCGGTCTCGGCGTCGGTTTGCTCCTCATAGGCTTCCAGTTGTGTCGCCAATTCCCCGATAAATCGTTGATAAAAGTCCTTTGCTCGCGGGTTGGCTGCCAGCGTCTGTACCTCGACGTACGTCCGCAACGCTTCCCGCAATGCAAGGAACGCGGGCAATTCCAAACCTTCTTCGTTGGCATAGAACCGGCTCAGGATGGATCGCAATTGATCCCGATCGGTGTCTTCCGCCGCCAGTAGCTCTTTGGTCTGCGGCCAGTCCAGGTAGTCTTGCCACGCCATTTGCGTTTGGGGATCGCGGCCGGCCATCAAGCGTTCCAAGTCAGCGACGGCCCGATCCAATCGACGGCGAGCCGCCGCGACTTGAGCGTCGCCTTTGGCAGTGAAACGATCTTGGGCGTCCTGTGCAGCAGACGCCAATTGGGTTGCGTCCAGCGGAGGCAACCGATCGAGCCACGCCTGCAAGGCGCGGCGAACCGCGACGAAACGGCGCATGTTCAGCCCCGATTCATCGGCCGAGAAACGGCTCAGAATCCTTTCGATCGCCATGCGATTCGCGTCATGCCCCCGGCTCAATTCCGCCTCCAGAGCTTCGGACATCAAATAACGCCGCCAGGCGTCTCCTTTCTCGCCCGTCCCCAACCATTGGTCAAGCGACTTCCAAGCCGTTTCGACCCTTGCGGCCTCCTGCTGAGCGATCGCGGCACGATTCCCCATCAGGATCAGGCCGCTGCCAAAGGCAACCACCAAGAAGAACCGTAGAACTCGCGGCATCATGACACTCCTTCAATATATGGAATCCAAGGAAATACGCTCGTCGGCGTGAACGACGTATGTTACCACATTTCTATTTTTTTCCCAACTGCCTTTTTTGCTGAAAGAAGCGGGTCAGTATCTCGCCACATCGGTCCCCCAGGACATGCCGCACGACCTGAACCTGATGGTTCAGCCGCGGATCGTTCAGCAGGCGAAAAAGCGAGTCCACGGCGCCGGCCTTGGGGTCGGTCGCGCCATAGACCAACGTAGGTATTCGCGCCAACAGGATCGCACCAGAGCACATCGGACAGGGTTCCAGCGTGACGTACATGGTGCATCGCTCCAAACGCCAACTTCCCAACGCCTCGCCCGCTTGGGTAATCGCGATCATCTCGGCATGTGCCGTAGGGTCTCGTAGTTGCTCGCGTTGATTGTGAGCCGAACCGACGATCCGCCCGTCGTGGACGATCACCGCGCCGACCGGCACCTCGTCCTCACGAAAAGCCTGTTCGGCCTCTCGTAAAGCCCTTTCCATGTAAAGTTCGTGCATGGCCCCCTATTTCAAACGCTATTTCAAACGACGATAGGCGATTCCCCGCAAAGCAGCGCGACTCTGCCAGGCGGCGATCCCCAGCGGCTTGGATAAGTCGACCTCCGGGCGAGTCTCGATTTGACGTCCCGCCAACGGTTGGTCGATCATCGACCGATCATCGATCCATACGCGAATTCGATCGTCGGTGACGCGGACCCGGAAGTGGTACCAACGCCCGTTTTCGAATCTCATGTACGTGGTCGACTCGTTTTCCGACGCATCCAGGCCGTCGATGCTCGAAAGCCCGACAACGGCTCCCGCCCAACCTGCGGCAATCAGGGTACAATAGGTCGGGCCTACGGGAAATGTCAATCCACAGAAGAAATCGATTCCGTCAATGCGCATGGCCTCCCACTGGATTTCATAGTCACTTTGTGGGAAATCGCCTTGGTAGGTAATCCCCGTCAGCATGTGACCAAACTCGATCAAGATCTGGCCATCCTGAACGGTGACCTCGCCTTCACCCCCAAAGTTGGTTATACTCCACCCATCCAAGCTAGTTCCGTCGAATAGTGGCAGCCACACAGGCTGGGCAGGCGGCGGTGACCAAGCCGCGTCCCTGGCTGCTGGATGCCACGTATTTTTTGTGAGGATGCGATGGCGAAACGGTCGACGAAAGTCGAGGTTGCAGGACTTTCGCCGATGCTGTAAAGATGTCTGCCCGTTGATCGCAGCGCATCGGAACCGCGCCAATCCTAATCGGGAATCGTTCCCTTCGATCGGCTGAATGGCCGCAACCGTCAAGATGGCAGCGAAGATCAAGACCCTGCAGGCGGCCGAATCGAAGTTGCTTGTGAGACCGGGTGGGTGATAATTCATGAAAATTCTCCGCTTCTTTACCAGCCTAATTGACCAACGATGCCAGGGGAAGCGTTATGCAACTGACTTTTTGGAGAGCCCTTGATGATCCTGCTCATTTCCCGCTTGGCCGTTCGGCTGATCACGGCAGCTCTGGTAGTCTATTGGATCTTGTTGTTCACAGGCACGCATCTGCCGGCGTCTGCGATGATGGATACGGGGGTCGGTGATAAGTGGTTGCATTTCCTGGGCTACTTGGGGCTGTCGTTCCTTTTCGGTTGCACCGTGACCGCTCGCTATCGGCCTCGCTGGGATACCTACCTTTGGATGGCTGTTGTACTTCTCTGCTATGGGGCATTGGACGAGTTGTCCCAGAAGCTGATCCCTGGACGACATGCTGATTTCTTTGACTGGGTGGCAAACGCGAAAGGAATCGCGGTAGGTCTGATGTTCCAGCGTATGGCCTTATGGGTTTACGAGAACTGCGCGTTCCTCGAATGGGGTTGGCTGCGAGCCGATCAATCCAACGGATGAATTCCGGCGATTTCGACCCGAGCAGCGTCCAGCATCTCTTGCACGACGGGTGTTCGGGTTCGATCAAAACGCAGGGCAATGCCGCAGTCGCTGGAGAATTGGCGGGGCGTCGGGATCATTTTGATCTCCAAGCCACCGCGCAGCAGCGTCTTTTCCGCTCGCATCGCCGAAGAAGTCGTGTGGAAAAGAACGACGCCATAAGCATTCATGATTGGACGATTTGCTCCACCGCCGCCAGAGCTTGCCGCACCTGCTCGGGTTGGATCGAGGGACCAGCGGCGAAACGTATGGTTCCCGCAGGAAACGTGCCCAACGAGCGATGAGCCGCCGGGGCACAATGCAAGCCAACTCGGCACAGAATGTTAAACCGCTCGTCCAATGCCCCGCCGATCTCGGACACGTGTCGGTCGGCTACCGTAAACGATACGGTCGCCACTCGATGGTCCGGATCGCTGGGTCCGTGCACGGTGACGTTAGGAATCGAGCGGAGCCCGCAAACAAGCAATTCGGAAAGCCGGCGGTCTTGCGCGGCCAACGTCGGGATCCCCTGATCGATCACCCATCGCACCCCAGCCCCAAGCCCGGCGATACCGACGCCGTTGGGAGTCCCGCTCTCGAACTTGTCGGGAAGCATTTCCGGTTGGAACTCGTCAGCCGAACGGCTGCCCGTTCCGCCATGCACCAGGCTGCGAAGCTGCGAGGCGTCGACGTTTTCGCCAATCACCAATCCGCCGGTACCCATGGGACCTTGCAAGCTCTTGTGCCCGGTAAACGCCAATAGATCGATACCTTGCCGAGTCACGTCGATCGGCAGAATGCCGGCCGTTTGGGCTGCGTCAACCAGCAATACAGCACCGGCTTGATGAGCCATGTCCGCCAATTCAGTGATCGGCATCCGGGCTCCCGAGACGTTGCTCGCATGGCCGATCACCACCATCCGAGTGCCCTGAGCGATGATCGCTGCCGCCCGTTGCAAGTCGATGGAGCCATCTTTTTCGCACGGGATGATCGAGACTTGGACGCCCTCGCGCCGCAAGTCCCTCAACGGTCGCATCACGGCGTTATGCTCGCCCCCGCTGGTGACGACTCGATCACCTGGACGCAGCCACCCACGCAGCGCAAGATTGATCGCCTGAGTGGCGTTGCAGGTAAAGATCACTCGCATTGGATCGGGCATTCCCAGCAGTTCTGCGACGGCTTCTCGCGCCTCGTAGACCATGCGACCGGCCGCCAACGATAATCGATGGCCCGACCGGCCCGGGTTCCCTCCGGCATGCTGGCAGAAATCCACCATGGCCCGGATGACCTCCGGGCGTTTGGGCCAGGAGGTTGCCGCGTGATCCAGGTAGATGATTCCGTTGGAATCCGGCACCGACATCATCGATCGAGCACCACGCGATAATCGCCCGAAGGGGTGGGTTCGGTGATGGCTTTCCAACCGGATGTTCTCGCAAAACGGCTGATGTTCTCACACGAGGTAACGGAATCCACCAGCACTTCGACTTCTCCAGCGGTCAAGCCGCTGATCGCTTGTCGAGTCATCAAGACCGGCTGGGGACAAGACAGCCCGCGTGCGTCAATCGTCAGCTTTTCCATGGTGCCTGGAAACTCCTGTGCATTACGGAAGGGGTCGGCGTATTACGGAAGGCGTCGGGAGTCGTTTTCGGGCAGAGATCGTCATCGAAAACTCCAGTTCGTAAGAACCGCTGAGAAAAAGTGACACGGTATTCATACTGCGTCGGACCCGTGCGATCCCGCCCCAATTCGCTACGTCCAGCTCACCTGATCATCTTAACAAGCGAAACGGAATCTTGCAAAAGGGGCCGCGAGGTATCTTCACGCCAACGCCGTGGCACTCCGTAGCCCAGGGTCGCCGCCTAGCGGCGCACCCTGGGTGACCGACCGCAATCCGCTCGTACCCTGAAGGGGTACCGCAACCGAGCCGATCACGCATCACCCAATTCTTGGCGCAGACGGCGCAAAACGCGGCTCTTGATCTGCCGGACGGCGGCGAGGCTCAGTGCGTAACGTTCGGC
Organism: Planctomycetaceae bacterium; assembly: GCA_007121535.1. Classification (GTDB taxonomy): domain Bacteria; phylum Planctomycetota; class Planctomycetia; order Pirellulales; family Pirellulaceae; genus SKKK01. The sequence goes on along the minus strand of SKKK01000034.1, from coordinate 3,346 downwards.
GACGACGTGCGTCGGATGGCCGAGCACTACGGCGTCGAGGAAGACCTGCCACGTTCGGGGCTCGTATTCCGGTTCGACACGTCGCATCGCGCGTTGCGTCAACCGAGCGATGTCCCTCGCTTCGCTGGGTTCTTCGTCCGGGGTGGTGTCGGCGAGTTTTTCGAGCTTCTCGGCGGCGGTCGAGCCTCCGGCAGCGGCGTCCGGGCGGCGATGTCGGAAGTGGTCGCGGATGCGGTTGCGGGCCACGGACCACAGCCACCCGCGGAATGTCGCTCCAGGCTGGGCCGGATTAAAGCGGTGCATGCTTCGAAACGCGGCGAGGAACGTCTCTTGGGCGATCTCGGCCACCGAGTCGTGCGGCACACCGGCGGCTCGGCACCAGCGGTCGACCAACGGCCCGTAAAGCTCGACCAAGTCGCGCCAAGCGTTGGGCGATCCGTCCAGCAAACGACGCACCAAACTCGGGTTGCTGGACCCCGTGGAAAAAGTCGTGTCACGCGCCATACGCTGTACCTAATAGCAGGCGAATTCACGAGCGGGGGTCGGGATAGGAGCCCGGGTCACCCCGGGACCCCTCCCACACCACCTAGCATGCGGGTCCGCACTAGGCGGTTGAGCACGAGTTTTAGAGTCTTCGGCTGTAAGATGCGCGCACCGTGCGCGCATCTTTGTAGGTTGGGACTCTGTCCCGACCGGGTCGGAGACCCAACCTACTTGGGTTGCGGCCGGAGGCCGCGTTAGGACGTTGGTGGAAGCCAAGTCCAGGCCATTGGATCGCATCCGTCGCCGTGAATGATTGACCACCGTACGGTGGCTTGCCCCCGGTCGGGAGCGACATTGCGAGACGCAAGCGGTACGTACCTGCTCGTAACCCTTCGGCCCTTCCCGTCTCCCCTGGATGGAGAGGTGTGGTACTACGGCCTCGGCTGACTTCTGTGCGCACGACTCAGGGTCACCCCCGGCCGCCTCGTCTTTCGGGCAAGCCCTGATCACGGGTACGCGCCACAGATCTCCCCGAATAAGAACGTGAACTTTCGCCGCACAAGCTCGCCATCTACCGTGGAGTCTGTCGGGAACGGCTTCGTTGTTCGAGGTCAGCTCGCCTCAGTGTCTCTCTGGGCCTTGTATGGCGTTTCTGTCCGTAGCCACGGCGGCTCGTCCCGTACCGCAAAATCCATCGGGCCATCCGCGCTCCCTGTCCCCGACGACGATTGCAACACAAAACATACCGGAATACGGCAATACACGCCGCCAAACCCGCAGAACAAGTGGAAAACAAGCAGGAAAAGTCAGAAAAAAATGGCAGAAAGCGGCAAAAAACGGGCCAGCAGGGTTGCAATCTTGGCGGACGACGTTCAGAATTTTTATCAGCAACTGGGGACGATTCTGTCCATGAAATTCTGTTTCATTGCGCCGCCGGGCAACGATTTTCCCGCGATGTCGGCCATGGTTTTGGTCGGTCAGCTTGGGCTGGTCGTCGTGGTGCCGATTGTCGTGGGTGCGCTCGCTGGGGCATGGCTGGACGCCCGGGCCGGCACGCGCGGGTTGTTCGTCATTGGGCTGTTGCTGCTCGGGCTGGGCGGCGGCCTGATGGGCGCGTGGCGCATCGTCATGCGCGAGATCGAGCGCGGAGGGAACGCCGGCAAGTAAACCCGCACGGGGAGTCCATGGAACCCATCACCGATCTTTTCCGCAATGTGAATGACTGGCTCAACTCGCTGACCGCAGAGGACTTCGAGCCGTACAAGATGCCCGCGGCCATCGCGTTTATCGTGGTGGCGGCCATCGTGGGGATCGCGCTCCGCATCTGGGAGAAGCGGCGGCGCGAGTCCCTCGCGAAGAAGGCGGCCCAACTGGGCCTCCACTTCAAGGTCGAACGGGACTACGACGTCCCCGAGCGCCTGCGCTTCCTCAAACGCTTCGACGAAGGCGTGGACCGCTACGCCTTCAACATCATGCAGGGGGTCTATCGCGGACACCCGGTTCGCGCGTTCGACTACCACTACGCGATCACGGACGACTACGGCACCCGGAGAGATTCCTCGCACTTCTACTTCAGCGTGTTCGTGCTGCATCAGCCCGTGCAGTTTCCCGAGCTGGAGATCGTGCCGCAGCGCTTCTATCACCGCATCGGCGAGGCGTTCGGCATGGAGACCTTCAACTTCGAGAGCCAGGCCTTCAACAGGGCGTTCTTCGTGCGCGCGGCCAACCGGCGCTTCGCCTACGATGTGTGCCACCCACGCATGATGGCCTTCCTCCTGAAGCACCCGGAGATCAACCTCGAGATCGAGGGGCATTGCATCGCGATTTGCTACGAAACACGTCAACAAGTGAGTGAAGTTCAGCCGCACCTGGATGCGCTTGTGGACATCCGTGAGTTGATGCCCGCGCATCTGTACTCCGAATGACCCGTCGAGGTTCTTCCGGGTAACGCGGAACTGGCCGCCGTATCCCTGGAAAACGAAGCCGAGAAAGTCGACCCCGTCGGTGTTGCAGATGCGGCTCTTGTGCCGGTTAACGACCAGCTTGAGTTTTCGCGTCAGGTAACGCTCGATCGAAGCAAAGACACGCCGGGCTGCCTCTTTCGTCTTGGTGAACACGAGAAAGTCGTCCGCGTAGCGCACGAAGCGGAGGCCGCGAGATTCCAACTCTTTGTCGAAATCGTCCAACAGGATATTCGCCAGTAGCGGCGAAAGGGGTCCGCCTTGCATCGTGCCTTCGATCGACGGCTGCAGTTCGGTGTCGACCATCACGCCCGCCCGCAGGTACCGCCCGATCCGGGCCAGCAACCGCTTGTCGTGGACTTTTCGTGCTACTCGTGTCTTGAGCACGTCGTGTTGGACTCGGTCGAAGAATTTCGACAGGTCCATGTCCACGCAGTGTCGGTAAGCACCGTTCGAGAAATAACTGTCCGATGTCCCCTCGCCCCTCTGGGGAGAGGGCAGGGTGAGGGGGTCAGAAAGTGCGTCAGTTATTTCTCGAACGGTGCTAACCGGCTCGGATGTGAGCCTGTACTTGCTTCGCTGCATCTTGAGCGGAGCGGCCTGGTCGAAAGCCGAAACTCGACTCCGAGAATTCGGGGTCGAAAATCGGCGTAAGGACTTGCAGGATGGCTTGTTGGATCAAGCGGTCGCTCACGTTTGGAATGCCGAGATTTCGCGCGCTGCCATCCGGTTTGGGAATCGACTTCCGCCGGGCAGCGCCCGGTTGGCAAGTTCCTTCCAAGAGTTGTCGGCGAACTTCTGGCCACTGGGGCCGGAACGTGTCGCGGAATTGGTCGATGGTCACGCCGTCGGGGCCTGGGGCTCCGCGGTTTGCTGCGACGTTCCGCCAAGCCGTCTCCATG
>SKKK01000282.1 GCA_007121535.1 Planctomycetaceae bacterium | reverse complement strand
CCATTCTTGTTCCCGTTTCACGACGTGCTGCGGCGCAAAAATCGTTGGCTGGCGGCTCAAATAGTGGCACGAAAATGGCGACGCCAAAAGATTGAAAATATCGTGAAAATCGAACCAATTGAACACCCCACTCCCGACCCCTTTCGCCCAATTCCACCAAGAAATATCTGGCCGGGTGCTTATCAGCCTGGGGACTGAGTAAGACGCCGCAACAAAACCGCGTCGATTTCGGATATACCGACTCAAATAAGCGGTCTATGCCGACTCTACGGATCGCAAAGGGTTCGTCTTCGAGAAACGTGCTCGACAAACGGGAGCAACCCCACGAGGCCATCCAGGCGCTTTCCGTGACCATTGTTCCCTGAGTTCGGCGTGCCTCCCTGCCCAATCGGGAAGGCTTGGTACGTATCGTGGTAGTTGTGCAGTGCCAACCCCAACTGTTTGAGATGATTGGTACACTGCGTCCGCCGGGCCGCTTCCCGCGCCGCTTGGACAGCCGGAAGCAAAAGTGCAACAAGGACCCCCGATAATAGCGATCACAACCAGCAGTTCCACCAACGTGAAACCGCCACGATCACGGACCGAGCGACAAACCTGAAAGCAGTAGTGCGACTTCATGACAGACCTCCTCGAAAAATGAGAATTAAGAAAGGGAACGTTGAACTCCGCGCTCCAACTCGACGGATGCTAAACCAAGGCCGAGATGAATCGCGGCAAAAAAAACTCTTGTCTCCCCAGCCAAACGACGTGAACTACACGGCACGACTTCGCCAAATACTGTAAGGGAAGTCACCGCTAATCCCTAAAGTTAATTCTGTCTCGTCTCGGTTTATGCGAAACCGTCTACCGGGATTCGAGAAAGTTCTTGCGGGATCCTAAGGTTTTCCCGAAAGGGAGACCATTTTTCGGCCAGAATCAGCGATTTCTGGTGAAACGTACGCTTGGAACGACAAGAGCGTTCTTCTAATGGCGAGTCACAAGGTTGCACTGCCATGTTGGGCATGATAGGCTCGGGCTGTTCAGGATCAGAGTCTTCGGATGTAAGATGCGCGCAGGGTGCCCGCATGTTGTAGAACGGAATTTATTCCGTTGTCCGTTCCGACCGGAATGAATTCCATCCTACTCTAGTTGCGGCCGGAGTGCGATTTAGGGGTAATGTGCAACCGCACATCAAGAAACTCACCCCATTAAGTGGAAGGATTTGGACGAATGTACGAATCAAAGTTGGGAAAGCGGCTGGCGAGAATTGTTGCTTGGTTGGTAGTCATGAAACTTTGCACCGTCACTTACGCGCTAGCCGATGACGCCGACCGCATCCGGCCATATTCCGGGAACCCGTATTACTGGCAATACAAGGGGCAACCTGTGCTGCTGCTCGGCGGCACTGGGCAGGATAATCTGTTCAACCATCCGAACGGCCTGGAGCCGGGTGATACGCTCGAAGCGCATCTGGACCTGCTGGTTTCCGTGGGTGGCAACTACGTTCGCAATACGATGTCCACGCGCGAGGCAGGCAACCTGTTCGCCTTTCACCGCGACGACCGGACGGGCCTGTTCGACCTGGACCGCTTCGACTTTGCCAATTACGACGTTTACGAGATGGGCGGTTGGGGGCGGAACCCCTTCAATCCGAAGAACAACGTCAAGGTCTACGGCGGCCAGCGTCATGGCGGCGGCCTGGAGGAAGGAACGCACAAGTTCTGGCGCAACATTCTGGGTGGCTGCGCTTCCTCGCGATTCCATCGTCAGGGACCATCGCCGGGCGTCTATGGGGCCGGACTCGGTGAACTGGCCCAGAAGAACATCCGCAGCCTGCGGATGCTGACCGACGCGATGAATGTCTTCGTCTGCGAGCCGCTCAATAACCTGCTCGGCGATCGGCAGCCGAATGAAGCGTACTGCCTGGCCGAGCCGGGCCGCCAATACGCCGTCTATTTCCCCGACGGCGGCGCGGTGAAGCTGGATATCTCCGCCGCCGAAGCCAAGCTGCAAGTCCGTTGGTTGGACATCAGCCGCAGCGCGTGGCAAGACCCTCAAACCGTCGATGGCGGCGGGACATTGGAACTGCGGACGCCGGGCGAAGGAAGCTGGGCGGTGCTTGTGCTGGCCGAAGGGGCGGCTTCTCGCCTGGAGCCCCGCATCCAGAACCAACACCAGACTCAACGTTCGTCGGCACCAATACAACACGATGCGCGCACCGTGCGCGTATCTTACATCCGAAGACTGTGATGAGGAGGACGGCCATGAAATTCACTTGTATCATTCTGTGCGGTCTGCTTGTAACAACACCCCTGCGTTCGGCCGAGCCCGAGAAGCCGAGTGGCGGTGCGCTCGCGGGCGAGCGTTTTCGCGTGATCGTTTCGACGGATGTCGGCGGCTCGGACCCGGATGACTTCCAGTCACTCGTTCACTACTTGGTCTATGCCGATCTGTTCGACACCGAAGGCCTGATCTCGTCGCCGCCGCACGCCGGTCGCGCGGCGCATATCCACGAGACACTCGACGCCTATGCCAAGGACTACCCAAAGCTGATCAAGCAGTCTTCGCGTTTTCCGACTCCGGACGCGCTGCGTGCCGTAACGAAGCAAGGGGCAACCGACCCCGCGCCAGCCGCCGGGTGGTCAGAAGCGACCGAGGGCTCGCGCTGGATTATCGAACGCGCGCGGGTCGCCGACCCCCGACCGCTTCGCCAAGAAAAGGGACATCAAGATGGGCGACACCCCGTCCGTGCTGTACTTGCTGCGAGGCCGCGCGGACGACCCGTCCAGCGATTCCTGGGGCGGAGCGTTCGTCAGACGCGACACGGGACCGAACCACTGGACCGACGATCCCGATCCCGCGCTCCGTGAGAAGAACTTTCCTGGCGCGCGCACGGTCAACCGTTGGCGCGAAGCTTATCTACGCGACTGGCAACGCCGCATGGAGGTTTTGATACCGTAAACAAACTTTCATCCTCAACCGGTCGCCGATTCAATAAGCACCCGGCCAGAAGACGACGTATCGAATCAGGTTGAGTCTTGATGCGACGGGCGTTCTGGAAGATCGGCAGGCAGGGCTGGCGTTCGAATACGATCTGCCAGAGCCGGCGCGGCGAATTTTGGCGCCATACCCGGTCGATTTCCAAATGGTGATGGTGGAATTGGGTGCATTGGACGAAAGCGACTTGATAGTTGGCAAATTTTGCGCAAAGTTGGGATGGATCTCAGAATGAAGCGGCGACTGGCTCAATTACCTTTGCATACCGGCAAGGCGCCGCCTTGGTTGTTTCGACGTATGACCAAGTTGGCGGGAGCGTTGACGATGGCGGTGGTGGACCAGTTTGGTCCGGATGAAATGCTGCGCCGATTGGCCGATCCTTGGTGGTTCCAAGCACTGGGCTGTGTTCTGGGCTTCGACTGGCACAGTTCCGGATTGACGACGGTCACCTGCGGCGCGATGAAAGAGGCGGCGAAGACGTGCGGCGCTGACCTGGGCATCCTGGTGGCGGGCGGCAAAGGGGCGGTCAGCCGCAAGACGCCGCTGGAAATCGCGACGGCGGCGGATCGGTATTCGATCGACCAGGGCGATCGCCTGGTGTACGCTTCGCGGACCAGCGCCAAGGTGGATTCGGCGGCCGTCCAGGATGGATTCACGTTGTATCATCACGCTTTCTTCTTTACGCCCGGCGGGGCTTGGTGCGTGGTCCAGCAGGGAATGAACGAACAAAGCGGCTGGGCTAGACGTTATCATTGGCTCGGCGAAAGCGTGGATGATTTCGTCTGCGAACCACACGCAGCGATCCGGAATCTTGCCGATGGGGCGAATGATTCCCTGCCCTCCCCCGCGTCGACGTCCGGGCGGACTCGACAATTGCTTTTGAACCTGGTGGCCGATGAATCGGCGGCGAATCGTGTGGCGTCCACCGAACTGGTTCACGCACGTCCGGACTGGGTTCTCGAACAGATCGAGGACTTGACCGAAGGTCCGACGTTGTTCGCCCCGGCGCGGCATCGCGTATTGCCGGTGGATATCAACCCCAAGCGGCTGAAACAGATCGTGGTGGCGGCCCACGAGCAGCATCCGCAGGACTTCGAGCAACTGCTGGGGCTCGGCGGGATCGGCGGCGCGGCCATACGCAGTCTGTCGCTGTTGGCCGAGTTGATTTTTCAGGCCCCGCCGTCACATCGTGATCCGGCGATACCCGCGGACGCGAGTTCACGCGATGCGGCGGACGGCGAAACGCGCCGCTGGGCGGATTACAGCTACGCTCATGGCGGCAAGGACGGGACGCCGTTTCCCGTAGACCGGGACACCTACGATCGCAACATCGACATCTTGGCCGACGCGGTGCGACGAGCACGCCTGGGCGACAACGACAAGTTCCACGCGCTGAAACGTCTGGCCAAAGTTCAGCCCTGACGGCGAACTAACGATTCAGGCTGGCAATCGGCGGGTGGCGGACCTGATACCAGAAAATGCCTGCCGGGTCGGCGCCCACATAGAACTCAGCCACACGGCCGTCTCGCGTGATGTCGTCGAACAGGATCTGGTCGTCGGGTTTGCGCAAGGGATCGCTGGCTCGCAATGTGAACCGGCCGATCGCGTCATCGAACACGTACAGACGCAGCGTGTGGTGCGTCTGCTCGCCCGACAGAATTTCGGCGCGTCCGTCGCCGTTGATGTCCATCGCGTAGGTTCCCCACCAGTTGTGATCGCTGTCGATCGTGATACGCTTCCACTGCTGGCCTGCGTCGTAGAAGTACAACCCCGTATGCCGCGAATCGTGGCAGGCGCCGGCGACGATGTCCCGATCATCTCCGTTGCCCGTCAAATCGCCCGAGGCGACCTGCAAGGTGGGAAACGAATCGTCGACCGTGACCTTTTTCCAGGGCTGCGAGGGGTCTTCCGGTTTGAGGTAGAGGAAGATGCCACCGCGCGCCGCAGGAGGAGCGCGGCCACCGGCTCGCGCTCCGACCAGCAGGTCTCCGCAAACGCCGTTGCCGCTGAAGTCCTTGGGGCTGTTGTGATCGATCCACCAGGCTCCCTCCATCGCACCGATCTCGTGCCGAGCCCAGTTCTCGGGATCTAAAGGATCGCCGCCCAGATTTTCCATCCAATAGAAACCGCCTTGACCATCGACCTTGCCCTCGAACGCGACCACGAAATCCAGACGGCCGTTGCCGTTGATGTCCGTGGCGATGCCTTGCTGGACGTGGGGGGAGTCCCGGTCCAGCACGGCAACAGACCACGTCTGTCGGGGATCGTCGGTATCCTGTTTGGCGATCAGCACGTGAGGCCGGCTCAGATCGGCGGTGGCCTGGTCCAGGATCACGACTTCGATCTGTCCGTCGTTGTTGAAATCGCCCGCGATCGTGCCTTCGATTTCCACCATGCCGTCGGCGATCAAGTGCCGAATCCATTCGTTCGCAGAACGTCTCTCGTACCAAAACACCTGCCCTCCGCTGCCTGTCCCCACGATCACGTTGTTATGTCCGTCGCCATCGACATCGGCCATCGATTGCCCGTCGCCTTCGCGAATCGAAGTATCGATAGTGTGCCGGATCAGCATCCAATCGCGCTGTTCGTCGGAAGTATCTCCGAGGTCAGCGTTCCGGTCGTCGGTGGCGGTCGCGTCCGAGTGGATTTCGAACGAATCGAGGACGCCGATGTACGAGCCGTCTGCGTTGAATCCGAGCATGTCCAAACGCAAGTTCCGGTCGCTGACCGAGATCCGAGCGTAACCGTGGAACAGGCCGCCTTGAATCGGTTCCGGCGGACCGAGCACGCCCGGACGACTCTGACGCCGATACTGACCGGGAACGTTGTGCGGTTTTCCGTCCACCTGTCCACCGATGAACATGTGAGGCCATTCGCGAACCAGCGGTTCGAAGCTATCCAGGTAGCTGCCGTTTCCCGCGATGACGTAATGGACGCCGTTTCGTTCGCCTCGTTCGTATCCGTGCATATGGCCACTCAGGCACAGATGGACTCCATACTTTTCCAACCGCGGGACCAGTTGTTCGCGCAGGTTGGCATTGCCATCGATCCAACGCTCGCAATACGGCGGGACATGGATCGCCAAGACGCGGAAGCGAGCCTGGCGTGCTTCCGGCGAAGACAGCACGCGGTCCAACGATCCGTTGGTGATGTCGTTTTGCGGATCGTCCGCCGGCCGGTTGTTCGTGCGAAAGTGTTCCAGGCAGACGAAGAAGACGCCCGCGTATTCGAAGGCAAAGCTGCCGAAACCCGGCGTGTGCGTCGAATCGTCGTCGGTGCGAAATCGGCTGGGCATATCCGCTGCCAGCCGCAAAGGATGTTCCGGCGAGCTGCCGTCATGATTTCCCCAAGAGATGAAGAACGGGACGCGTGTCCCCAAGATCGTACACAAGCGATTCAGGTAGGCTTGACGTGTCCGCTGGTAACTGTCGCCGTCCTGCGCGTGGTCTCCCAAGCCGAGAAAAAAGGCGATGCCCTGGTCGACCATGTGACGGAACATCGAATTCCCCGGTTCCCACGGGTCGGCTTCCCAGTACTTCCGGTCTCCATGCGCCCGCACGGTGTTGACCGTCTGGGTATCGCCCAGCGCGGCGAACGAAAAATCCTCCCAGGTTGCCGGCGCCGTGCGGAACGTGGCGTCAGGGCTGACGGGTTCGCCGGACCGGACAGCCAGCCGGTAATGATACGTCGTGCCGGGCTTCAGTCCCGACAGGATGCCACGATAGAAATACGACCCACCGCCGCTGGGAGTCGTCTCCATCGGCACTGCCGCACCGTAATCGGCGTCCAGCCCATATTGCACTTCCAATCGCACGTTCTGCTCGATTTCCGCCATCACAACCATCCCGGTGCGGGACATGTTCTGGAGGTATGGCGGGGTGCGGATCGCGAGTTTCGACCCGACGAGGGCGTTGGTCGCCGATCCAACGCTTGCCCGACCGAACAACCCGGGGAGTGCCATCAGCACCATGGCGGCCATTAGAATTTCTTTGACCGCGAAGAAAGCGGCTGGTCGTCTGGAATCGAAAGGAACGTCTTTCATCATCGTACTGGTGTCCTTCTTCGTTTGCGGATTAAGGAACGTTGCATCCGGAGTCCGTGAGCCGCGGGTGCTAGTTGCGGGTTTTCGTGGGATGGCGCGGTTTCGTTTTCACCGGCGGCTAGCGCCGTGCCGCTCAGTTATTCTGGACCAAAGGCCTTAGAACGGAAACCGCTCGTCGATTTGGGCCTGGGACAATTCTACCAGAAATGTCGCGATGCGATCGACCAGTACTTCCATCGCCCGTCGGCCTTTGTCTGCGGTGGCGGCGTGCGGGTTCCCCGAGCCGGTGTTGGTGGTCAGCAGGTGCCAAGAGCGAGCGATCGAGACCCAGCCTTGATTGACCGCCTGGAAGCGGCTGGGGCGAGTTCGGCCTTCGTCGGCGGCGAGCGTGCTGTCCGCGTGGCGAGCGACCAAGTGCGGGAAGTAGGCCAGGGCCATGGACGTTTCCATCTCGCCGGCATGATCTTCCGGCTCGTCGAAGATCTGGGCATACTGGTCGGTCAGCACTCGCAACCAGTTGCACAGGAACACATGCGCCGTCGTCTTCCCCAGCAACTGGCGCAGGACCGGTTTCAATTCGTTTCCGCCGTGGCTGTTCAACAGCAGGATCTTGTGGATTCCGTTGTTGGCCAACGAATCGACCAGATCGGTGATCACTTGTTGCAGCGTGGACGGATTCAGATTCAGGGCCAGCGGAAATTCCCGCATGTTGGTCTCGGTGCCGTATGGGATCGTTGGCAGCAAGACGACGTGCGCCCCACGCTGATGGGCGGCCTCGCACACGTGGGATCCGATGCAATCGGCTTCGAATGTATCGGTCCCGTACGGCAGATGAAGATTATGCGGTTCGGTGGCTCCCAGCGGCAGCACGGCCACCTGGTAGCGATGTTCGCGAGTGTACGTATAATTGGTTTCAGCCAAGATCCAGGGACGCATGATGGGCCTCGTCGACTCGGTACCTGCGCGATCGGCGGGATCGACCCACGGTCGATCCGTCCACCGTCGATTTGCCTCTGCAGGATACTCGGTTGTCGAGCGAAAACCAAGCCGGCCGATAGTCGGTCGGGTTGGGGCGCTCGGTCGAGCGGCCGGCCTTTTCCCGTTGACAAGCGTCTCTCAGAATCCGAGACCACCGATCGTCATCGGCCTGTTTCAGTTCGTCTTGAACGTCCAGCATCGCATCGACGATACGTTCGAGGATTCGTTCTTCGGTCTCGGGCGACATCGGGCTTCGCGTAGGGCTTCGGTCCATGATGCTTTCACTCCTTGAAAAAGTCTGTCGAATGCCGATCGAAGCCGGGTGGCGTTCGATCCGTTTGAGCACATGCTGAGTTAGAAGCAAACGAGATGCCAATCTTCGCACTGGGGCATCGCTGCGGTGGGTTCGCGCAACACAACTCTTTCCTGAGCAATGGTTTACGGAAATGCCAATTATTCCGCCTCGCGCGATTGTTCCGATCGAAACGGTTGGAGCGCGTAATTTTTTCAATCGGTGGAAAGCAGTGTTTCCAAGAATCAGCAGACGTGATACAGTCCCGCACCGGCTGTGAGGCTTGGGCTGCCGGCCATGATAAAGAGCACGCCGCCTGCTAGCAGTGTGCGCATCGGGACTTCGTCGACCATGTGGATCATCTCCTCGTACATACTGCGCGAACTGCTCAAGGTGTTCCTGATCACCCTGGGCGGAATGACGGTCTTGATGCTGATCGTCGGCGTGGGGCAGGAGGCCGTTCGTCAAGGACTGGGGCCGGAACCGATCCTGAGACTGGTCCCTTACGCGGTGCCGAACGCTTTGCGCTTTGCGATTCCCGGGACCATGCTGTTTGCCGCGTGCAGCGTCTTTGGGCGGATGGCTGCCGACAACGAGATCGTGGCGTTGAAGTCGCTGGGGATTTCGCCCATGAAAGTCGTCGCTCCCGCGTTGATCTTGGCTTTTTTGATCAGTCTGGTCGCGGTTTGGCTGAACGATCTGGCGGTTTCTTGGGGACGCCATGGCATGCAACGCGTGGTGCTTCATTCCGTCGAGCAGATCATTTACGGCATGCTGCGCAATCAGGGCGCCTACCGGACGCGTCGGTTTTCCGTCAGTGTCAAAAACGTCGACGAACGGCGCTTGATCCATCCGATGATCAGCCTTCACTCGGACAACGACAAACCGCCCATCGTCCTGACAGCCCGAGAGGCCGAATTGAGATTGAACGCTCAGCAAGGAACCCTGAGCATTCAGATGACCGACGGCGAGGTCACGATGGGCGATCAGCTCACCATGGTCTTTCCCGACACGATCCAGCACGAGATTCCTTTGAACGAAGCGCGGCACCGAGCCGGATCGATGACCCATCTGGCTCATCTTCCCATGCGATTCATGCCCGTCGAGATCGAACGACACCAGCAAGCGTTGGAGGAAATGCGGCAGCGCTACGCTTTGGAAGCATCCTACGCCTTGCTGATCGGCGATTTTGCCAACCTGTCCGATCCGGAGTGGGAGACGCGACATCGCGAAATCCGCAACGCGGATGAACGGGTGCATCGCTTGAAAACCGAACCTTGGCGGCGGTGGGCCAACGGTTTCAGTTGCCTGTTCTTCGTCTTGGTCGGCGTCCCGTTGGCGATCCGCATGAGAAACTCGGATCTGTGGACCACGTTCGCCGTCGTCTTTTTGCCGATCCTGCTGGTCTATTATCCGATGTTGGTCCTGGGCGTCGACTATGCCAAGGTGGGTGCCATACCCCCATATTCGGTGTGGGCGGGAAACCTTGTGCTGGGAGTCATTGGCATCCACCTGATGCGGAAGATCATCCGGTACTGATCGCTGTGTGGGGTTTCCGAAGGCTTACTGACGTTATAATGGGTTTTGGCTGTTCCCTGAGCGTCAGGTGCTCCGGCTGGCTTGATGGTTTCGAATTCCACAACGACGAATGTCCGATTCAGTTCCCATGGACTTGGCAAATTGCTTGAGTCGCTTTGGTCTGTCCTCGTTTCGAGCGGGGCAGCGCGAAGTGATCTCGGCCATATTGGCTGGCGATGATTGCCTGTGCATCATGCCGACCGGGGGTGGGAAGAGCCTGTGTTACCAGTTGCCCTCGATCGCCCGCCAAGGCGTTACCCTGGTGATATCCCCGTTGATCGCCTTGATGAAGGATCAGGTCGACGGCATGGTCGCTTTGGGCATTCGAGCCTCGTGTATCAACAGTTCGTTGTCGTTGTCCGAACATCAAGATCGACTGGAACGGCTGGCTCGCGGCGAATACGATCTGGTCTACGTGGCGCCCGAGCGACTGCGGAACCAGCGGTTTCTACAGGCGATTCGCGGATCGAGCGTGCAACTGCTGGCCGTGGACGAGGCGCACTGCGTCAGCGAATGGGGCCATGACTTCCGACCCGATTACGCTCGACTGGGTCGTTTCCGTCAGCGCTTGGGCAATCCGCAGACGATCGCTTTGACCGCGACGGCCACCCCGCACGTTCGCGAGGACATCGTCCAGATGCTGCAGTTGCGCGACCCGCGCATCTTCGTGTCCGGGTTTGCGCGGGACAATCTGCGTTTCGAGGTGCAGGACATCAGCAATGGACGGGAAAAGGACGAGCGTCTGTTGGAATTCCTGCGTGAAGAGCCGGGATCGGGGATCATCTATGCGTCGTCGCGCAAGCGCTGCGAGGAGATCCGTCAATTGATCGCGACCTCGTTGCGGCGGAACGTGGGCACGTATCACGCGGGGATGCTGCCCGAGCAGCGGCGGCAGGTCCAGGAGGACTTCATGCGCGATCGTCTGCAGATCGTCGCGGCGACCAACGCCTTTGGCATGGGCATCGACAAGTCGGATCTCCGGTTTGTCGTGCATTACAACATGCCGGGCAGCCTGGAAGCCTACTATCAGGAAGCCGGGCGAGCGGGCCGCGATGGCCAGCCGTCTCGCTGTCTGCTGCTGTACACTTACCAGGACCGATACATCCAGGAATTCTTCATCGAAAACTCCTACCCGTCACGCGAGACGGTCCTGGCGGTCTACGAGTACCTGCGTACTTTGGAGCAGGATCCGATCGAGATCACTTTAGAAGACCTGAAGGAACGTTTGGCGCTGCCCGTCGGCGCCGAAGGGATCGGAGCCTGCGAGCGATTATTGGAAAAGGCGGGCGCCCTGGAGCGCATGGATACGGGCGAGAACCGGGCCTCGATCCGACTGGCCAGCGATCTGCCCACGCTGGTCGACCTGCTGCCCAAGGAAGCTCGGGTCCAGCGCCGCGTGCTGCGGGCGATCGAGCAAGAGGTGGACGATCGCCGCTGGGAACGGGTGTATTTTCATCCGCAGCGGGTGGCGGCGGCCCTGTCGTTGGACCGCGATTCGGTACTGCGTGCTTTGCGTGAACTCAATCGGCTGGAAGCCTTTGATTACGTGCCCGCTTTTCGAGGTCGGGCCATCCATCTGCTGACGCGCGATAAGCCCTTCGAGCAATTGGAGATCGATTTCGACGAACTGGCAACGCGGCGGCAGGCAGAGTACGACAAGTTGGAACACGTCATCCGGTTCGCTCGAGCCCGCCGTTGCCGCCAGCGCGTGATCCTGGACTATTTCGGCGACCCCGACGCCCGTGACTGTCGACGGTGCGACAACTGCGGCCACCGGCATTCGGCAACGACGGGTTCGCCGCTCGTGACCACCGCCACGGACAATACCGAGGTGACGAAAGCCGTGCGGATGGTGTTGAGCGGCGTCGCGCGCGCTCAAGAACGCTTCGGGAAGGGCATGATCGCTCAGATGCTGAGCGGTTCGCGCGCCTCGAAAGTGCTGCGATTTCGATTGGACCAATTGAGTACGTTCGGGCTGCTGGCGCATCTGACGCTGCCGGAGGTGACCGAGCTGATCGACGCCGTGCTGGCGGCCGGAATGTTGGACCAGGCCGATGTCGAACGCAATCGGCCCGTGCTGCGTTTGACAGATCTGGGCAACCAGGTGATGCGTGGCCAAGCGCCGTTGCCGGAATCATTTTCGCTGTCCGTCCAAGTGGCCCGCCGATTTTCCAAGTCGGGGGCTGATGGTCAGGCTTCGAAAAGCCGACCCGGCGGGACAGCGGAAGCGGACTCGGGGGAAGCGGACGCCGATCCGCAATTGGAACAGACCTTGCGCGAATGGCGGCGGCAAACGGCCGCAGAAGCCGGGTGGCCAGCGTATTGCGTCACGTCCAACGCCGTCCTGAAACGGCTTGCCGCCATCAAACCCGGCGACTTGGTCGAGTTGTTGGACATCAAGGGTGTCGGTCAGGCGTTCGCGCAATCCTACGGCGAGGAGGTTCTGGAGATCATCGGAGATCATCGCCGGACGGCGGACAAACGCTCCGACCAGCCTCCACCCCCATCGCCGCCCAAGCCGATGCGACCGGATTCCGTCCGCGAGACGGATCCTGCGTATCAAGCGACCGCAGCACGGGCGCCGCTCGCCACCAGCAACCATCAAGAGCGTTCGGCTGAATCGAGGCAAAAGGACGCGGTGGCGCCCAGCTATTACTGGACCTGGCGTTTGTTGCACGATGGGTTTACGGCGAACGAGTGCCAACAAATCCGGCAATTGGACGACCAGCAGTTGCTGGCTCATCTGCTGCAAGCTGCCGAGGAGGAACTGCCTGTGGACGCCTCCTGGGTCTTGCAGCCGGAACATTTGGAAGCGTTGGACCGAGTGGTGGGCGAGCAGCAGCCGACGCGGCTGCGCCCCTTGCTGCAACGGTTGCCACGGGAAATACGCCACGAACACTTGCAGTTGTATCTGCTGTGCCGAGGCATGGAATTCTTACTTTGATGCAGTGCCCGGATCGCGTACACACTCGTCCATTCACTGCCCGGCCCGAACCGGCAACTCAAGATTGGATTGCTCGGTCTGGACATGCGCGGCAAGAACATTTTAGATGGGTGGCACCTTTCATCGTGGCACCCATGTATCACTGCGGATTGTGAGCGGCACGGCGCTAGCCGCCGGTTCTGGACGCCAACGGCGGCT
>SKKK01000314.1 GCA_007121535.1 Planctomycetaceae bacterium | reverse complement strand
CGTCCAGCGTCGAACTGTTGGTCGACGTACGCGATCCACGAACCAAGGGATGGACCGAAGCGGCGGTAAGCCCATCTCAGGTGGTTGATCTGTCCGTCGCCGCTCGGTCATCCCGATCGTTACTTGGCTAAACCGAAATATGAATGGCGATTGGCGTACATCATCGTTTTTGCATAAACACGTTGAGCAGTTCGAAGAACACTCCAAACGTGTCGCATCTGTTGTTGATGAGGCGCGAAAACGTTTCAACGACGACTACACAGGATATTCTGCGGGCTTCTCCGCGTTGATTCTGGCCGCATCGCTGACTGCCGGATGTTTCAGTGTTCCGCCAGGAATTTCCATCACGGGAATGGTGCTCGGAGGCATTGGCTTGCTCGGGTCACTGCTATGCCGACACCTAAATCAGCGACAACAAGTTACTTTTACGCGTGAGGTGATTGAACTTGAGCGAGAGGTCTCGAAGGCCGCGCAACGAGCCGCGACCATGCACGAGATCTGGCTACACGGCATTCCAGACGGAACGCCCCTTGCCCAAATTCAAGTGCTCCTAGGAGATCCTCCAACGGCGACGTACATAGATGGGCAGCCAATGAAGTGGAAAGCGTTGCCACCGCCTTCAAGCGAGGACGACACGCTCGAAACCGGTGCGGAGAAAGATCCTCAGCCTCAGGACAAAGATCAATGATGAAAGCACGCCAAGTAACAATCGATTGCAACCGAGCGGCGGATCGGGTCGGTCCTGAAGTCAAGCGTTTTTGGCCGCCGCCGGTTGAATCGGGTCGTTCGTGCGATTTGGCAGCGTCGGGCAGGATAGCCCTGAACACCGTGGTCTTGGGACGGGGCCCGGATGGTTGGCGTCGGGGACCTCGATTCGCCGGTTTTGATTCGGTTCGTCGTACGGTCGCTCCGCATCGACCGATGCCGTTCCGGTGGATTGGCACGGCCGTGACCGCACGGGGGATCAGCGTTCATCAGCGTGGATCAGCGGTTTGCCTAGTTTTTGGGGGGCTGTTTGGCCGGCCATCGGGGCGACCGTTTCCTGCTGTTGCTCGCGGGCTGTCCGGTGGTACAATGAATGCATGGTTGCCCTTCGGCATCGCTCGGCGTCGGCGGGGCGGCGGGGCAACGATGGCCCAGACCGCTTGCCCGTCACTGGCGGTTGGCCTGTTTGAACCCTGGGACGCCGCGGTAACGCACGAACAATCGGATGGACCGAAGCGGCGGTAAGGCCGTCCAAAATGGTTGCTTTTTCTCGTCGCCGCTTCGGTCATCCGGAACGTTATCGGGCAGAATCATGGACGCCGTAATCAGCGACATTCACGGTAACCTCGAAGCGCTCGACGCCGTACTCAATGCAATTCGTCAACTCGGCGCGACAAGAATCATCTGCCTCGGCGACTTGGTATGCTACGGCCCGGACTCTATTGAATGCGTGCGCCGTTCTGCTGATTGGGATATTGTACTTGCTGGCGATTGGGACGTCGCAATGGTCGACCATGATCCAACGACATGGAGCCCGGCAATCAACGAACATATCAAATGGGTTCGTGGCCAATTCCTTGCGGCCGCCGATTCGGCGACGTTGCTGGAAATCCTTGGTTCCTTTGGGCGGTCGTTCGTGGAAAATGGACGCCATTTCACGCATGGGACGCCCGATGACGTGCGTGAATGGATCTTTCCCGAAGACGTTTACGATTCAAAAAAACTAAACCGGATCGCCAAACATTTTGACGACGTCTGCGTCTGCGGCCATTCTCACATTCAAGGCATTTTCAAACAAAACGACCAATTGAATTGGGGGTTTATCCAGCCGCAGGCTGGAGAGCGTTACGAACTGAAAGCCGATCGAAAGACAATAGTGACTGTCGGTTCGGTTGGACAGCCGCGTGACGAAGATCCACGCGCATCATTCCTCACCATTGATGGCGACTATGTCACCTTTCACCGGATTCAGTACAATGTCATGGCAACTTTAGACAAGATTCATTCAATCCCCGAGATTGACGATATGCATGGCGAACGTCTACTCGTTGGCCGATAGCCCGATAACCATGCCGTGAACCGAAGCGGCGAAGTCGGGCGGATTTGAAATGGAAAATCTTTTGTCGCCGCTCGGTTACGGCGACCGTTATTTGGGAAGGGCGGGCCGAACACCGTGGATCTCGACCATCTTGATGACCGCCTCCTCGATGCTTTTGCAGCATCGTTTCCGCGACCCACCGAAATTCCGTTCTGCAATTACGATATTGATCGCGCCGAAATGATCGAACTCTGCACGAGTAGTCGCGCGTACGAGAATGCGAATCTTATTACCACGTTCGTTTGTCACAACCGCTGGGGCATGTTTGGTGACTGGAGGCACTTCCCCCCGTTCGCAGGCGATGTGGCGGTGTTTGCCCGTCGGCACGACTTCGATCATGAACACGACCTGTTGTTCTACTACTTGCACACCTCGGCGTGCGGCAACTTCGATGATTCGCTCTTTCCCCTCTTGGCCGAGTGGGCTGCCCACATCCTCATGCCGTGGAACCGTACGATTGAACGCGATGAACTATTCGGATGGGAGATTCACGCTATCGGCTACCTGGAAATCTACTGTAATGTCGGGGGCGACCCGGCCCACGTGATCCGAGAAAACATCGCGCAATCCCGGTCTACGTCGGCACCGACTCGGCTACTGCAGATTATCCACGATCACTTTCTCGCTGATGCCGATCCAATCGACCATCACTTCAGCTCAGCATGTCGTTCGGCTGACAATCAGGAACTGCCCGCTAGAGACTGCAGGCTTGTTCCCGTCAAACACGTCAAACGAATTCATGCGGCCATTGACGCGGCACGTTCGGAAATCGAGAATCTATGCCTGATCTGAAATCCCAAATAACCAATCGTTGCACGGGAGGCGGGCTTGCGTGCGGGTTTCAAATGGATAGTCCACGGTCCCGCCCCCGTGAACTCGAATGTTCTGTGGCTCAAGCACCGTTCGCGAAACTGGCGCTGCCTTCGTCAATCGCTATGCACCCGATATACGCATCAACGACATCTCGAATATGGGGCACACGCAATGCTTGGAGCGCCGCTCAAACTGGATGCCCCGACCAACCAAACTGCGATTGCGTCGTCGAACTGGAAATACAAGGTGACGATCGCAACGGATACAACCTCGTCATGAGTCCGAACGGGTTCTTTACCGCGGATTCGTGGCACCCGACAAAACAGGATGCGATTGATGCCGCATCAGAGATCTTCGGCGTGGCACATACCGCTTGGTCAGATACGCGAACCAATACCAGTGGTTCATGATTCGCCTAACATCAATTCCACATGGAGAACTGCTCGACAATCGATGGCGCACACGGCACAATGAACGGTGCGGCAGTCGTGCTCGCAAGCGCTACGTTCCGCACTGCTAACTCGGACTAAACCGAAAAACGCCACAGAACAAAGCGTTGGACGCGGAGCCGCTGATCGCGTCGTTCCTGAAGTCAATGTTGATTGGCGGCGGCCCGGTCAACGCCGCCGTTACGATCCAAACTTGGCCCCACTGCGAGAGACGGACGCTCGTCGACGGGGCCGAAACCGAACGTCCTCGTGCGAGGCCGACGATCTGCGGCATGGCGACAGGATGGGGTTCGTCGCGG
>SKKK01000310.1 GCA_007121535.1 Planctomycetaceae bacterium | reverse complement strand
CAGTGCGACACGATCTGGGCGGCGCTGGTCGATTCGGCTGAATCTTACCAGCAATACCAGCGGCCGTGGATAAGCAATGACCTGGGGCTGGACATGCGAGCCGCCCATCCGCTGGTCGTCAACACGTGGCGCCGAGTCGACTTGACTGCGGATCGGCTGATCGTCCCGCCGCAACGCTGGGCGACGCTGGATTACCGAACGGTCGACAGCCCGCATGTCGATGCGAAGATGACTTGGACCGCCGAGCGCCCCGGCACCGCTCACGGTGTCCTCGTTTGGTTCGACACCCAGTTACTGGACGGTATCGGTTTTTCGAACGCTCCGGGCGAGCCCAAGCTGATTTACGGTCAAGCCTTCTTTCCGCTGCAGCAGCCGATAGATCTGGCGGTCGGCGAGCAGGTGGCGGTTCGGCTGGCTGCGAATCTGGTTGCCCGAGAGTACGTCTGGCGTTGGGAGACCGAGGTATTTTCCGCCCCCGCATCCTCGTCAGCCCACCGCTCGCCGCCCGAACGTCGTCTACGATTTCAGCAGTCAACCTTCCTAGGTAACGCACTGGGCGTCGAGAAACTGCGCCGTAGCGAGGCAGGTTATGTCCCACGGCTATCGGCCAGCGGGCAGATCGACCGTTATTTGTTGTCGCTGATCGACGGTCAATTATCCCTGGGCCAGATCGCTCGCCAGGCCGCCGAGAAGTTTCCCAAGCAATTCCCCCGCTGGCAGGACGCGTTAACCCGCGCGGCCGAACTGGCCGACCGGTTCGGGAAATAAGCACCCGGCCAGGAGTTTATTGTCAGTCGCGGTAGCGGTCAATGACCTCTTGGCCGGGCCAGCGTGGGATGCCGCCGAAATATTCGGTCTGGTCCAGTTCGTCGTCAGTACCCAGCTCGCGGGGGTCGTCGGTCTGGCGGAGGTACTGAGTCAGTTGCTGGGCCATCGCGCTTCGCACTTCGGCATAATCGGGGTGGTCGGCGACATTGTTCATCTGATCGGGATCTCGTTCCACGTCGTACAACTCTTCGGCTGGCCGCTTGGCATACGCCAGATCGTACAGAGGCCGAATGTCGGACCGATCCTGGTTGGCCCAGAGATAGAATTTCGTGAGCCCGTTATCGGCATCGCCCAGCCAAGCGCCCGGAATGAAGGCGTTTTCATAATCGGGCGTACCTTCCGGCCAACGCTCGGGCTTGTAGTTGCGAATGTACAGGTAGCGGTCGGTGCGCAGCGCGCGTTTCGGGTAACCGCCGCTGAGCCCAGCGGCTTGAGCGGGCGTGTGGCGTTCGCGGCCGGTGAACACGCGGTCGCGAGTCGGGTCGATGCGTCCTTGAACATCGCTGGCCAACAGCGGCAGAATCGATCGACCGGTCATCGCTTCGGGCACTTCCAGTCCAGCGGCTTCCAGGAACGTTGGCGCAAGATCGATCAGGTTCACGAAATCGGTGACCGTTCGGCCCGGAGTACGGATTCCCGCAGGCCAGCGGACCGCCATGGGCACGCGGGTCCCCACGTCGTACAAGTTCGTCTTGCCGCGCGGGAACGACCAACCGTGGTCGCTGCTGATCACGACCAGTGTATTGTCCAACTCGCCGTTCTCCTCCAGCAATTGCAGCAACCTGGCCACGTCGCGGTCGAAACGTTGTACTTGAGCATAATATTCGATGATGTCCTGGCGCACCGCTGGTGTATCCGGCAGCATGGCCGGCACCACCACGTCGGCAGGGTCCAGGCCCATGGCCTTCTGCAACGCGGCTCCGTCGCCTCGAACGCCTCGATGCGGATCCTGGCTGCCAAACCAGAAACAGAAAGGCATTCCCTCGGGACGCTGCTTTAAAAACCGCTCGAAATCGGGAAAGCTCGGACCTGCCGGATTATGCTTGCGTCCTTCGATACGGCCCGGCCCCCAGCCCTTCCGCGTGTGCCCGACGTAGTATTCGCCGGATTCGGCCAGCAAATCGGGATAGACCACCAAATCGCCCGGAAACAGCGACCAGAGATTGGCGGCCGCCCCCAGTCGCCAGAAGTCCTGACCCGTCAGGATAGCGCCGCGGGAGGGAGTGCACGACGGCGAGGAAATAAACGCATGGTGGAACAAGACGCCTTCCCGAGCCACTCGGTCGAACGTGGGCGTCTGGACCGTCGGGTCGCCGTAGACCCCTGCGTGGCCATACCCCCAGTCGTCGGCGAACGCGAACAGGATATTCGGTCGGCTCACAAGCGGCTGGTCCGCATGCACGGCGGTCAAACCCAGCCCGACGAACAAGCAGATCCCGACCCCCAACAAGCATTCACGTGTAAGATGGTTCATCTCGATTTCTCCCTTTCGCAAAAAGACGCTGCTGAACCCGTCGATTCTGCTGGCGACACGATTCTCATCCTCGCAGCCAGCGGCTGATTCTTTTCTCCAAGGCTTCCACATCCTTTTTGCAGCGTGCTCGAACGCGTCCGTAATTCGATGCTGCTTCCTTTCCCAACGTTCTTCGTCCATTGCCCGCCTCGCGTTCAAGACCGCGTTGACGCACTAAAGGGACAAAATAGACCTCCTTGGGATTGACTTCGTTTTGGATATCTTGCCAGCTCCACTTCTTGGGGAGCGATTGACCTGCGATCGCCCAGACCTCGATCTCTTGCCAAGCGTTCTCTCCCAAGAACATTCTTCCAGCCGGCAACAGTTCAGCGGCCTTCTTCTCCAGAGCATTCAGGGACGTTCGCCGTCCCATAACCCCGTCGCGGTCCACCAGCAGAAGGAACAAATCGATCATGTTCCGATAACGGTGAATAATCTCAGCGATTTGTTCCCACTTCAGCGCTTCGCTGACGCCCCCGAGCAATGGATTCAGGCAGACGCGCACATTAGCGTTCGGCTTGCCAAGCTCTGCCATCATCCGCTTGATCAGCGGGCGAACGATGTACTGATCCTTGCGGAAATCCTCGGGAATGATCAGCCCGTTCAAACGTCGGTTCCCTCCTCCTCCGAAAAACTTACTGCGTCTTCCAGCCAACCAGACTCGTGCAGTCGCGCGAGATTGTGCGTTTCCAGGACGCGTTTGGCATCAGGAATATCTACGATCCGCCGAATGCGGGCACCCGATGCATCGCTCAGCCGATATACCAGCGATGCGTGTTCGCGCGCGGTTTCGCTCAGCATCGCCAGCAGTTGCGGCGAATGCGTCGTCGCCACGACCTGGACTCTGCCCTGCCGGGCCTGCTGTTCGATCAACTGCAGGAGCAAGAACAGACGGGTAGGATGAATCCCGTTGTCCAGCTCCTCAAAAAAATAGAACTTCGCGACGGCGGGGCCGAGCAACGCCGCGATCATCGCCAGAAACCGTAGCGTACCATCCGAGGCGCTATGGGCCGAGATGCGTCGTCCGCTGCTTTCCACCAGCGTGACCAAAACTCGCCCAGTCTGATCGGGTACAAATTCAAAGTCGACCACATCCTGCGGAGTGAGTTCCTGAATCCATGAGGCAATGCTTCGCCTTGCCGAATCGTCCTGACAAATCGCTTGGAGGACCGACGAGAGATTCTCCCCACGGTCGCCCAACACGATCTGGCCTGGCAGCGACGGGGTCTTCATCACTTCTGGAGATAGATCCAGAAACCGCATCGATTCCAACGCCGACAGTGCCTGCTCGGCGGGATTCCGGTATTCCATCGGCACATCCTGATGGCGCTGGAATTGCGACAAGATGGGTTGATTGTCGAGAAACCGCAGGCGTTTCCCGTGCTTCCGGTTTCTCGCATCACGGGGTAGCCGTACGAACAGATAAGGCGATCCTTCTTGTGCCGGTGGATCATCAACCGGGTGCGAATCGAACACAAGTTTGTGCCCCCGATGAAGTGATTCGCGGCTCACACAAGGCGGGCCGTTGCCGCTCGGTACGGCGACTTCGATCCGGTGACGCAGCTTTGTCGCGAGAAGACCGCCGGCCTTGCTGCGCAACGGCAACACCGACTGAAGGACAAAGGATCTCTCGCCAATACATGCCACCTCTCGGAGACCTCCACGAATGCCCCGCCATTGGAGAACGCCGCTTTCGACGTATTTCTCCCCAATCGTTTCGGCCAACGAATAGCCCCGAGACATCCCGTGCAAGAATCGGAACGCATCCCGCAGATTGCTCTTGCCCGAGGCGTTGGTTCCGACCAAAACCGTCAGCGGTCCCAATTCAAGTTCTGCGTCGCGGAAGTTCTTGAAACACTGTAAGCGTAAAGAATAGATCATTGTGCAGTGACCTCGACGTCTCCCTTTGCGGGCCATCACTTGACTTCGATCGGTCGGCGCTCGCCCGCCGTCCACATCGACATCAGATCAAACCCAGAGTTGTCCGTCAACGTGGGCTTGTACGGGGATGTTAACACCGTGCATCACGGCGCGGGCGGCTTACTCTAAGGCGCAGGCCATGGCGATCCGCTAGCAAAAGTCGGAAGATCGGGACGGGCACCTTGGCAACCCCTCTTCTTCCATGGTCTTCACATCGTTAGCGTTGAGCCACTCCGACCTACTTCACAGACTCGAGCTGTGCCTACGACCTTTGGGGTCAACGGTCGCGTAGGATTTCCCGAGCGGCGTTACGACCGCAGGCGCCCATCACGCCGCCGCCGGGATGGCTGGCGGCGCCACAAAGGTACAAGCCGCGCAAAGGCGTTCGGTGATCGGCCCAGCCGGCTACAGGCCGGAGAAAGAACAGTTGATTCAATCCCATGGCGCCCTGCATAATGTTGCCGCCGGTCAGCCCGAAGGTGCGTTCCAAATCCAGGGGACTGAGGATCTGCCGATGCTCGATGGCCGCAGGTACGTTCGGTGCGTAACGAGCGAGTAACTGGATGCACCGATCAGCGAAATCTTCTTTGACGTCGTCCCAAGATCCTTCGGCCAGTTGATAGGGCGCGTACTGGACAAAGATCGACATCACGTGCTTACCGGCAGGGGCAACCGTCGGGTCGACGGCGGAAGGCATTGTCATTTCGAGGATCGGTTCGGTGCTGGGCCGACCGTACTTGGCGTCGTCGTAAGCGCGCTCGATGGTATCCAGGTCCGGCCCGATGTGCATGGTGCCGTGATGATGGGGCGCGATCCCGCTGGAGGGATCGGCCAGGAAATCCGGAGGTTCCGATAAGGCCAGGTTGATCTTGGCAGACGCCGAGCTGTAATCGATCCGATCGATGGCGCACAGAAAAGCGTCGGGCAGATGTTCCGGCTGGCACAGGCGTCGGAACGTCTGGTGCGCATCGATGCTGGAGGCGACCGTCGCGGCCTCGACGACCGACCCGTCGCTCAACTGAACCCCCCGGACGCGATCCGCTTCTGCCAGAATACGCTGGACGCGCGTTTCGCGTCGGATCGAGACGTGCAGATCGTTGCAGGCACCTTCCAAGGCGTCGGCCAAGCCGCCCATGCCGCCCTGGACATAACCCCAGATGCCTCGGGCGCCGCCCGCCGAGCCCATGACGTGGTGCAGCAGCACGTAGGCCGTCCCGGGCGCGGAGGGCGGTGCGAACGCACCGATGATCGCGTCGGTGGCCAACGTCGCTCGCAAGACTTCCGTTTCAAACCAGCGCTTCAGCAAAGGCTGGGCAGCCGCCGTCATCAACTCGATCGCATCCTGCAGATCGCCTCCCAAACGTCCCACCATCCGGTACAGATCCCACATGCGCGCCGTGTCACGCAATCGCTTGCCCATCCCGATGGGACGCTGCGACTTGGGTATCGGCAGCGGGTCCGGCGCCGTTTGTGACAGGATCGGTTCGATCACATCGGCGACTCGCTCCAACATCGCCTCGTAACGCGGGAACGCTTCGGCATCCCGCTGGCTGAACTTGGCGATTTCGCGCAACGTGGCAGACCGGTCCGGCCCCATCAGCAGCGACCGCCCGTCCGGCAACGGGGTGTACGACGAGGGATTTCGCGGCAAGATATGCAAGCCGTAGTCCTTCAACCGAAGCTGCCGTATAATCTCCGGCAAAAACAGGCTGATCACGTAGGCGGCGGTCGAGACCCGGTAACCGGGCCAAAGCAACTCGGTGGTACTGCAACCGCCCAGCACGTTGCGACGTTCCAGAACACAAACCGATTTTCCCGCTTTGGCCAGGTAGGCTGCCGTCACCAAACCGTTATGACCGCCACCGATGACGACACAGTCGAACCTTTCTTGCTGGGGCATGAAATCTCCTTGATGAATGCAGGGTGCCAAAGCTCGGAAATCGCGTCCTGGCGTCTTCCATCACGGCAACATTGTAACCTAGTTGCGACAAAACCGAAACAATCGACTTCATGGAGCTAGCGGCATTCGTCATGAAGAAACGCGAACGAGCGGAATTCATCCAGCAGCACCTGCAGCGTCTGTATCCGGACACGCCGATTCCTTTGCAGCACGTCGACCCCTACACGCTGCTTGTCGCCGTGGTGTTAAGCGCCCAGTCGACCGACAAGAAGGTCAACGAAGTGAGCCCCGAGCTTTTTCGCTTGGCCCGCACCCCCGAAGCGATGGCTCGGTTGCCCGTGGAAACCATCCAGTCGATTATCCAGTCGCTGGGGTTGGCGCCTCAAAAGGCCAAGGCCATCTCCGAGCTTTCACGGCAGTTGCTGGAACGGTTCGAAGGGCGGGTGCCGGAGAATTTCGAGGATCTGGAATCACTGCCCGGCGTGGGCCATAAGACGGCCAGCGTTGTGATGGCTCAAGCCTTCGGCCACCCCGCTTTTCCCATCGACACCCATATTCATCGCCTGGCACAACGTTGGGGCTTAAGCTCGGGGCGCAGCGTCGCACAGACCGAACGCGACTTGAAGCGGCTGTTTCCGCAAGAGTTGTGGAATCGCTTGCATCTACAGATCATCTTCTACGGCCGCCAGCACTGCACCGCCCGCGGCTGTGACGGGACCGTCTGCGAAATCTGCCGCACCTGCTTTCCAAAACGAAAAAGACCCGTGGTGGCCAGAAAGGCGTGATCTACGTCAACCACAGCAACACGAACGAAGTCGAGCGCCGCTTGTTTGACTTCAGGATTCATCTGTATCGGTAAAGGCAAACTCCTCGTGTGCCAATAGCTGCCGCGGTAAGCAACGTAGATGCTGTCCGTTCAGGAATGCGAGAATACCTCAGTCACCTCGACCGAAAATCCATCCAGCAGCACCGATCGCGCCGTCTCGCCTTGCGCATAGCGGCCGGCAACTGAGTACTCGCTGGCGGCGGCATCGATTGCCAGGACGGTGACTGTCCGGTCCCGGCGATCCGGCAGCCAGCATTCGCAGATTCCGGCCAGGGCGTATTCAACGCGTTTGGTCACAAGGTCGCAATTCGGATCGTCCTCGCTGACCACTTCCATGACCAGATCGGCGCCGCGCCAGTATTTGTCGCCGCGGCGGTCCGGATGCTGAGTCAGCAGAAAGTCAATGTCGGGTTCACGGGCAACCGCTGCAGATGGACCAGGATCGCGAGGATGGCTTGTCCAATACATGATCCTCCGGTGGCAAGGTGACGTTTTTTCTGACGGAATGGTACAAAAAATCGCCGATCAGAAAGGCATGACCAGCGTCGACATCAACAACAGGGCCAAGCACAGCAGTAGGACGATCACGACGGTCAGCGCGCGTCGGGGGTTGGGGCGAATCTCCGGCGGGGCATGCTCGGGAAACTCGCGACGCAGGTAGTCGTCGTAGTCGAAATCATCTTCGTCTTCTTCGTATTCATCCCAGTCGTCGTCCTGCCAGCCGGAATCGGCGCTGGCGCCGCAGGTGCGGCAGAAATCGGCGTCCTCGGAAAGGTTCGCGCCGCAATGAGGGCACGCGAATCCGTCGGATTTCGGTGGCTGTCGATGGTTCATCTTCATATCTCGACGCTCGACGGGCTGTCCAAACGCAACCGGGCTTCGTCAGCCCAAGGGCTGCTGGGCGCAAGTTCCAGGAATCGGACCCAATGCCGATCGGCTTCGTCGTGGCGGTCCACGTCGTCCAAAGTACGCGCCAAATGGTAATGGACGTCGGGGTAATCGCTGTGATATCGCAACGCCCCTTCGAAAGCAGCGATCGCCAGCTCGAACTGCCCGCACTCGGCCAGAACACAACCCAAGTTCGCTCGCGCTTCGACAAAGTCTTCGTCCAACTCGATCGCCATGTAGTATCGCTCGCGGGCAGCGGACAAGTCGCCCAGCCGGTACAGCAATTCGGCCATTTGAAAACAGACTTCCGCCTTCGGGCCGACGGCGGACAGGACGACACGGTACATCTCGACGGCTTGTTCCAAGTGGCCGTCGTCTTCCAACTGGCCGGCGAAACCCAGCATCTCGTCAACCGACGGCGGTTTGGCCTGTTGCGCGAAATAGTCCTCGAACGACAGCGTACGCTGCGTCGGATGGTCGCCCGAATCCTGCTCGTCCGCGGTTTCCAGTGCCTCGAAATCAAATCGCATCTGGCCCCCGGGTTCGATCAGCCCCTCGCCCTGGCGCAGCAGGAATTGGCGTCCTTCGACGATGATCGACAATTGGGCCAGGGGCCGCTGAACTTCGGGTACGAAGCGCGATAGTTCTGCCAACTTTCTCTCGACGGTCGATGGCGACATGCCAGCGGCCAGCATTTGAGCCAGACGACGAGCGGTGGCGACCTCCTGAAAATCGAAATAAGGAAGACGCCGGACCTCGCGAGCCGGGACGATCAACCCGCGTCGATGCCAGCGGCGGATGGTAGCGACCGAGACGCCTAAGAGCTGGGCCAGCATAGCCGGGGTATACAATCGCCGCACGTATTGCTCGCTTTCGACCAAGCCCAAACGCTGCCAAAGAACCGTTTCGCTGATGATCTCCAAGCGCCCCGCCGCGGCTGCTTGGCGAGTCTCGTCGTTCAAGAGATCCTCTTGATCGCCCAAGGGCAGTTCGTCGGCTCCGACGACAACCAAATCCACATCGCGACTCAAGCGATCCGTAGGTGTGCCGCCGCATTCGCGGACCAGTTGCTGAGCCTCGCGGCGAGTGACGCCACCCAACTTGCCCACGAAAGCGACTCGCTTGTTCGCCAGGAATGGGGCATCATTGTCTACCGAGTTGGACATCGTATCGAAGCTCCGCACATCTTTATCGAATGGACAAATGAACAATTGTCATTTCTTCATGTGAGCGGCTCGGCGCTAGCCGCCGGTGAGCGGTCTAGCCGCCGGTCTGCGGCTCGGCGAACGGCGGCTAACGCCGTACCGCTCAGGAAGTCATTGTTGCCCAACTCCTAAAGCGGGCTGACGCCCGCAACCAGAGTAGAACGGAATTCATTCCGTTCGGAACGGACAACGGAATAATTTCCGTTCTACAACATGCGCGCACCGTGCGCACCTTTCATGCTACCTGCTTCCCGCATGGCTTGCCAAGTCAGGTCGATCAGCGACTCGGCCCATGCATCGTCCTGCGGCCCCCAGATATCGCATAAGGCACTGCGAAGCTCCGCCTGCGATCCGATGGAGGGAATCTCGGGGCTGCACAAAGCGGCAGCGGCGCCTCGGGCCATGTGGCGAGGCCGGATGCCATGGTTCAGTGCCAGACGCATGGTGCCGAACAAGCGGTCGTCGTAGGCCAGTTTGCGGCGAGCGTCCCGAGTGACCCGAGCGACCAGATCGTTCAGATGCGGATTGAACATCCGTTGCAGCAGATCTTCCGCACTGGCTTGGTACCCGTCCCTGGTAAACAGCGGCTCGTTCAGATGCCCGTACTTCTCGATCAGCGCTGCCCCCGATTCATCCAGAAATGCGGCGCGAGCTGTGATCAGAATGTCGTCATGTTCGGCTGCCTGGGCCATCGTCGTCAGCCCGCGTCGTTCAGCCAGAAACCCGATCAGCGCATGGATGGCATTGTGCCCGTACAATTTCGCCTCTTCGAACGGCAGCAGATCATCCTTCTCGACGAACACCTGGATACCCCGCTGAAAACCATCCAACGTCACTCGCGAAATCAAGATGTGATTGAACCGCTCGACCAGCACGGCACGCGGCGTCTCGGGAGTCAGCGGGGCCAGTTCCAATCGAGCGATGGTGTCGCCGTCGGTCACCACTCCACTCATTTTTCCCACCACCGTATTGAGCGTCTGGATCTTGGCCCGCGATCGATCGGGAACTCGATCGCGAAGCGCATCGCCCAGGATCTCGGCCGCGTGATTGTGGTTCTCCGCAGCATAGATGATCGCCGGTCGATCCGGGTCGCGTTGCCCGAGGCCGTCGGCCAACAGGCTGACCACACTGCTGCTGTCACCCGAATCGTAGAATTGGACGCTGGGCAAAGCGGTGGCCAACTCGTCGGCCTCCGCGATCGCCCGTACCAGTTTTCGACGGTCCTCGGGTCTGGCGGGATGGTAGAGTCGCACCCCTTCGACCGCGACTTGTTCGATATGGTCCGGATGCGCGATATTGATTTGATAGCGTCCTCCGGTCGCCTGCACGGCGTCGACCAGCGGTGCATCGACTTCGGCAATAACGTACCGATCGAAGTTGCCCGAGCGGTAAGCCTCGTACAAGAACAATCCGCTCTGGATCGGACCAAAGCCGAAACCGACGAATGTCCTTTCGGATCCCGACACCTATTCGCCTCCCCCTGCCACTCGCAGCAATTCCCGTTCGGCTTCGGGAGTCCATTTTCCGTGCTCCAGTTTTGCCGCAACGCTGGGAAAATGCCGATCCAGTTGCGTCAAGGGGATCAGCCCGATATCGTGCAGCATGGGGTAGACGATGATCTTTCCGGCCAAAGTGCGGTGCTCGACCGCAGCGATGCCTTCAATCGCGCCCGCCATTCCGCTGATTGCATCGACCGATGCATTGGTATCCAGCCGATCCGCTTCGACCTTGCGCAACACGATCCGCATGTCTTCGATGGTCGAACCGCTGGTGCCGAACAGAAATCCACGCTTTTCGATATAGCGGTCCAGATCCAGGTCGTGCCGGACGGTGGCGGGAATCCCCGCAAAGATGTTGATGATCGCTCGATCGTCTGCCTGCTGAATCGCGTCCGCAACCAGCGCGCCGATCGGCGCCATCAGCACGAAGTACGTGAACGAGCCCTCCAGCGGTGTGTGCTGGGGGTTGACCAGCCGCAACGCGACACCGTTGGCTTTGGCCATCGGATCGGCCTTGCACAGCAGCGAATCCAGTCGAGCGTCCTCGAAATCCGTCCCCACCACCTGCAGCCCGGATTTGCCCAGGCACACGATGCGGATCACCTGCATTTGGCCCATCGGCCCGCCCGCGCCGACCACCAGAACGCGGTCGCCGTCACGGACCTCGCCGTCAGCCGGAATCACCTGATACGATTCGGCCGGATCGTGCCCGATGGTGCCGATCCACCGCGTCATGCCGTAATGGACTCGGCCCACCCCGACCGACACCGGTTGCCCGATGCGTTGGCCGCCCAGCACGATATTCAAGATGCCGCCGTTGGCCAACTTGTCGTTCAATTGCTCGATCGTCGCCTTGTCCGCACCATAGTAGACGATGTCGTCAAACCCTTCGTTGGGCAGCGGGCCGACCTGGTCGGACGCGACCGTTCGGATCTCGGCAGGGGGCCCCTGCGGAGCGTAACAGCCCGTCAGGCTGGGAAGATGCTGCGGATCGTCGGCGACGACCAGCAAACGTCCCCCGACCTTGATCGTCGTTCGCTCGCGCGTGACGAACGACGCCTCGACACACGCCCAAGGTTCGACCAACGCCAAGGCCGATGCGCCCTTTTCGTCTCCCACCGGAATCAGAAACCGGTCGCCGTCCGGCGCCACCACCACGCGTTCGTCGAACAGCACGTACTCCTGCAGCCCTCCTTCGAAATTGTATCCGAAGGCTGCATTGGAACCGCCGGCCGTCGGCAATTGGCGATAATCCGCCTGGACCAGACAACGCTCGCCGACCCGATGCTGTTTCACTTGGTCGCCGACCGCCACGATTCGCCCGACAACTTCATGCCCCGGGACAGTGGGCTGATTCTGCGGCACATAATTGCGAGCCTGTTCCAGGACGGCCCGGTCCATGCCCTCGACCACCTCGCTCTTCCGCACGTGTTGATGGAATTGTTTCAGCAGTTTCAGATCCGAAAAGCACAACCCCACCGCCTCGACTCTGACCAAGATCTCAAAAGGTCCGGGTTGCGGAATCACTTTCGACGTATTCAACCGTAACTCGCTGGGCCCGACAAGCTGAACGGCATACTGAGTTTCTGGCAAAGAGGTGGATGGCATCACGTGTTTTCCCATGGGTTCGGAGTGAT
Source organism: Planctomycetaceae bacterium (assembly GCA_007121535.1). GTDB lineage: Bacteria > Planctomycetota > Planctomycetia > Pirellulales > Pirellulaceae > SKKK01. The sequence continues at coordinate 821 of SKKK01000310.1, read as the reverse complement.
TGAACCGGTTGTTACCGACTCTTCGGGCCAATTGCATTGAACGGCCAACGAGCACCGCATCGAGTCTACCCACCGCAACGTATCTCGTCCAGGGGCTCGCTACATCCTGTTGTCCCTACGCGATTGGAGACGCGGACGACCACGTTTCTTGCCCGTGAAACTGGCGGACGGAACTGGAGCGATTCGTGCGGGCAGGCTCGTAAGATGGCTTGAATGGAAGGAATCCGCATCCGCAATTTCCGCGTGCTGCGAAACGTGACGCTCGGCAAGCTGTGGAATTTGCAGCAGGACGATTCGCTTGCGGATTGTCGCGAGGCGGAATTGCCCCTAGGATTCCGCAGGCGAATGTTTTTCCGGGAACCTGTTCTGGAGGTGAAGTCATGCTGCGACCACGAGCCAACGAAGCCAGTACCGTGAACGTGGACCAAGACCGGCGCGGATTCTTCCAGCACGTGGCGGGGATGACCGCCGGCTTGGCGCTCACTGCGGCCACCTCCCAAGACAGCCAAACCGTGGGGGCCGAACCGGGAACGCCCGCGCCGTCGCTGCCCACCGTGACACTCGGGCCGCACCAGATCTCTCGGCTGATCGTCGGCGGAAATCCCATCTACGGCCATTCCCACTTCAATTGGCTTTACAGTCGGCACCTGAGAGAATACCATACACCCGAACGGGTGGTAGAGTTGCTTCGGGCCTGTCAGGCAGCGGGGATCAACACGTGGCAGAACAGCTATGAAGAACGGACGCTGGACGATATCGAGTTGGTTCGCCGTGCGGGAATCGGGTTCCATTGGCTGTGTCTGGGCAAGCCGGACTGGGCT
>SKKK01000444.1 GCA_007121535.1 Planctomycetaceae bacterium | reverse complement strand
GAAGCAGTTTATGAGAACGGGATATTGCGGCCGGAACAGCCATTGCCCTTGACAAACCGCGAACGAGTACGTTTGGTCGTCGAGAGGTTGGAGCGTCGGAGCCACAGTGTGCTGGATATTCGATCTGTCTCTTTAGGGGAAGTGCTCGACCCGTTGCAGGTAGAAAACGACCTGCTTGGCGAAATGTTGGAAGGTCGCTGATCATTCAGGGAATGGACAGCAGCAGCAACACCACGAACATCGGTTGCTTTGTGGGCCGACGGGGGCCATAATGGAGAAGATGCGGTATCCACTTGTTGCGATCTGCAAACTCTACCATCCGCTTCAGGAATTGCGTGCGGCAACTCGAGTTGTTCGGACCATTGTCCACATTGATTACCAACTGTCGAATGTGTGAATAGCGGTCCCGATTGGCATCCCACCATTGTTGAAGACAATCGACAATGAAGTCGCTGGTCTCGCTCGAAGTCCCAAAAATGATCGTCAACAAGCCTGCCAGAACATCAAGAATGCCAAACGGTACCAATTTCTCTTCGTATTTCATGTCATGATCGTTGGCTTTCGTCGCCTCGCGGCCTCGTGATTGGCCGCCGCCAGACAGGTCTCCCACCTTGACTTTGTCCTTGGTGTCAATCGATATTCGTAGCGAATCTTCCCGTTCATCCGCTGCCTCGTTTTCCCGCTGCACGTTTTCAAGAATCGCGTCGGTTTCGCGAACCTTCTTGACAGGTCTCGCTTTCTCCACTCGCCGCAAGCGATAGCCCAAGCGATTGAGGATGTTGCCGATGGTCTTCTCGCAAGGCAACTCTTCATCCTTCCAGCCTTTCTCGTCGATCAGCGCCTGACGCATGGCTTTGGCTGTGATCCACGTGTAATTGAATGGCGACTGAAACTTGGGATCCTGCTGGCTTTGCGGTTCTGCGAGAGAGCACGAGCACTCCCCTCGAGGTAGTCCAGTGTCACCTGAGCTTGGAAAGCTCGGCGGTCGGCACCCGTCAGCTTTGACGCCGCATCTTTGATCGTCGCGATGTGTTGATCCGTCAGTTCGCTCATCGTCTCCTCCCTGAGACTTTTGTGATCGACACTCCCCCAGAATTCTGGCAAGATGCACGAAATCACGATCCATAGGTAGATCAATTATTGCGAGTTGCCTTACCGGCTCCTGTGTTGGGGGAACCCGAGCACCAGCCAATGCCAGCAGCTTCCGAGCCCCGACCGCTACCATCTGGGAATCTAGCCACCGGCTCACCGCCGCCGGCTATCGGTCCCTTCGACGCCGACACTGCTCGCCAGCACCAAAGAGCCTGGGCCGAATACCTAGGCGTCGAGCTCGAGGTCACCAACAGCATCGGCATCAAACTGGCGTTCATCCCGTCGGGCGAATTCCAGATGGGCTCGCCGGACAGTGATCCGGATGCATCGGACTTGGAAAAGCCGCAGCACACGGTACGGATCACCAAGCCGTTCTATCTGGGCGTGATCGAGGTGACGCAGGAGCAGTACGAGCGGGTGATGGAGACGAACCCGAGCAACTTCAAAGGTGCTCAGTTACCGGTGGAGAGAGTCTCGTGGGAGGATGCAGTCGAGTTCTGCCGGAAGCTTTCCGGGTTGCCAGCAGAGCGGAGTGCTGGCCGGATGTATCGTCTGCCGACGGAAGCCGAGTGGGAGTACGCGTGCCGTGCCGGCAGCAAGACGAAGTGGTCGTTCGGCGACTCGGAATCATCGCTGGGTGACTACGCTTGGTGGTCTGGGAACTCGGCTAGGCAGACTCATCCGGTGGGTCAAAAGAAGCCGAACGCGTGGGGCTTGTATGATATGCAGGGCAACGTGCGCGAATGGTGTTCGGATTGGCTAGTTTTGGCGTATTACCGGTCGTCGCCGACGGACGATCCGCAGGGGCCTGCCACTGGCTCGTTCCGCGTGCATCGCGGCGGAAGCTGGGGCGACGGCGCGGGTTACTGCCGGTCGGCGTACCGGTCCGGGCTCGCGCCGTCCAACCGCCGCGGCTCCCTCGGGTTCCGCTTGGCCTTGAGTTCGGTGGATTAGTCTGACCAGTAAGTCAGCCAAGCAGTCAGTCCGGTAAGCCGTAGTGGCGCCTTCCGCGTAAGTTGAGCTGCCCTGAGCGAGAATCTGCTTGCTTCTTTTACGTCCGTAATGCTGGCAGCATTTACAAATCGGCTCCCCGAATCAGCCGGTGAATGCGAAACTGGACGCCTCCATCGAAGCATGCTGCCATCCGCCCGTTCAGTTGTTGGCCGGGATGGCGATTCTCCGCCTGTTTGCAAACCGCCGCTCGCTCGGGTATCCTGTTTAGGAGAGTTGGATTCGGAACACCCGAGTGCTGAGCATAACCCCGTTCGTGTAATCTTGTTACTTGTGTCTGTCTGCGGAGGGTACCTGACTCATGAACGATCACTCCGATCAGAACCCGAAAACGCTGTCTCTTACGGAACTGGAGCACATCGATCAGGTGCAGGCCCAGTTCCGCGCCGCCTGGGAAAGTGGAGCACGACCGAGGATCGAGGACTTCCTGGCTGATGCGGCCGACGCGGCCCGCGCTGAAGTGTTGGTGCGTCTACTGGCCGAAGAGGTGGCCTGCCGGTTAGGCGTCGGTCAGACGCCCATTGACGAAGAATACGAACAGCGCCCACGTGGCCGATTTCGGTTTGGCCGTCGATGACCAAAGCCAGCGATTGCACGATCCGCTAGAATGAACGTAAGACCGTCGATGCACAAGGAGAATCCCGATGCCTTCGCCTTTTCCCGGCATGAACCCGTACTTGGAACAGACAGCAAGACGCGGCGACTGGTGACGGTGATCGAACTGCTGAGTCCGACAAACAAGCGACCGGGCGACGACCGCCAGCGGTACTTGGCCAAGCGGGCGGGATTGTTGCAGAGCGACGCTCATTTCGTCGAACTGGACCTGCTGCGAGGCTGGCCGCGGATGCCGTTCGACGAAGCGCCCACGGGCGACTATTGCGTGTTGGTCAGCCGCGTCGAGGACCGGCCGCAGGCCGAGTTCTGGCCCATCGGCTTGCGGGACCGGTTGCCGGAGATCCCCATTCCCTTGCAAGCCCCGCATCCCGACGCCCGGCTGGACCTGCAAGCTGTACTGCATCGCGTTTACGATGCAGCCTATTACCGCGATTACATCTACGACGGCACGCCCTGGCCACCGCTGGCTGAGGACGACGCCGCCTTGGCGCAGCAATTGGCGGCCGGCGAGGTGGCGTGAACAGTTGCCAGAACCCCAAAACTCAAAGTCCCGTTGAACCAAAACACAGCCACGTTCCGGCCGAAGGTTTTGTGAGAACCTGCATTGTGACAACCCACTGGTAGTGGAAGTGAAAAACCGTTCGGATATACTGACGGTATGACCGACCTCCCCCCATCCGATTCTGATGAACAGCGCGACGAACCTGGGAAGACTCGCACTTGGTGGCATCCCTTGTTTGCTCGGCTGTTGGACCATGCTTCGGGGACTGCGTATCAGGTGTTGGAAGAAGTGTCCGTCGGCAAGCTCCCGTTACGGGTGGATATCTTGCTGCTACGGCGCGAGGCGGGGCAGCTTACGGAGGCGAACCGGCAGGAACTGGGCTCGTTGCTGCCGTTGCTGAACCGGTTTACTCTGGTCCAGTTCAAAGGTCCCACGG
>SKKK01000256.1 GCA_007121535.1 Planctomycetaceae bacterium | reverse complement strand
CAGAGGTCAGAGGTCAGAGATCGGAACACGGTGATCGGAACTGGGAAATCCCTGGCCGGGATTGCTAGACGTTCAAACGACGGAACCGGCGGGCGGCCAGGTTGACCAGCAGCAGGGCGGCGCCCAGGAAGAACAGCCAGCAGGCGGCCAGGCTGATCAGCCGCGATTGGCCGGAGGCAGTGTAAACGACGATCGATAACAGCCCGGCGGCCAGCCAGCAGCCCAGGGTGGCCGTCACCTTAAGAGCGCTCTCCAGCAACGTCCGTCCGAAGAATTCGAAGTCCATCCGCCCAACGGGCACGACCCGCCAGGGAAAGCACAGGAAGATCAGGTTCTCCACGGCATAGTGGAACAGACTGTACGGCAGACTGATCAGCACGGCCGCTGCCAGCAGCGTGCGGACCGCGGCATCCGACGACGCCAGGGCGGCCATGCCGAAGAAAAAAATCAAAACGGTGGTCGCCAGCACGGTCGGGGTCAGCAACTGGCCCAGCACGATGGCCGAGGGCCGCAGCGGCAGCGACTTAAGCTGTTCCAGGTGCTCCAGATCGCCTCGAAAATCAAACAGCAGCATGCGCGGCAGGAAAATCACGCACACGGCCATGACCACGCCGACAGCGGCCCAGGGCGACAGTCCGTACCGAACCGCGGCGACCAGCGCGGGTCCGCCGGCCGCGGCGGCCAGATGGACCAACACCATCGGTCGTCGCGAGGTTCGGACGGCGGTGGTTGCTTGGCGCCACGCCAGCGGGCCGGCGCCGCTCCAGTGCGGCAGCAGGGGGATGCGTCGAGACGCGGATGCCGACGTGGGAACGCCCAACCGGCCGCGGCGCAGTTGCTGCCAACGCTGCCGCATCCGGCGGCTGGATGCCTCGACCGCCTCGTAATACTCGGCGTCCAGCCAGACCAGCCCGGCCAGCAACAACGCGTTCACGCCGGCGGCCAACGCGCCCCAAAGGACCAAGGCCTCGGCTGTCTGGGCAACCAGCACCCGCGCGAAGATGTCAAACGGCGCCAACACGATCCGGCCGGCTAGTGAATCGCAGGTTGCCCGGAACCAGGCCAGTACGTCGTACGCGGAAGTTTTCAGCAGCCCTTCGCCCAGCGCGGCGGCCAGGACCAACAACCCGCAACCCATGACCGCCCATCGCCAGCGCCGCTGCAGCCGGGCGGCCAAGGTCTGCCCCAGCAGGCCCAGTACGGCCGACAGCAACTGCAGGAACACCAGTGTCAGGAACGTGCCCAGCAAGACGGCGATCCAGGCCCGAAGACTGGACGGCATCACGGCCGAAATGCAAAACGCCGTGATGAACGCCCCAAACCCGTAGACGACAAACTTGTACAGCAGCAGCGAACGGCGGCTGAACGGGCCCGCGAACAGAAAGTCCACCTCGGCTCGATTGAAATAGATCGCCGGACCTGAGGTCGTGGCCACCGTGACGGCACAGGCGAACAGCAACACCAACGGCAGCGTCTCGCGGGCTGGGGCGGTCGGCACCGGCCCGCCCCAGACCGATGGCCGGTCGATGGGCGACGAGACCAGCAGCCACACCCAACCGGCGACGAAGGCCGCCCCGGCCAGCGTCAGCAGCGCGCCGCGCAGCGTCCGCAGACCGTGCAACCGCTGGCGCATGCCGCCGCGCAGACGCAAAAACAACAAGTACCATAACGCCCGATCCATCCGCACGATCTCCCGTCAACATGCCGTCTGCTGGTCGTCTCGCTGGTCGTCCCGCGTGATCTGAAAAAACACCTCCTCCAGCGATGCCGGACGCTGCGAACCGGCCAGCAGCGCCCGGGCCTGGTCGATCGAGCCCTGGAACCGCACCCGGCCCTGATGCAGCACCAGCAGGTGCGTGCAAAGATCCTCGACCAACGGCAGCAGGTGCGAACTGACGATCGCCGTCATCCCGGCGGACGCGTGCTGGCGGATCGATTCTTTGACCGTGCGGATGCCGCGAGGGTCCAGGCCCGTCAGCGGTTCGTCGAACACCATCGCTCGCGGGTTCTGCAGATACGCGCAGACGATGGCCACTTTCTGACGCATGCCCCGCGATAACTCGTGCACCACCAGATCGCGTTGCGAATCGAGTTCGAAACGCTGCAGGAGTTCGTTGGCCTGTGGGGCGAAATCCCGGATCCGGTACGCCGCGGCGGTGAATTGCAGATGCTCCCAGACCGTCAGCGCCTCGAACAACCCGGGCTCGTCCGGCACATAAGCCAGACGCTGCTTGGCGCAAATCGCCTGGCGCACCACATCGCAGCCGTCCACCGACAACTGGCCGCGGGTGGGTAGAAGGATCCCGGCCAGCGTCCGCAAAGTGGTTGTCTTGCCGGCGCCGTTGGGCCCCAACAATCCCAAGATCTGGCCCGCGCCTACGTCGAAACTGATCCCGTCCACCGCCACCGTGCGGCCGTACACTTTGGAAAAGTCCGTCACCCGGATCATCATCGGCCCGTCCTCAATCCGGACACCACTCTGGCCGGGCTCAGCCCGCCCGCGAAAACCGCAAAGAACGTCCCCACGGACCGGTGCATCAAATCCGTAGACCGCCGAGTCTGCAGCGACTGGGCAAGCAAAAGACTACGGGGCAATTCAGCTACGGTACTCATCGAGAAACACCTCCGCTAATCGGGACCAGCCAGTGACCCTCAACCATAGCACGTCAGAATGCTCCGAATCGGGTAGAAAAGGCAAAAAATGAAACGTATTAGGCGAAAGATCAGCTTTTGGGTGACTTTTTCGTTTGCGGAACATAATCCTGAGATACAGTTTAATTGGGCGGCTGGCCTGCCCGGCGCCGTGGGAAGGGCTGCCAGCAGGTTTTCGCAGGTTGCCCAGTCATTACCTTGGGGTTAGCGTTACTAAGCACCGTTCGAGGAATAACTGACGCACTTTCTGCCCCCTCACCCTGCCCTCTCCCACGAGGGGCGAGGGGACATTGGACAGTTATTTCTCGAACGGTGCTAAGGAGATTTTGCATGTCGATCGGCCATCCGGAGATTAGTGGTTTCAGGCACGGATTACGGCCGCTGCTGGCGGCGTTGCGCAGGCACTTTGCAGCACGACCTGTTGGTCCGCATTTTCTGGTCTGGGGCGTGATCGGAGTGGCGCTGGGCGTCGCTTTAACGCCGAATTACAGCCCGGTCAGCTTGATGGCCTTTCTGGTTGCGGGAACGCTGATGTCTTCGGTCATCAGCCTGGCGACCTATCCGTTGTCCCATCACCATTGGACAACGCTCACCGGGGCTGTCCTCGGATTGGCGATAACGCCGATCGCCTGGAGCATGAACATCGAATTCGAGACCTCGATGCCGGCCCTGTTCATCATGACCGGTGCGCTGCTGGGCGGTACGGCTTTCGTCTGGTTAGCGCCAGCGCACTGGCTTGTGACCAATGTGCTCCGCTCGTTGCACCGCAGCGAGGGGGCTGCTCGATAGTAGCCGGAAGGGGTCGGGAGTGGCGTGTTCAATTTGCGTACGTCAAGACCCATGTCTTTGATCCCGTTTTGTTCCTACTTCGCGGCGAACCCTGGGCCCGAAATATTCGCCGCTCGCCGGCGAGATCGCTACGCCTCTGGCCACGACCGGGGGGGGCTAGTGCGTTGTCCAGGCGAAATTTTGGGGTCGCGATGAGTGAGCGGCACGGCGCTAGCCGCCGTTGGCGT
>SKKK01000064.1 GCA_007121535.1 Planctomycetaceae bacterium | reverse complement strand
GGGCCGGATCGGGACTTCGAGCCGGTCGAGCCCTGGGGCCGGCGCCGCCAGGACACCGAGCGAGTCGACCGCGACTGGGCCGGGATCACCGGCGAGCCGTTCCGCTCGCCGTTCCACTGGTTCTACCAGCATTACTACCCGGACCTCGACGTCTGGGAGTTCGACGACGCGGGTACGCTGAACGCCGTCCACGAGTTTTTGCGCGGCCTGGGCGTGCGCTGGTACGCGCCGGGCGAACTCGGCCAGGTCGTACCGCGCCGGGCCGACATCCCGCTGCGGGCGGACAACCGGGTGGTGCGGCCGGATTTCGCGGTGCGCAACCTGCGCTACGGCTACGCCCAGCACGGGCTGGGCGAAATCGCGGCCTGGAACCTGCGTCTGGGCTTCGACCCCGGCCACCGGCGGCTCGGGCACGTCATGCCTGGCCACGGCATCAAGTGGGTGACCGGCCGGCCGGAGATGCGCGAGGCGTACCCGGAGTTCTACGCGCTCAGGGACGGCGAGCGGGCGCGAGAGGCGCCCTGCCTGTCGTCCGAGGGCCTGTTCGAAAAGCACGTCAAGTACGTTCGCGCGCTTCTGGACCACTACGGCGAGCCGATGGTCAACATCGACATGCCCGACGGTTACGGCGGGATGATGTGCCAATGCGAGCGGTGCCGGGGACAACTGACCCCGGAACGCGGCGCCAACGGCGCGATGTCCGATTACGTCTGGGGTTACCTGGACCGGGTGGCGCGGGAAATCCACAGGTCGCACCCGGACCGGATGGTCAGCGGCCTGGCCTACAGCGCCTACCAACTGCCGCCGGAAAAGATCGAAACGATGGCCCCGAACTTGGCGATCATCGAGTGCCGCTGGCGCAGCCATTTTCACGCCCCGGAAACCCGGGACCGCTTTCGGGCGATCCGCGAAGCGTGGCTGGCGAAACTGCCGTCTCGCCAATGGTACATCTGGGATTACTATCTGCACAGCCGGCCGGGCAGCCGCGGTCTGCCGGTCTATTTCCCGCGCCTGGCCGCCGCGGACCTGCGCGAACTCAAGGGGGTCTCCCGAGGCGACCTGATCGAAACCTACAAGCACCACGACCTGATCGACTACCGGCCAACGACGCCGGAGCACGACTACGACCCGCTGGCGATCGACCACCTGAACATCTATGTCACCTCACGACTCTGGTGGGACGCCAACCTGGACCTCGACGCGTTGCTCGAAGAGTATTACACCTTGTATTACGGCCCGGCACGTGCGCAGATGAAAGCATTCATCGAGTACAGCGAGCAGCACTGGCCGGGCATGAACCGCGACCCGGAAAGAATCGGCCGCGCGCTCGCCCTGCTGGAAGCGGCACAGGCGGCGGTCGAGCCGGACACGGTCCACGGCCGGCGCGTGCAGCGGGTCGCTGGTTACGTGCAGCCGCTGTACGCTCTGCGCGAGCAACTCGGGCGCAAGCGCGAGAACGTGCCGCGTGCGCGCGTGCTGCCCTGGCCGGCTCTGGCCCGCAAGAGACTGGACGGCCGGCTGAACGACGAGCAGTACTGGCCGCCGCTGCGCACGCTGCCGTTGCTCGGGTTGGACAAGGGCGACCCGGCGCCGCGCGACCGGGGCACTTGGGTGCGCGTGTTCCGGGCCGGGGAAGCGCTCTATTTTGGCATCCGCTGCGCCGAGCCGGACATCGCCGGGCTGGCCGTCGGACAGGGCGGGGACATCCGGGCGGGCGATTTCATCGAGATCCTGCTAGAGACCTCGACCTACTCGTACTACCGGATCACGGTCAATCCGGCCGGCGCTTTGGCCGACGCCGACCGCGGCGAGGACGGGGCCGGCGAGCGCTGGCAGTCGGGCGCCGAGGCTGCGGTACACGTCGGCGACGGTTACTGGAGCGTCGAGGTGCGCGTGCCGTTGGCCGGCGACGGGGCGCGGGCGGTCGACCCGCTGCTGGGCGTCAACGGCCGCATGCCGAGCGAAACCTATCCGTGGCATTTCAACGTTATTCGCCAGCGGGTGCGCGGCGACAAGACCGAGCGCTATGCCTACTCGCCAACCGGTGGCAGGATCGAGGTGGTCGAAAAGTTCGCCGAGATGTGGTCGAGATAGGCCTGCTTGATGGCCAGGCGGTCATGTTCCCGGAATCTTGGGCTTCGTTGCATCTATCGGCGATCACAAACCGCCGTCGCTGAGCTTTTCCGATGTGCAGGCCGTTTGCCTTCGAACGGTGGTTCGCGCTTCTAGATAAACGAGCCGCGTGGCCAAAATCGTCCGGTTGTCATCGTCGTCGGCTTCGATCAAATCGTCCCGCTGTCGCCATGCCAGGAATCGCGAAAGAAATCGTGCGTCGCCTGCCATTGAGCAGCAACTCGTCACGGCGATGACCGGGCTGAATTCTCCCCGGCTGCGACTTCCGACATGGACCGCGAAAAAGCGTTTGCCGTCGCTGCCGTGGTGTGGTACGATGTGGATCGATCGGCTGGGCGGCGGTCGTCCAGCCTCGAACTGGTGGCCGAGCGGCGCACGACCAAGGGATGGGCTGTAGGGTCACCCATCGCCGCCGGGTGATCGCTGTCGTTCGGTTTTGGAAGCGTAGTTCACTGTGAAAGAGATCTCATGCAACCGAGACTCGAGACACGAATATGACGCACTCGTTTCTTCGCTTTCGACGCGCGTTGCCAATTCTACTTCGTGCTGGTGAGCCCGTAGGCGAGTCTGATGGTCCAGATCGGCCCGCAAGCGGCTAACCTCGAACGCCTGTTCCAGTTACAGTTTCCGCACCAGATGGTCGCGAGCCGCTTGGCGGTCGTCCTGCTTGGCCTTGTACGCGGCTTTCAACGCGTCCCATTCGTCCTGGCGGATCAAGCGATCGCGGTCAACTTGCTGCAGCATTTTGGCCAGTTGTTCGTCGGTTTCGATCTGGCTGAATTCGTCGGCCAGCACCGCTTCCCGCATCTGGCCCAGGATGCCGACGCGGCGCAGCTTCACCGCCAGCTCGCCTTCCTGGCGGTCGAGTCCCACGTTTTCGGCCAGCAGTTCCAATTCGTTCGTCCGTTCCTGCCGCTGGATCTTCCGCAGTTCGTCCGCCGAATAGAGTTCGTCCAGCGCCCGCTGCTGTTCGAGTCCCTCGCGCAACAACCACGTTTCGCCGACCTTCTGACGGTGTTCGTCGTACGCATGGACGCACGAGTCAGGATCGTCCAGGATCAGATCCATAATGCCCGGCAGCGTGATGCCCAGATCCTCGCCGCTGAACGGATCGACCAGCGGCTCCTCGAGCGTCGTTTCCACGACCAGTGGGATCTCATCGTCGGCGGCCAATTGCTGCAGGTACATGCGGACCAGGCCCGCCGCCTGCTGTTGCAAAGCCTGCTCGGCGTCTACGGAGGCGAATCGCATTTGGTCGGCTTCGATCCCCTCTTCCCATGTGTCTGCGATCCGCTGGACGGCCGCTTCCATCGGCAGTGGCACCCCCAATTGCCGATGGCGGTAGAACAGTTCCAAGGCATCATGCACCCGCTTGCCCAAAAACAGCGCGGGCGTGGGCGGCAGGCGGATGCGGTCGACGTAGGCACCCGGCCAGATCTTTCTTGGTGGAATCGGGCGAAAGGGGTCGGGAGTCGTTTTCGGAGAACCCGCTTTCCATGAGGTGAATCGTTGCCCGAAAACGACTCCCGACCCCGTTGCGGCCC
>SKKK01000401.1 GCA_007121535.1 Planctomycetaceae bacterium | reverse complement strand
TTCACGGAGATCACCGACCAGGGTCTGATCCATCTCGCCCGACTGAGCGAACTCCGGACACTCAACCTGCAACACACCAAGATCACCCGTGCCGGGCTGATTCACTTGGACGGTCTGGAGCACTTGCGCCATCTGTGGGTCAGCCCGTGGGTTCACTTGCGATAATTCCTGGCAGACTGATCTGCCGATTGCTACGCACCGACGGCATACGATTCTGCAGGGCGAGTGGTGCGATCATCCGTCGCGGTCTGACGAGCAGGATGAACGGACCATCGTCTTCATCACCGAAGTAGCTGGCGGGCGCCGAATACCAGTCGCAGGCGTCGTCGAGCTTCCGCCTTGCGCTGTCGGGCCTCGGCTTCGCGATCCGCACGCTCGGCCTCCTGCGCGAGCCGCTCTTGGCAAGTCAACGGCCGGTGGCCGTTCACGCACCGCAAGAATTGCAATTGTCCGCCACCCGGCTGCAGCCGCAGCAAGCATAGCATTCGGGGTCAGACCTTCTCTTTCGTTATTGTCAGACGTTGTTCGATGACTTCGATTGGTCGATCGACGGGTGGCGCCTATCTGTTAGGGAGTATTTCCACCAATAAAAGGATTGACGAGGGACAAACGGTCGATGATACGCGGTGCGCCCATGTCCTCTGTGAAGAGAACTCCAACGCCGCCATCAATGGAGTTCCGCGCGAGAAGGATAGGGACCGGTGGAACGAAACTGAGAGGCTCGGGCAAGCTCTAGAAACCGCTGCCGGGCTTCTTCCCGTTTCTGTTGCTCCGCGGCAGAATCGCCGCCGTCTTCCAGGATCAGAATAATCGCTTCCACCCGATCCCCAGTTCGGCAGGGCAACCGCGTCAGATGCAATTCGCCATCAGCCTGAACCGTGGTTTCAATTCTTGCGGCACGCATTGGTATGTTCCGTTGATTGGCTGGGGTTGTGCAAATTCTAAACGCATCATTGTACGGTAGCATGAACGACCTCGGTCCGCGGCAACTGGATTCGGCCGGCTTCATCAAGGCATGTCTTCATCGTTGATGTCTTCATCACAAAAACTCCCTCGCTGCCTGTGCCTGAAGCAGATCTCCGCCCCGTTCACGGTTGCTCGGATTATTAGATTCCACCGCCACGCGAATCGACATGGTACGTTACACGTTTCCGACCTTCCACGCGAACGAGAACCGCCAGTCGCCCGCTCGTGAACACCGTTCTTCTGCGCCATGGGCCGGCCGCCGAAACCGACCAACGACGCTTGGGTCGTTTGTCGGCGTCGAACTTCACGCCTCGATCGACTTTGCAGCAGCCGTGCCGAGCGCAAACCGCGGCGAACACGTAGCACGGATAGCAAGGCCGGGGCACGAATGGGAATCCGACTGGCTTTCCGGTTGCGTCGGGAGATCACGTGAGAACTCGCCGGCGAAGCCTTGGGAGACTTCACCGAAGAAGTCGTGCAGCCCGAGTAGTTCGGTGCCCAGCAGCGACTCGGCGGCGCCCAACAGCGACGAGGCCAGCGGGGGACCGCCGCCGGCCGGGGGAAGCGGCAATCGCACGACAACGAAGTGGACGTCGTGCAGCACGGCGTCCGCCTGTGCGTCGGCCCGCTCGTAGGTCGCGTCGGCGTAGGTTTTCTGGACGTTGGCGGTGGTGAGGGCGCGGTCGCGTTTGGCGGCGGCCTCGGCCAGGAGGAACGTTTCGTGGGCATCGGCCTTGGTGTTCTGCCAGTCGCGGCGCGCTTCGGCTTCGGCGATTTCCCGAGCGTGAAGCGCATCGGCCTTGGCGGCCGTGTATTTGGCCTCGATTTGCGGAAGGGTCTTCGAGCGAGTCACCCCCTGAGCCAGTTGCCTGGAGTGGGTGGCGCGGTCGATGTCGTAGGTTTTTGGGTGCTGCCGGCGGCTGCCACGCCGGTCTGCCGCAGCAAACAAGTAGCCCCAAAGTCCGGCACAAAAAAGATTGGACAGGACGAAGGTGTCCGGTGGAGCCTATACCAAGTGGGCTATTGTCATGCGATGTGCATTCCGACCAGTCGGGCGAGTTTTCGGGCCTTGGAGTCGAAGGTCAGAAAACGCGAACAGTTTAAGACGCGTGCCGGCTCTCGAAGACCAAACGTTGCAGGCCGTTCACCACCTCAAACAGCAGCAGAGGCGGTACTGGCAACGGCCAATGGCGGCGCACTTTGGGGGCCGTCAGCAGATCGCGGGCCTGACCGCTGCCGTCGAAGTCCAGATACAGCCGAATCAACGCGTTCGCATCGGCGTAACTGGGTGTTCCCGTCGCTTCGGCCCCGTCGCTTCCGAAGTTGAAGACGGGGACGCCTTCGGGGCGGGGTTCGAGGCGGGTGGCTACCAGCGTTTGGATCTCGCCCTGGGGGCCGGGGCATTGGTCGCCGATCTGGAGTTCGGCGGCGGGGATGAAGTCGCCTTCGGACAGCACGAAGAAGGGGTGCTCGTCGGTCGTCTCGATCCGCTGGCGCTTGGCGTCCGAGCCGATGAACTCCAGCACCCGCAACTCGTAGGCCGTCCGCTGGAAATGGTCGACCACCCGGTGGTGGCCGATTTCGCCGGTAGCGGGGTCCATCGCCAGCACCATGTCCCCGATCCGCAACCGCTCGATGCTCTCGGTGATATAACGCGGCTGGGGTTCGGTCGATGCCAGCACCGTGGGTACAGAGTCAGCGGCCGACTGCGCGACCGGGCGATTCACATCCTGCGGCAGACTCTTCCAGAAAAACAACCCGCACAACAGGAGGGAGGCAACCACGCAGAATTGTCGCTTGCGATGAGAATGCCCCGCATTGGGTGAGGAATGGCGGGGCTTCGAGTGACGCGGGCGATGCGGCTTGGGGATCGGTTCTGGAGCCTGTGCCCGAGACTTCTGTGCGCGGGTTCGTAGGATGGACATTCTTGTCCGTCGCGCGTCGGACAGGAATGTCCAACCTGCTTGGGTTCCAGCCAAAGAAGCCGGATGCAGCAGGCGGGCCGGCGTCGAACCCGTGGCGTTTCGGTCGGGAACCAATAGATCGGTCCTGCTCCCGGACATGGAAGAACGCGTCGCCAAACCGATCCGAGTGCCCCCCAAAGCGTGAGGTGCCGATTTCCCGAAGCGTCTGCTCGGTGGCTAGCCTCGATGCTCGACCGCGAGTAAAATAGGCGCGTTTGCGGAGCTGGAGAAATATGCCGTACTTCGATTTCAAGTGGACCGACGAAATCATCGAACACCTTGACGAACACGGCGTCAGCCCGGAAGATTTTGAGGAGGCCTACGAAACACGTCGTCGAGGTGAATAGAGGGACACGCTAACATGCTACCAGAAAGAAAGGTCACGCCAGAACTCTTGGAGCAACTGCGGCGGGAACGGGCACTGATCGCCGAAGAACTGGGGGAATTGAGCGAGAGGCACGGCCGAATGCTGGAGGCGAAGGCCGAGGAGACATTCAGCGGCCATTTGCGTCGCGCCATTCATCGTAGCGGCCGACTCGTTCGAGAAATCGCTGCCGATGCAGGCGTTCCTTCGCAAGTTCTCTGTGAATTCCTCGAAGGCGAGCGCACGTTGCGGTCGGATGTGCTGGACCGCTTGGCACAAGCCGTACATGCCACCATCAGCGTCGAGCCGCATCGTGCCGGACACGTGCCGGTGGGAAGCGGACGCCCGGGACAGGAAGGCCCCGAGCACCGACGGCCTTGACTCCGGTGCGTGTCGCTCGCTCGGGCGTCGGTGATCGTCTGTAGCGGATCGACGTACTGTGGGGCGCCCCCTTGAACACGGCACAGGCAGTGGAGCGGGCTCAGGTCTCGTGGGGCGCAAAGGTTGTCATGAGATGTGCATTCCAACCAGTCGGGCGAGCTTTCGGGCCTTGGCGTCGAACGTGAGAAAACGCGAACAGTTTAAGGCTCGTGCCGAGACCACATGAACGATGTCGTGCGTACGGAAGCCGTGGCGGGCGGTATATCGTGCTACCAACGATTCAACTTCTCCTTCGATTTCGTCCAGGGTAAGTGGAGATCGCCGTAGGAACACGGCTTGCTGCAGATGCGTACTGAATTCATACCATGCCGCTGCTGCTGCTTCTGGCGTCACCCTCCACTGTCCGCCAGTCCGGCTCTCGAAGACCAAACGTTGCAGGCCGTTCACCACCTCAAACAGTAGCAGAGGCGGTACTGGCAACGGCCAATGGCGGCGTACTTTGGGGGCCGTCAGCAGATCGCGGGCCTGACCGCTGCCGTCGAAGTCCAGATACAGCCGAATCAACGCGTTCGCATCGGCGTACGTCTTCACGGCTCGCCTGCGATAATCCGGTTGATGCGATCGTTCTCTGCCGCCGGAGGCGGAACGAGTCCGAGTTCGCGAAGCCGCTTCCAATGGGCCTCGAAATCCGGCAATGCTACAGCCGCACCCTTGGTCAAACCTTCGTCTTTGACCGCCACAGTAAAAACCTCGCCGCTACGGGCGTGAATCTCGGCACTCCCAAACTTGCGCACCGCGTCCAGAACCTTTGCCGGCTGACGGTTCAGGTCGCGTACGGTAAAAACGGTTGCTGTAGAAGATCGGCTCATGTCTGACAATGATAGCAGACATCGGCGGCACCGTCAATCCCTCGGCGTGAGCCGATGAGATACCGATTTCGAGATATTGGACGCGAAAACGGGCGTTCTCGATCCGGCCCACTCGGTTCCTGCGAGTCGAAAACTGGCTGACCCGACGCTGAGGGCGAAAAACTGGGTGTTCCCGTCGCTTCGGCCCCGTCGCTTCCGAAGTTGAAGACGGGGACGCCTTCGGGGCGGGGTTCGACGCGGGTGGCTGCCAGGGTCTGGATCTCGCCCCGGGGGCCGGGGCATTGGTCGCCGATTTCGAGTTCGGCGGCGGGGAGGAAGTCGCCTTCGGACAGTACGAAGAAGGGGTGCTCGTCGGTCGTCTCGATCCGGTGACGCTTGGCGTCCGAGCCGATGAACTCCAAGACCCGCAATTCGTAGGCCGTGCGCTGGAAATGGTCCACCACCCGGTGGTGGCCGATTTCACCGGTAGCGGGGTCCATCGCCAACACCATGTCCCCGATCCGCAACCGCTCGATGCTCTCGGTCACGTAACGGGGTTGGGGCTCTGCCGATGCGAGCACCGTGGGTACGGAGTCAGCGGCCGGCTGCGAGGTCGGGCGATTGACATCCTGCGGCAGACTCTTCCAGAAGAACAATCCGCACAACAACAGGCAGGCAGCCACCCAGAATTGCCGCTTGCGATGAGAATGCCCCGCATTGGGTGAGGAATGGCGGGGCTTCGAGTGACGCGGGCGATGCGGCTTGGCGATCGGCACTGGAGTGTGTGCCTGGGATTTCTGCGCGCGGGTTGGTGCGATGGACGTTCTTCTCGTCCCATTCCCAAGCTCTGCCTGGGAACGCACTGGCGAGGCGGCTCCGCCGCGATACCGCTGGAAGCAGCCGGCCGGCTCGACGCCATCGGCAGGTCGAGGAACCCGGAGAGCCAGAAAGACGGTGGGGCCAGAGTACACCGGTATGCCCTTCCCTCCTAATATATCGTTTACTCCTCTGGGCTACTTTCCTTGCTGTGGTTCCAAAGAAATCTCTTTCAATTCCACAAATCGTTCGTATTCCGGGCATACCCCGGTCAGGAAATCCTTAAACCGTTGACTGACGACTATTCCAACTAGTCTTTCCCTTGCGCGAGATAAGTCGTGTTCAGGCAATGGCAGCCTCAGGTAGGCGTTACGCACCGGGCTTTTAACCGGTTCCGTAAAGGTGCCGTGGCACTGTGGACAGGTGGAGACCACACGCCTCCATACGTCGTTAGTCCGGCAACGGCCCGTGATGATCACCCATTGATAACTTGGCAACACAACCTTCGGTCTATCCCGAAGGGTAACTCTTGCCTCTTCGAGCCGGTAGCCGGTCAGACCTGCTTTTACCATTTCCTCAGCAAAATCGGTCCGAGCCACCAATAGATCCGCGCCAAGGAACAGGGGCTCCTCAAGCTCGTCCCAGAGTTCCAAATGAAATCTTCTCACCCTATCCTCTGGAACCTGAAAGTCGCGTGAATACTCAATAAACCGAAAGCCACATTGACTACACGGCTCATGGGTCTTGTACTCAAACCGCTCACCTTCTTCCGCGGGAGCTGCTTGGAACTGAAGACGATAATAGCTCATTCGGTATCCTTTCAAAGTCCAAGATAGAAACGATCTATGAACTCCGCGTGCTTCTCAATCAACATGCGCATTTTGTTCTTCGAGATCAATCCGTCCCTGTACCGCTCTCCGAACACTCGATCAAACCTGTCCCAACTGTCTCGGATCACGTTTCTATGAAGCGGCTTGCCATGCAAGGTGTGACCGTATCTGATCGGCCGCATGAACCCTTGAGCGTTTAGTTCTTGGGGAGTGTATGTCCCGGGAAAACGGTCCAGAAGATTCCACTCGCGTGAATGGTGGATCTCGTGAGTCCCTTTGTACTGCGGGTTATTCCTAAGGAACCGTCTGGGCCCGGTATTCCTGTGTTTTCCACCTCCAGTCCGTTCGTTGCAGCGATTATGCACCAGCAGGGGTGCACCCTGCAAGTCCTCGGCCTGGACGTAGTAGGTGTGGGCGTGTTGGACTTCGAAGTTGAAGACGGGGACGCCTTCGGGGCGGGGTTCCAAGCGGGTGGCTACCAGCGTTTGGATCTCGCCCTGGGGGCCGGGGCATTGGTCGCCGATCTGGAGTTCGGCGGCGGGGAGGAAGTCACCTTCGGAGAGCACGAAGAAGGGGTGCTCGTCGGTCGTCTCGATCCGCTGACGCTTGGCGTCCGAGCCGATGAACTCCAGCACCCGCAACTCGTAGGCGGTGCGCTGGAAATGGCCCACTACCCGGTGGTGGTCGATCTCGCCGGTAGCGGGGTCCATCGCCAGCACCATGTCGCCGATCCGCAACCGCTCGATGCTCTCGGTCACGTACCGCGGTTGGGGCTCGGTCGATGCCAGCACCGTGGGTATGGAGTCAGCGGCCAACTGCGCGGTCGGGCGATTCACATCCTGCGGCAGACTCTTCCAGAAGAACGATCCGGACAACACGAGGCAAGCAGCCAGCCAGATTTGCCGCTTGCGACAGAGCCCGGCATCAGGTCGGGAGTGCTGCTGCTTTGAGCGGGGCGGCCGATCCAGGTTGGCGATCGGTTCTGGAGTCTGTGCCTGGGACTTCTGTGCGCGGGTTGGTGGGATGGACGTTCTTTTCCGCCGCGCGTCGGACAGGAATGTCCAACCTACTTGGGTTCCGGCCGAAGAAGCCGGAACTGGCAGGGTGGTAGAGGCCGATCCCGCGGCGCTGCGGCTGGGGACCAGCAAATCGTCGTGCTCCTCGCCGTGGAACAGCGCCTCGCACAGCCGGTCGATGTCCTGTTGCCAGCGGGTGTCGTCGCCCGCGTCGCCCGCCAAAGGCTCGGGCCACGGGGCGTCGTCGTCCTGCTCAGGGTACGGCTGGTCGCCTTTCTGCTGTCCCTGGTGTGCGAACCACAACCGTCGAGCCTCCGTCTCTTCGTCCTCCTGCCGCCACTGCTTGGCGCCGCGGACGCCCCATAGTCCTGCGGCCAGGGTTGCGCCGGCTAGGGCCAGATAGGAAAAACTCCAGTTGGCCGCTTGTTCCGGTGGCGCCGGATCGATTGAGACGATCAGGGGCTCGGGCACGGCATACTTCACCACTTGCGTTCCGGCAACGAAGCAGATCGACGCTCGGCCGGCTGCCCGGTAGGAGAATGCGCCCAGGACTACCGTTCCGGTTCCCGTGAGCCAATTGCCGTCGGCGATCTGGTTGACCCCGTCGTATATGCCTTTGGCCGCCAAGCCCCGGCCGCCCCATTTCAGCGCCGGGGTGAGGTACTTGCAAAGGCCCCAGCGGCTGGCCAAGGCTCCCAGACCTCCGAACGCCCCGCCCAGCGCCGCGCCCTGCATGCCGGCCAGGAATCCCGCTCCAGCCGCCTCGCCCACATCCACCTGCGACACGGCCCACAACAACGAGCCGCTGGAGTTCCAGTTCGCATCGATCTGACCCAGCACGTTCATGCCGCCACCGACCAACAGGCCCACGCCCAGCCCGATAGCCGCCATCTTGACATTGGCCCAGCCCATCACCACCACCGCGGCCGAAAAACCCAATGTGCCAATGAACAGTTGGGTGTCGGTGGCGTTGACCAGGATCTGGTCACCCACCCAGCCGCGGATCGTTTCGCCCAGCACCCGCTGAAAGCTGCTGGTGTACCCCAACTCGTCGCGTTCCGGCCTGCGGGCCAGCAGCGAATCGATGATGCCCAGGTACGTGCCGTCGCCAGCGAAGCCTTGGGAGAGTTCGCCGAAGAAGTCGTGCAGCCCGAGCAGTTCGGTCACCAGCAGCGGCTCGGCGGCGCCCAACAGCGACGAGGCCAGGGGGGGGCCGCCGCCGGCCGGGGGAAGCTGCAACCACACCACGACGAAGTGGACGTCGTGCAGCACGGCGTCGGCCTCGGCGTCGGCTCGTTCGTAGGCCGCGTCGGCGTCGTTCACCGCCCGCTGGTGCTGGGCTTGGGCTTTGGCGATGGTCTTGTTCTTCTCGGCCGCCGCTTCGGCGATCTCCCGGTCGCGGGCCGCCTCGGCCGCCGCGATCCTCCGGTCCCGCTCGGCCGGCGCCACCTGGTCGACCCAATCGGCATGGGCGACCCAGGCCGCCGCATGGTACTGAGCCCACGGGCTGCCGGTGCCGGCCAGCAGGACCATCCGGTCGGCGTAGGCTCGGGTGGCCAGCATCCAGTAGGCGGCCGTCTCGGTGACCACCGCTTCGACCAGGTCGTACTCGGCCTGGGCTTCGGTGGCCAGCAGCGTTTCCAGGTGCCCTGCGGCGGCGATGACAAACGTCTGCCAGGCGCCCGCTTCGTTGACGACAAAGTTCTTTTCGGCCTGCGCCGCGCCGCGGATCCGCCCGGCCTGGGCCCCGCGGGCGGCCGATCGCAGCGCGGCGGCGGCGCTCCCGTTGCTGGCCGAGCGTGCCTGTCCGGCGGCGGCCAGCGCCGCACTGTAGGCTGCCTGGTCTCCGCTGATCGTGTGGTCCCGCTTGGCGTCGGCCGCGGCCTGCTCGTAGGCGTGCTGTGCGCTGGACACCGCCTGGTCGTGCGTCTTCAGCGCCGGGGCCAGCGTACTGATGTAGGTGGAGCAGTCGCCTTGATCAATATACGGGCTACTTGTGTATGCCCTCGAAATCCCCGACAATCGGAACTCATCTTTCATCTTCCGAGGGCCCGACTGGCGCGGAACAAAGTGGAAGCCGATGCCTCCGGTTCGAAGCCGAAGAGCATACTGCCAATTGCTTCAAGAACAAGAGAGAATGCGGGTCATGACGAACTTACAAACAGCCGTCGCGGATGCTCAACCTACTTCTTACGACAGAACTCCCTACAAGAGCTACCCATTTTGCCAGACCCATCCCGACCGCCTCGCCACCATCGCCTCCTTGTTCGGGTTGATGCCGGCGCCGGTCCATCGGTGCCGCGTGCTGGAATTAGGTTGCGCCAGCGGCGGAAACTTGATCCCGATGGCCGAGCAGTTCCCCGACGGCACGTTTCTAGGCATCGACAGTTCGATCCGCCAGGTCGGCGACGGCCTTCGGCTAGTCGAGTCGTTGGGGCTGGGCAACATCGAACTGAGGCACGAGGACATCGTCGCGTTTCCGGTCAAGGGCCAGGAGTTCGATTACATCATCTGCCACGGCGTCTTTTCGTGGGTCTCCGACGAAGTCCAGCGCCGCATCCTGGAGATTTGCCGAAAATGTCTTGCACCGGCCGGCATCGCCTACGTCAGCTACAACACCTACCCCGGCTGGCACATGCGGGGCATGATCCGCGACATCATGCGCTACCGGGCTCGATCCTTCGAGACGCCCGAGAGCCAACTCGCCCAGGCTCGCGGGCTGCTGGCGTTTCTCAGCAACTCGGTCCGCACCGAGAACAACCCCTATGGCATCCTGCTGAAGAACGAGTTGGAGTCGATCGGGCGTTCCGGCAGACGCTCCTCTGCCGCCGGGAAACCGTCGTCGAACGGCCCGCCAGGCCCGAGGCCTTGCTGAAAATGCGGGTCGCCTCGTCGGCGCGTCCGGAAGGCGAGGTGGACCTGCAGTCCGGCGAGACCGTCACGTTCCGCCGCCGCAACTCGGTGCTGACCACCAACGACCCGGTGGCCAAGGCCGCCATGCTGCAGTTGGCCCGCGCTTGGCCGGCTTCGGTGCCGTTTGTCGAGTTGGTGTCGATGGCCCGCTCGACGGCCGCCGGACGGCCGGTGGCGGTCGACAGCGACGTGCTCAGCCCGGCGACCGAGCGGCTTGCCGAAACCCTCCTGCGGTGCTTCGCCACTTCGCAGGTCGACCTGCACGTCGCACCCGCCGCCTTCGTGGCCGAGGTGACCGAGCATCCCTCGGCCGCGCCGCTGGCCTGCGTCCAGGCTCAATCCTCTTCGCAGGTCACCAACCGCCTGCACGAGACAGTTTCGCTCGACGACTTCCAGCGCCACGTGCTGAGGGCCCTGGACGGTTCCCGGAATCACAAGGCCCTGGCCGACCTGCTGTCCGAGAAAATCGTCCGCGGCGAGGTGGTGATCCACCATGAGGGCCGGCGCCTGAGCGAACCGGAAGAGATCCGGCGCGTGGTTACGCAAAGCATTGGCGAAACGCTCGGCGCCCTGGCCCAGCAGGCGCTGCTGGTCGGGTGAGAGCGCTACGGCAGCACCATGGGGCTCATAGCCCGGTAGCGCGGAGCCCCTCTTCGGCCCACTCGAACTCGTCTAGATCGTCGATAGGACCTTTTCCCCGCAGATCGAGGATCGCGAGAAACTCGCTCCGCGCCTCCTCGCTGCGGCCCGTGTGGAGCAGCCACTCACCATAGCACGAACGGGCCTGAACCTCCGTCACGGTATTCTCATGCTCCTCAGCCAGATCGATCGCCGACCGCAGCAGTTCTTCGGCTCGCTCCGCCTGTCCCTTGTCCAGCAGAAGCACCGCCTTGCGAAACAGCTCGTCCTCCCTTTCCAGACCGACTTCGGCGCTTTGCCGGGACGACTCCTTTTTCTTCCGCGGCGGGCGGACCACGGGCCCCACCGCTTCGCGAACGTCCGCGGCCAGTGGAATGGTGATCGTCTTCTCCACTCGCACCGTGCGCATGCCGCCTTCTTCCAGCACGATTTCACCCTGCAGTTCCCGATTGTTGCGGCCGAAGATTTTGGGCAGGCCGTTCTTGAGTCCGAGGAAGACATCGACAAGCACTTCATCAGAAACCCCTCTTTGAAGCCAGCGCCCTGAACCTTCCATCTTGCGGAAGGACTTCAGAGCACTGCGGTCGAAATCGTCAATGGGTAATTCAAGAAGGGCTCCCGCACGTCCGCTGGACTGCTCTGATAACATGCATTCCAGACTTTCGCTGCCTATCCAACATTGGGCATAGCCGTCCTTGCGAAGATAGTCGCGGTAAACCATGACCATAAGCAGCGTTCCCGGCGGCAGGTCCGACTGAACGCGACAACGCAACAAACGCTTAGGCCCCAGATCGGCGTCGAGGTCCAGTGAAAGGAACGTACAGGTCACCATCGTCTAGTCTCCTGAATCACTAATAGCTCGGTCCCCCGAGACTTCCAGCGGGGATATTGAAATCCTTTCGCATCTTCTTCATCTGCTGCAGCAGTTCCCGTATTGTAAACTCGGGATTCCCGGCAAGCTAGTCCTTCCGTTCCCCACTTAAAGCCGGTAACAAAACTGTTCGGCGCCGGTCTTTGACCCCGCCGGAACCGCCACTGTTCGGCGCGGGTCTTAGACCCCGCCGGAACCGCCGACCGAAGGTCTCCCAGGCCACTTTTGTTACCGCCTCTTACGATTGGGTGGTACGCATGCTACGGATCAACGTACCCAAGCGTTCGGTAAGGTCCCACTGTTGCTCGCGAGCCATTTCTCGAGTGAGCGTACTGTGTTTGCGCGGCGTCAATGCGAGATCACTAAAAGATCCCATGCCGACCAGGATGTCCTGCACTTGATGAATCGCAGCCTGAAACTCAGCAGACGCGGTTGGCATTGCCGTCACGACCGCCTGCCTCTCAACAAACCATTTGGCACGATCAGTCTCGCCGCACTCCTTGAGCAACTGGATCACGTTGTCAATTGTCGAGATCAAGTCATCCGTCATTTTAGCGCAATATTCCTGGCAAAATTGAGTGCGTCGGCCGTTACGGCGGCTGGGTTGCTGCTTGATGGGTGCGGTCATGGGAAGTGGCTCCGATTCGATAGCGGTCTGCCTGAGCGGAAGTCGGGGCGGTTCACAACAAGATATGCTGGGCAAGAACACTCAAGGTCGCACGTCCTCGTCATCGACACTCTCGTGCAGACCGTCCATCTCGCAAACAGGTGTTCCAGTGTC
Organism: Planctomycetaceae bacterium; assembly: GCA_007121535.1. Classification (GTDB taxonomy): domain Bacteria; phylum Planctomycetota; class Planctomycetia; order Pirellulales; family Pirellulaceae; genus SKKK01. The sequence goes on along the minus strand of SKKK01000401.1, from coordinate 741 downwards.
ATCGAGCGCGTACAAGCCCCACCTCACTTCGTCAATATGGCCACCTTCCGATGCGTACCCATCGAGGAGGTAGGCGACGTTTCAGACGACCTCGCTTTGTGCCGCGCGCACCAGTTCAGTCAGATCATCCACGGTAGCCGAGGATTTCTTCAATCGTCGTCTGACGCCTCCGCAACCGTCGTCATTTGGCAACTCAAGATGCCGCAACCACTCGCGAGATCCTTTGGGAACGACCAGCTTCCACAATTCCCACAGGAAGAAGAATCTCGCGAACTGTGCGATATCCTCATTGATTTCGGAAGCTGCCCAACTTTCGGGATCGGCCGAGCCTGCCGCCCGAAACTTCTCAATGAGTGCTGACAGCCTGTCGTCCATTTGTAGTCCTTTCGCCACCAAGTGCGACGTCGGTCTTCTGGGGTGGTGTCTGCAACTCGGTAGGCACCGCGTTGCCTTTTCACAATCCCATTCTACCTGGCCAGCAGCCGTTGGCGAGTCCGCTGCCGCACGCGTCCTGCCGTGTTTGCCAGCAGGCCCCGTTCAGGTTGGCCGGATGGATCGCCGTCCGCGGGACGTGGCCCATGGGTCACGTCCGAGGACCTTGCCGCCTGTGCCTCTTCTGCTGTTGCTTCATTCTACGTTTGGCCAGGAATCTCTCTCGTTCCTCAGCATCAGAGTATGGCCAAACGAGCGGACAGTCAAATCCGGTCAATCCTGCTTCGCGAACCCGCTGCATGAACAAGT
>SKKK01000641.1 GCA_007121535.1 Planctomycetaceae bacterium | reverse complement strand
CACCGGCGGCTAGCGCCGTTCCGCTCACCACCGGCGGCTAGCGCCGTTCCGCTCATCACCGGCGGCTAGCGCCGTTCCGCTCACCACCGGCGGCTAGCGCCGTTCCGCTCATCACCGGCGGCTAGCGCCGTTCCGCTCATCACCGGCGGCTAGCGCCGTTCCGCTCATCACTGGCGGCTGGCGCCGTTCCGCTCATCACCGGCGGCTAGCGCCGTTCCGCTCACCACCGGCGGCTGGCGCCGTTCCGCTCACGACCGGCGGCTGGCGCCGTTCCGCTCATCGATTTCCAGGCCGTTGCCTAGACGCTTTGCTGGGTCTTCCGTGTTCCAGACTTACGGTCCATTTTCCCACACTCCGGACATCTGGCAAGATGGATTTGGATTCTTTCGGCGATCTCGGCATTCAATTCCTTGGCTCGGTAGCGGGGCATCAGCCGCACCACGTCTGCACAGGCGATGCCGCCGTACGGATGTCCGGGCGGCGTTGTTCCGAGACGGGTGGCCAGATAGCCGCCGACACCCAGAACTGCCACACCGGCGGCAACGCTTCCGGCTTGCCGCAGGAATTCCCGCCGCCGCCGCCCTCTCGTTCTCGCTGCTACGCGCTGCAATTCGCCCGGGACACAAGGACACCAGGCCTCTGCACCCGAATACTTCTTGGTCATGATCTTCTTTCTCTCCTGTTTCCGGCCCGGTCCGTCTGACTGTGGCCACTGTCCGTATTATCGATAGATTTTGCCCCGCTGTCCGTGAGAAATCCCACAGAAGCCGCGCTGCGAACCTGGTAGATTTAGAGAGTCGGGTGTGGGCGACGAGTCGCCGACTTGTTTTTTGCTTTCCCAGCAGACTTTTGAAAGGAAGTTGAATCCATGTTAGTCCTATCCAGGAAGGACGGCGAGAAACTCATCCTGAACATCCGGGGCGAAAAGGTCACCGTCGAGATCTGCAGAATCAGCGGCAACCGTGTCAAACTGGGGATTCTTGCGTCGCCGCGGGTCGACGTGAGGCGGGCGGAATTGCTCGTGGCGGAACTTGGAGCGCGGTCGGCGGCAGTTTCGGAACCATTGATTTGAGCCGAATTTTTCATTAGCGTTCATCAGCGTTCATCAGTGGTTCCTTTGAAATTTCTAGCGGTTTTCGACGACCGCAGCGTAACGCGTTCCGGGGATGGGAACCGGCGCATTGACGGTCCGGGCCAGACGTTCCAGGTTGACCAGGACGATCTTTCTGCGGCCGACCCTCAGGTGCCTTTCCGCCTGGAGTTCGCCCAGGGCGATCGTGACGCTTTCTCGCGTGCTGCCGATCATATTCGCCAAGTCCTGATGGGAAAGTTTCACTCCCAGTTGGATGCCGCCCGCTGCCGGATAGCCGTATTGTTCGGCCAAGTCCAGCAGCGCCAAAATCAGTCGATCGCGGTTGGAACGAAACAGCAGACTGCGCAAACGCCGTTCAAGTCGGCGGCGGCGAAACCCGATCAGTTTGGTGATCCCTGTCCCAAACGCGGGATGGTCGTCCATCAGACGTTGCATCACGTGGATTGGGATGCGGATGACTAGCGAATCCTCGCAGGCCTCGGCATAATCCTCGTGGACGTCCGGTCCCAACACGGCCAATTCGCCGAACAATTCACCCGGTTCAAGGAACGCGAGGATGGCTTGTTTTCCGTCTTCGGTCAGCGTGCAGATCTTCACGCGGCCCGCAGCCATCAAGAAGACGCCCTCCGTGGGATCTCGCGGAGAATAGACCAGGCTTCGTTTGGGAAACTTCCGCATCGAACAATGGGATTCGAGCGCGGCCAACTGCTCGGACGAGAGTCGCTCGAACAACTCGCATCGCTTGAGATACCACAGACGTTCCGACATGTTTTCTCCAGTGATCGCTTCAGCGGATTTCGGCCACGACCAACGTTTGATCGTCGGTGTCCTGCCCGTGTTGGTACTGCCGGATCTCCCGGAATACGCGGTCGGCGACATCGAACAGATCGTCGTCCATCGTCGATTGGGCGCGTTTCCGGAAGCCGTCCATGCCCAACTGACCTCCCCGCGCGTCCGCGACTTCGTACAGACCGTCCGTGAAGAAGAACAGCCGGTCTCCGGGCCGGACCGGCGCCGTGTCTTGACGCATCGCGGGCGCATCTGGCAGATCGAGTCCTAACGGCATGTTCTGACTGTTGAACTGCTGCGGGGCTCCCCCTTGGCTCAGCAGCAACGGACCGGGATGGCCGGCGCCGCTCCAGGTGATTTCCCGGCGGTCGAAATCGATTCGGGCGGCGAAGAACGTCAAGAAGAGTTCTGCTCGCTGGAAATGCTCGACCATGAAACGCTGCAAGGATTGCACCAGATCGGCGGGCTCCATCCGGTACAGGATGCCGTACCGGACCTCGCTGCTGATCCGTGTCGCCAGCAGCGCGGATGCGGTGCCGTGCCCCATGACGTCGCAGATCGTGATGTAACACGTGGCGCTGTCGGGAAACCGCACTTGGCAGTAATCGCCTCCGATCTCTTCGACCGGCACGTACCGCACATCGACCCAAATCCGGTCGTGGCGGATCGGGGTGGGCAGCAGACTGCGATGCACCTGGTCAGCGATGTCGAGTCGCTTTTTTTGGCTGTGCCGAAACGAATCCAATTCGCGTTCCAACGCAGCGCAACGCTCCCGCAGCCGCCGGATCTCACCGGTTTGTGAACACGTCGATTCCATGAAACGCCTCGCTGGGCATGCTTGCCCTCTTGTCTGACTGTTGACATCCTGGAGGTGATCAAGACGCGCATCCCCTCGCATTATCGCGATCCCGAACCCCTGCCGGGCGCTTCCGGGGACGTGGCTCCCGAACCGTCGTCGGCTGTCGAAGGCCGAGCAGCGGCCGGTGTGCGTGACGGTGGAGTGGCAGTGCCGCTACCACAGCCGGATAGGTCCACGGTCAGAACAACGGTCGGAGCCCAGGCATGGAGTTGGAATCTCATCGCAAAAACCTTTCTTCATGGATTGGGAAACAGGATCGCGTGCAGGACTGACGCAGACCAGCATCGATTGCTTACAGCATCTGGGAGAAATTCCGCGAATTTCGACCTTTGCCCCTCGTGCGCCGTTACTTCAACGAGCGGATTTCCGTGAATCTCGCTGAAAACGCTCGGTACTGTGAAGTCGCTTACAGAGAAAAACCGTGCAACCCGCGACGATCAAGATGACATGAAGGGGGCGGGAGTCGTTTTTCGGCCAGTGGAGAGCCAGCATTCGCGGGGGCAAGTCACGTGCGAGTTCGGTTTGGTTCGCAGAACATCCGACGGCCCGGAACGGGAAGACCAGATGGTCACCACGACGCCGATTCAGGTGGACGGACGCGACTTCAGCATCTTCGCCCTGCATGACGTCGATCCGCTGGTCGCGGTCGAACATCTCGGAATCTGACCGAGCCACCTCGCCGACCTGCGCTGTGGCGGGTCTCTGACCGAGCCACTTCGCCGACCGAAGGTCTCCAAGATCGGACGGAGACCTTCGGTCGGCGGTTTAGGCGGGGTCGGAGACCCGCGCCGAGCAGCGAGACCCGCGCCGAGCAGCGAGACCCGGGCCGCGCAGCGAGCAGCGGAATCGCTCGATTCCGGCAATTTCCTGCGGCGTTCGTTCCGGCATCCCTTGCTGCCCTTGCCCCCGACTATCGTTGGGGTTAGGATGCGGTGACTGTCCGAACTCTTTCACTGCCGTTCAACAGTTCCAACATCAAGCGAGTTCTTGAACGTGAATCGTCAAAGGAATCAATCCGTCAGCGAACTGGACCCCTCCAAGTGGGTTGAACGACATGGTGATGTCCTATATCGCTATGCACTGGCTCGGTTGCGGGATCCGGAGGCGGCCGAGGAGGTGGTTCAGGAGACGTTCGTTTCGGCGCTTCGAGCGGTGGACCAGTACTCGGGTCAGGGAGCCGAGGGGGCTTGGTTGCTGGGCATCCTGAAACGCAAGGTCGTGGATCATGTGCGACGGCTCAGCCGGTTCGACGCTGCGGCCGGAGGCGAAGCGGACGCCGATCCTTCGGAGGCGATGTTCGATGCCAAGGGCAATTGGCGGGCCGATGCGGGCTTCCGCAAACGTCGCCCAGAAGCGTCTTTGGAACGGGAGGAGTTCTGGGAAGCATTCCGAAAATGCTTGCAGGGTCTGCCCCAGAAGCAAGCTGACGTGTTCGCGTTGCGGGAAGTCGATGGGTTGAACAGCGAGGAGATTTGTAATGGATTACGGATTTCCGCGTCAAATTTGTGGGTGCTGTTGCATCGGGCGCGTCTGCGGTTGACGCGCTGCATGCAGTCGCACGACGAAGATTGAGGAAACCGACTCTCATGCTTCGCTGCCGCGAGATCTCGAAACTGGTCTCCGAATCGATGGAACGAAAACTGTCGTTCCGCGAGTGGTTGGTTTTGCGCATGCATCTGGCGATGTGCGGTCTGTGCAACGGTTTCGCGAAGCAGGTCCGTTTTCTTCGCACGGCGGCTCGCCGCAACAGCCAGCGGCTGGCCGACGGCCAGACCGACAGCGATGTCAAACTCTCGCCCGAAGCCAGGGCGCGGATCGAGGCGGCCCTGCGCGACAGTGCCAAATAGGAGCGGGGGTCGGGAGTCGTTTTTGGGTGTCGAGCGACCCCTTCCCGTTTTCAACATCCTGTCTCGTGGAACGGAATAAATTCCGTTCTACCTGCGCCGATCGAATTTCACCGCAGGCTGTAAGGATTCGCCGTTCGCCTCGTCAACGCTACGTGACCCATCTCAGAACAAGACATGAGGAGCTGAAGATCTATGTTCGATGAAGTCAGTCCGGGCCGTGGTACTGGGGAATCGTCGGTCCAGTCGAGATATTCGTCGGCGGCCCGCGAGCGGGAGCCCGCGTTGTGTTGCCCGGTTCGCTATCGCAGCGAGTACTTGGATGTCATCCCGGCGGAGATTATCGAGCGGGATTATGGGTGCGGAGATCCGACTGCGTTTGTCCGCCGCGGCGACACCGTGCTGGACCTCGGCTCGGGCGGCGGCAAAGTGTGTTACATCCTCTCCCAGGTCGTCGGCGCCCGGGGCCGTGTGATCGGCGTGGACTGCAACGCCGACATGTTGGCTCTGGCGCGCAGTTATCGCCAACAAGTCGCCGAGAGAATCGGCTTTGCCAACGTCGAATTCCAGTGTGGGCTGATCCAGGATCTGGCGCTCGATCTGGAAAGATTGGCTGCCGAAGCGGCCGGGTTGCAACTCGCCACGCCCCGGGACTGGCTCGCTTTGCGGCAGTTGGAGCAGCGGTTGCGGCAGGAACACCCCCTGGTCGCCGACAACAGTGTCGACTGCATCGTCTCGAACTGCGTGCTGAATCTGGTCCGTCCGGAGGACCGTCACCAACTGTTCGCCGAGGTGTTCCGCGTACTGCGGCTCGGCGGGCGAGTGGCCATCAGCGATATCGTTTCCGACGAAGACGTACCCGACGATCTGCAGCGGGATCCGGAATTGTGGTCCGGCTGTGTTTCGGGGGCATTTCGCGAGGACCAGTTCCTGAAGGCTTTCGAAGACGCCGGCTTCTACGGGATTCAGATCGCCGAGCGGCCGGACGAGCCGTGGCGGACCATCGAGGGGATCGAATTCCGTTCGCTTACCGTCGTCGCCTACAAGGGCAAACAGGGTCCTTGCCTGGACCGCAACCAAGCGGTGGTCTATCGAGGCCCGTTCAAGCAGGTGGAAGACGACGACAACCACGTGTACTATCGGGGTGAGCGGATGGCCGTTTGCGACAAGACCTTTCGACTGCTGCAGCGGGAGCCCTACGCCGGGCAGTTTGAATTCATCGAGCCGCGCGAGCCGGTACCGGCGGACCAGGCGGAGCGATTCGACTGCAGCCGTCCCCAGCACCGCCATCCGCGCGAATCGAAGGGACTGCAGGACGACGCGACCAGCGAAGAACGCGGCACGTGTACGAGCGCCAACGGCGCTTGCTGTTAAGGATTGGCGAGAAGAGGAATTCAACCACGAGGTTCACGGAGTCGCGTTCAGCGCCCGCGACCCACTTGGAAAGGAAATGCTGATGTCTCTAGCCACCCTGCGCAGGCAACACGATACCTCGGCGGACACTGTCTACACGTTGCCCGTCCTCCCGTCGCAGCGACAACACCGACCGTTCGAGGATGCGCTGGCGGCAAGCGGCCTTTACCCTTTGCGGGCCACGGGCATCGAGGTGCTGCAGGTCAATCTCGGCAAGCTCTGCTATATGACGTGTGCGCACTGCCACGTCGAGGCGGGGCCGACGCGCCGCGAGATCATGACCCGCGAGACAGCCGAAGCTTGCCTGGCGGCGTTGGCCTGCACGGACATTCCCGTCTTGGATCTCACCGGCGGCGCTCCGGAAATGAATCCCCATTTCCGTTGGCTGGTCCAAGAGGCTCGACGCCTGGACCGGCACGTCATCGATCGCTGCAACCTGACGATTCTCCGTGCGCCCGGCTACACGGACTTGCCGGAATTCCTGGCCGCGCAGCGGGTCGAGATCGTCGCCTCGCTGCCCTGCTATCTGGAAGAGAACGTCGATGCGCAACGCGGCAACCGGGCGTTCAAACGGTCGATCGAGGTTCTACAGCAGTTGAACGTCCGCGGCTACGGCGTACCCGGCAGCGGGCTGGAATTGACGTTGGTGTACAACCCGGTCGGTACGGCGCTGCCGCCGCGGCAAGCCGACTTGGAGCAAGCTTATCGCCGCGAACTGGCCGCGCGGTACGGCATCGTCTTCAACCGCTTGATCGCGATCACCAACATGCCGATCGGCCGGTTCCTGGATCACCTGTGCGAAACGGGCGAGTACGATCGGTACATGGAACGCTTGATCGAAGCGTACAATCCGGCTGCGGCCGCCGGCGTGATGTGCCGGACGACGCTGTCGGTCGACTGGGAAGGCCGGTTGTACGATTGCGACTTCAATCAAATGCTGGGAGTGACTATGCGGCGCGGGCTGCCCCAGAACATCCGCGAGTTCGACGCGCAGGCCATCGCTCGCCGCTCGATTGCCACCGGCCAGCACTGTTACGGCTGCACCGCCGGCGCCGGCTCGGGTTGCCGAGGGGCGATTCGCGACGGCCAGAGCCAGGCTTCCTGAAGATTCCTGTTTTGTCATGACTTCCGTGGTACATCACGTCGCGCCGGCAACGTACAATGTGTGCAAACGCGCTGTAAAAACCGATAACATGAAGGAATGCCGATGTCCAAGACCATCGAAATCGACGACGCCGCTTACAGATCCTCCTAGATGGCGATCCTGGATACGACGCATGAGGTTCTGGCGACGCGAAACATCGGGCATTTCCAGCGCGTCCCGGATCTCCGGGTAGAAGGATACTGACGTAGTGGCTGTCGGCCGATCATCGGGATTGGGCGCCTGTCGCCTTTTCCTCGTCTGAATGTTCCTTTTTTTCATGAGAATCCCGGAGGCAGCACTTGTGAATGATGATTTTATCCGACCCGATGCCGAGTTTACTGGCGAACTGCTGGGTACCTTCATCCTGGTTTTCTTTGGGATCGGCGCCGTTCACGTGGCGGTTCTGGCCGATGGGCTGGTGGGTTTGTGGCAGGTAGCCGCCGTATGGGGAATCGCCGTCGGGGTGGCGATCTATGCCACCGCCAGCCTGAGTGGTGCTCACTTGAACCCGGCCATTACGATCGCCATGGCTGTCTTCCGCGGTTTTGCTTGGCCGAGAGTTGCGAAGTACGTGCTGGCTCAAGTGGCCGGGGCGTTCCTGGCAGCGGCCTCGCTCTACGTGCTTTTCGGCGGCCTGATCGAGCTTTTCGAACAAGGTCAGGGGATTGTACGGGGCGCCGCGGGCAGCGAACGGTCGGCGATGATCTACGGCCAGTACTTCCCGAATCCCGCCATGTTCGGCGGATCGGCCCAACTGCCCGCTTCGTTTTCCTTGTTTCAGGCGATGATGGCGGAAGGCGCCGGGACGGCGCTGTTGGCATTCATCGTTTTCGCGGCCTCCGCGCCTCGAGGAACGCGGCGTCCCACCGTCGGCTCCGTCGCGATTTGCGTCGGTCTCGGCTTGGCCATCATCATCTCGGTCTTCGCGCCGTTGACCCAGGCGGGATTCAACCCGGCGCGAGACTTCGGGCCTCGGCTGTTCTCGTACTTGACCGGTTGGCGAAGCATCGCGATTCCCGGCCCGCAGGGCGGCTTCTTCACGGTGTACATTCTCGGGCCGGTACTCGGGGCGGTGGTCGGAAGCGGCATCCACGTGATTCTCTCACGCATGGGCCAGCCGGAACCCGTGTCGCAACGGAAGACTGGGCGACAGTCCACCCCCGTCATCGCCCCGGTCCCGTCCGTTTCGCCGAGATTGGCCGTGTCGCCGCCGGCCGTCGCCAACGCTCGCTGTCAATTGGTTCTGGTGGGAGGATTCCTGGGCGCTGGAAAGACCACCTTGATGAAATATCTGGCCGACCGGTTTCGCAACGAAGGGCTCCGCGTGGGACTCGTGACGAACGACGAAGGACGCGATCTGGTGGATACGTCCATTCTTGAGGCTTCCCACCGCGGCGCAGTTCGAGAAGTCGCCGGAGGCTGTTTCTGCTGCCGCTTTCCAGATCTGGTGGAAGCACTCGGCGATTTGACGTCGCGACTCGACCCGAACGTGATTCTATGCGAACCCGTGGGAAGTTGCACCGATATCTCGGCCACCGTCCTGCAGCCACTCAAGAAGCGTCACCGCCAGCAATACCGGTTGGCTCCCTTTACCGTCCTGCTGGACCCGCAGCGCACGATCGAAGCGCTCGACAGAGCATCCCACGCCGGCCTGCCCGATCATGTGTTGTACATCATCCGCAAGCAGATCGAGGAGGCTGATCTGCTGGTGGTCAACAAGGCGGACCTGGCTTCCGCGGAGACTCTGGACCGTTGCCGGACGCTGGTCACCGAACTCGTTCCCGATACACCGGTCTTGACGATGTCCGCAGCCAGCGGCGTCGGAGTCGACGTCTGGGTCGAACGTCTGGCGACTCTCGGCGTGTGCGGACAGCGGATCGCCCCGGTCGACTACGACCGGTACGCCGAGGGAGAAGCTGCGCTGGGATTCCTGAACGCCCACCTGCGATTGGCCGCAGGATCGCCTGTCCATTGGCAAGAATTCGCCGATCAACTGCTTCGTCACTTCCAACGGCAATTGCGCTCGCGACCCGTCGAAATTGCCCACGTCAAGTTCCGCCTGGCCACCGGCCAAGACACCGTCGCCGGAAATTTGACCGGCACCGCCGTTCAACCGGCGATCCGGGGTCGGTTCGACAGGAGTCGGCAAATGGCACAGATCTTGTTCAACGCTCGGGTCTTGATGGCGCCGGATCACCTGCGATCCGCTTTCGAGCATTCCTTGGCGGAAGTCGCCGCTGGTTTTCACATCACCGCCGAGACGACGAAGCTGCACGGATTTGCGCCGCCACGGCCACGGCCGACCCACCGTTTTACTTCCGTCGTTTCCCTGTCGTCGTCGTAGACGCTCCGTCGCGACGAATCACTGTAAAGGTAGTTAGCATGAAGAACTCTCGAATCGCGCTGATGCTTGGCGCGGCCGCGCTCGGTCTGTTTCTCCGACTTTGCCTTCCGGGCACCTCGATTGCCCAGCAGCAGCCGCAGCCGCTCGATGCCGGACAGGATTACTCGGGCAAACGCAGCGAACCCGTGCAATACCAGGTCGATTTCTCCGCTGTGGTCACCGCACCGTACCACACCAAGGTGCTCCATGTGTGGCTGCCGCTGCCCCAGTCGGATGCCGCGCAGGACGTTCGCGACAGCCAATTGAGCACCTTTCCCGTCACCGTCGATCCGCAGATCAACACAGAACCCGTGTACGGAAACACGTTTGCCTACTTCGAATTCCGATCGCCCAAGGGAGCGCAGATCATCCGTCACCGCTTCCAAGCCAAGGTATGGCAGATGGATTGGGACGTCGATCCGGGCCGCATCATTCCCGTCGAGCATTGGCCGGAGAGTTTTGTCCCGTATTTTCGCGACGTTGATGGCCTTGCCGCGAACGATGCGTTCCAAGGCGTGCTGCAGAATCTGCTGAAGGGTGGTCGGTCTCCGGCAGCGTCGCTGTTCGCCTCGATCCAATGGATCGACCGCAACATGAAGTACGATCACGTCCAGGCGTCGCTTCAGGCCAGTGCCGAGCACGCGTTTCAGCAGCGGCGCGGGCACTGCAGCGACTATCACGGCCTGTGTGCCACGTTCGGACGCAGCCTGGGCGTACCAACTCGCGTGGCGTACGGACTGAACATGTTTCCAAAGGAATCGCCTTCGCACTGCAAGATGGAGGCGTTCCTGCCGCCCTACGGATGGGTTTCCTTCGACCTCTCGGAAACGCAGAAACTGATCGCCCTGATCGAGAAAGCGCCCACGCTATCCGACGAGGAGAAAGCAGTCTACGCGGCAGCCGCACGAAACCGGCTGCAACGCGGATTCCGCGACAACACGTGGCTCGCCGTGACGCGAGGCGTGGACTACGCATTGGTTCCCCCTGCATCCCAGTCGGTGCGAGTCGTCCGGACCATTTATGCGGAAGCGGATGGCGTGCCGCTCCCCGAGCCGGATCCGGCCAACCCGAACCAACGCACGTTCGCTTGGATGACCGCCCACGATTTCCAAGCAGACCGGCAGGTTGCCTATCCCTACAAAGATTACACGTCGTTGGACAAGTAGTGCGTCCGTGTCACGACACCTGATCATCTTTACGCGTTATCCCGAGCCGCATCGCACCAAGACGCGGATGATTCCGCGGCTGGGGCCGGAGGGTGCCGCCCAACTGCAAGGCGACATGACGGATCATGCGTTGGCCTGGGCTCGCGAGCTGGCAGGGCAGGCGTCGGTGTCGGTCGAAGTGCGATTCGAGGGCGGGGACGAGGCTCGGATGCGGGATCGCTTCGGCGATTCGTTCCCCTACCTGCCGCAGGGGCCGGGCGATCTCGGTGACCGGATGCTGCGGGCGATTGCCGAGGCCTTCGCGGCCGGCGCGGATCGCGTGATCGTTGTGGGAACGGACTGTCCCGACATCACGTCGGGTCTGGCCGAGGACGCCTTCGAGCGTTTGGCCACCGCGGACCTCGTCCTCGGCCCGGCCACCGATGGCGGATACTACTTGATCGGACTGCGGCGGCCGATCCCCGCGTTATTCGCCGGCATCGCCTGGGGGCAGGAAACGGTGCTTTGCGAGACCCAAACGCGCGCCGAGGAACTCGGACTGGCGACTTCGCTGCTGACGCCGCTGTCCGACGTGGATCGCCCGGAAGACCTGCCAGTGTGGCAGCGTGTGAAGGGTGAGTCAAAGTCCGCATCGAATCCACCCCGGATTTCCGTCATCATTCCCGCCTTGAATGAAGTGAGCCATCTCGATGGCACTTTGTCGGCGCTGCAAGGCGCTCGAAACACCGAGACGATCGTCGTCGACGGCGGCAGTTGCGACGGGACCGATTCGCTGGCGCTCGATCGCGGCGCATTGCTGGTTCGCTCGCCCGCGGGACTCGCCCGCCAGATGAATGCCGGCGCGCAGGCGGCTACCGGCGAAATCCTGATCTTCCTTCATGCCGACACGCGCTTGCCCGAACGCTTCGAGGAACGTGTCCGCGAGCTACTTGCCCGACGGGCCGTTGTCGCCGGCGCGTTCCGTCTGCGCATCGACGGGACTCGCCGAGCTTTCCGCTTGATCGAGTGGATGGTGAATCTGCGATCGCGATGGCTGCAAATGCCCTACGGCGATCAAGCCATTTTCCTGCGGGCTGAAACGTTTCGTCGGTGGGGCGGCTTTCCCGAGCTGCCGATCATGGAGGACTTCGAATTCATCCGACGGCTTCGTAGACATGGCAAGATCGCCATTGCGTCCGCGACGGCCACCACATCCGCACGACGCTGGGAAATGCTCGGCCCTTGGAGAACTACTTGGATCAACCAGCGAATCATCCTTGGCTACCATCTCGGAATCTCGCCTGAGACGTTGGTCCAATGGTACGTTGGCAGTCGCTCAAGACCGGCAAAACCATGAGTGTCGGATTCGATTCGGTGGTACCCAGCGCGAACGGGGTCGGGAGTCGTTTTCAGGCAACGACGAACCAGATGGAGGACGCCTTCTCCGAAAACGACTCCCGACCCCTTGCGACCGCAAGGCGCCGGATTAGAAATCGATGTCGACTTGCAGCGTATCCAAGAAGCGGTTGAAGGCGGCAAACACCTCCATGACGCCCAGCGCTTCCACGATCTCGGCGTCTTGGGCGCCCGTTTCTCGGAGCGCATGAAACTGCGCGTCGGTGACGGCGTGCGGCTGGCGGTTGGCTTGACGTGCCAGGTCGATCAGCGCCGCTTCCCTGGGCCCGAAGGCAACCGCCTCCAGGCTCTGCTCCAACGCCGCGATCTGCTCCTCCCCCATGGCCAGCGAGCGGAGCGCTGCCGTGTGAGCCGCCACGCAGTAGGCGCAGCCGTTGTCCTTGGATACCAGCAGCGCGATCGTCTCTTTGACTTCGCGGCGCAAACGCCCTTCCATCATCACGGCTTTGACTTTGTCCCAGTTCGCTCGCAATAGCGGGGGATGGTGAGCGTACACGCGAAACAGGTTGGGAACCTTCCCGAACGCGCTTTGAATCTCTTGAAACACGGCGACCACCGCCGCGTTCTGGCTGTCTTCAATCAACGGAACGACACGTGTCATCTTGCACCTCTTCGGATACTTGCCAGCCTGCAAACCAGGCCGGCAAAGGTCACTTGAATCACCGGAACATCGGACGGTCTTCGTCCCCACCGGTCCCGTACCGGTGGAGACAGGTTTGATAACCAAAAAAATGTGAATCGGAACATGCAACTCCGCTGATTCCATATGGTACTAGCGGCTGCCGGAACCGACGGGTGGCCTGGTGGCAGATCCGGTCGTCGAGGAAGCACCGGTATCGCCGGTGGACACAAAACGCTCGGGACTGGCAAGAAACTGGTCGCGCAGTTCCTCCGAGGGGAACAGGTATCGCAAGCCGTTGTGTATGGCGACGATGTCTGGGCGGCCGGCGACCGATTTGCCCATGTTCGCGGCGCACACGGCGCAGTTTCCGTCCAGCGCCAAGTCGGCGTTGACGTATGCTGCCGGGTTCGCCTGGAACATCTTGTGGCCGTCCGCAT
>SKKK01000253.1 GCA_007121535.1 Planctomycetaceae bacterium | reverse complement strand
CGCCGGCGGTGCGGACCCACAACACGAATCGCGCGATGCCCCGGGAACCGAAGATCAGCCACATGGACAGCGCCAGCCCGATCATGGACGACCAGAAAACCGCTTGCCATCGGGGACTCGCCCACGTCTCGTCGGCAAGGGACATGTGGATGATACTGGTCGCCATGGGTCGGAGCACACTGATCAGCGTAAAAGCGCCGACAGCCGTCAGCGCGATGGCCAGCACGGCTTCTTGCGTCAGATCCGGCCGCGTGACCGGCGCCGGATCATCCGACACCATGCGGGCAGCCAGCGCCCCCGCCTTGAACCAAAGCACCAGCCCGATCAGCAGCAGTACCAGCACGTGGAGGCTGGCGAATCCTGCAGCAACCAGCTCGGTGGCCACGCGATCGTTGCCAAACACGCCAATGAGCAGGCTCACGAACATGTTAACGAAAGTGTAAGCCATGAGTACTGTCTGGACAAACATCCAGACAGCGAGGATCTTGCACGCCAGGGTGGCGATCTCCAGTCGCGTCATGTGCACCTCGCTCCCCTCCGCTGGCCGGAGTCAACTCCTCCGGTTTCCACCATCAACCGCCGCATGGTACAGCCCCTGGCGGGTCTCGTCAACTGCCCACTGTCAAAGAGAAGAGATGGATCGTGTCGACGTGGGGAAGAAATGGGGCGGGGAATGGGGGGGAAATGGGGGTCGAGTCTCATTCTCTTGCGGAAAGCGGGTTGAGTGGGTGTGATAGCGTCATACCCCGACGACCACGAATTGCAACGGGAGGATATGTCTCGGGAGCAGGTCGACATGCGGCTGCTCGCCTTTTGCGTGATGCCCGATCACGGGCACTTGGTACTCTGGCCTCGCGAAGATGGGGACCTATCGGATTCCATGGGATGGCTGACCAACACGCACACAAGGCGTTGGCGTCTAGCCGCCGGTTTTCGGTCCGCATCGGCGGCTAAGCACCGTTCGAGAAATAACTGACGCACTTTCGGCCCCCTCACCCTGCCCTCTCCCCGGAGTGGCGAGGGGACATCGGACAGTTATTCCTCGAACGGTGCTAACGCCGTGCCGCTCACCAGAACATTCAACGAAACCCAGGAGCTATTGTAGCCCACGTCCTCAGTAATCGCTCGGCAGGGCCTTGAGCTGTTCGAGGGTGAACACGGGGCCTTCTTTGCAGACGTAGACGGGACCGCAGTTGCAGCGGCCGCATTTGCCCACGCCGCACTTCATGCGATTTTCCAAACTGGTGTAGATGTCGCGATCGGCCAGGCCCATCTTGGCCAGCACGGGCAGAGTGAACTTGATCATCACCGGCGGGCCGATCACCAGAGCGACGGCGTTATCGGCGGGAATCTGCGCCTGCTCAGTAACGGCAGGGACGAAACCGACTTCTCCGGTCCAGTCCGGCGTTTCACCGCCCGGGTCCACACAACGCACCACGCGCACCCGGTCGTATTCGGCCCAGCGGTCCAGCTCCTTGCGAAAGACCAGATCCTGGGCACGACGAGCGCCATAGACAATCGTGATGTCACCGAACTGACCGCGGTTTTCCAACGCATACCAGATCGCACAGCGAAGCGGAGGCATGGCGATGCCGCCACCGATGAAAATCAGGTTTTTGCCCACCCACTTGTCCATCGGGTAGCTGTTGCCGTAAGGGCCGCGGAAGCCGATTGTGTCATTCTTTTCCAGCGACCATAAGGCTTCCGTCACGCGGCCGGTGCGGCGAAAGCAGAACTCGACGAAATCCTTCCAATTGGAACTGGAGCAGATGTTGAAGGTGGATTCGCCGTAGCCGAACAACGAAAACATGCCAAACTGGCCGACGCGAAAGTGAAAATCGTCGCTTCGCGCTTCATCGCGAAACCGCACGCGCACGGATTTCACATCCGCCGTCTGTTGTTGCACGTCCAGCACTTCCATCAGGTCGGGTTGGTAGATGTTGGTCATGGGTTTGGCCTATGCTCCCTCGGCTTGCATCGCCTCCAATACCGGCAAGACTCCCAGGCTGACGGGGCAGTTGCGGGTGCAGTTGCCGCAACCGGTGCAAAGGAGTTCGCCGAACTTCTGCGGATAGACGTGGAACTTGTGATAGATTCGCTGCCGTTGGCGCTGCGACTGGGCGCTGCGCGGGTTGTGGCCCGAGGCGTGCAGCGTGAACTGGCCGAATTGGCAGGCGTCCCAGTTGCGTACCCGCGCGCCGCACGTCGGGCCGCCTTCGTCGACCATGTCAAAACAGTGACAGGCGGGGCAGCCAAACGCACAGGCTCCGCAGCCCAAACAGCGATTCGTCCAGGCTGCCCAATCGGATCGCTCGAAAGCCTGCTCTAACTGCTGGCCAACCTGCTGCAGATCGGCTTGCCGTTCGGGACCGGGGACGGAGGGAGCCGTGCGCGTCGAGCTTTCCGTCTGCCCGGCGAACAGGTTCTGGCCCTTGTCGGTGACACAGCGGACTTCCAGAGTGTCGTCGCCCAGATCGAACAGCAGCGCATCGCTGCCGCGAGTGTCGTCGGGTCCGCCGCCCAGGGAGGTGCAGAAGCAATGGGCGTCATGCTCCATGCACGCCAGCGCGACGACCGTCGTGAGTTTTCGCCGCTGGTTGTAAGCCGCATCCCGGGATTCCCAGTTGAACACGTGGTCCAGGATCGGCAGAGCAGCCGCATCGCAGGGCCGAGCGGCCAGGACGATCCGTTCGATGTCGGGCAGCGGCGCTGGCAGCAAGTCGATCTGTTTGCCTCGGACGCGATACTGGAACAACTGCTCGTGTCGCGGGAACACGACTTCCTTGATCGAGTTCAGCGGGCGGATGAAGCCGTCGAGCAAGAATTGATCCGCGCTGCGCACCGGCTGGTAACTGACCAGGTCCGGCCGGATCTGCACGGGCGCGACGACGCGTTTTCCTTCGCGCAGCCACTGTTTGACAAGCCGCCGGATCGCTGGTTGGGAGATGATTTGACTCATGGCTCGTTTCTTGACCTCCGCTCAGCGGATGAATTGCTCCTGGTCCTGCTTCGAAAAATTGCCCAGGACCAACTCGGCCTGAGGATCCGTTCCGGAACGGTGGCCGAAACTCGCCTCCGATGCCCGGGCCATCGACTGGTTCAACAATCGCAGGTCGATCCCTTCCGGGCAGACACGCGAACATTGGTCGCAACCGACGCAACGGCCCGCCAGGTGAAATGCGCGGACGATGTGCCAGGCGAAATTGCCCTTGAGCGTGGGCGAGGTGTCCAGGACGGCCGGACGGTTCTTCTCGACGATGCACCGTTGACAGTAGCACAGCGGACAACTCTGCCGGCAGGCATAGCACTTGACGCAACGCTCCAATTCGGCTTTCCAATAATCCATGCGGTCCGCAATCGGCCGTTCCTGGAATTCGGCCAGGTGGGCGTAACGCCGCTCGGCCGACTGCTCCTTATTCGTGGCGTGACCGATGGTGTGATCGGCAAAGCGAGGCTGATGGGCGTCGCAGACCTCGCAACGTGCCTCGGCCATCCCGTCGCAGGCCACACCGATCACCACGATTTCGGACCGCTCGATCTGCGACTCTTGCTCCAACACGACAAGAGCCCGTTCGTCGCAGCCTTTGACGACGATCGCCGGTTTGCCCAACGCCCGGATCTCTTGCCGCAGCAGGTATTTGACCAGGTTCGTTCGGCACTGTTCGTTCCAGACCAATTGCCCCACGTCGTTCGGGTCGGTGATGAAGACCGGGTAGGGCTCGACGGCCCGCATGGCCTGGCCGTACCCGATCACGACTTGGACGGTCCCGTCGTCCAGCAGGCGGCGGCATGTTTCGCGGAGCGGTTGCAGCATAGTCAAACCTCACAGGTCTCGCAGATCTCTCGATACGCGTGGTACGGCCCCAAGTCCCGCGTCGTGGATGTGATCTCGGAAATCAATTGCTGGAACTTCTTGCCCTCGGCTGCCGAAATCCAGGTGAAATGGACCCGCTCGGTCTCGATCCCCAGCGTCGCGAGCAACTCGCGGAACAGCATCCAGCGCCGCCTGGCGTGATAGTTGCCGCTCGTATAGTGGCAGTCGCCGGGATGACAACCGGAAACCAGCACCGCGTCGGCCCCGATCTCGAACGCCTTGACGATCAGGTTAAAGTCGATGCGTCCGGTACACGGCAGACGGATGATGCGAACGTTGGCCGGATACTCCAGGCGGTTCGTACCCGCCAGATCGGCGCCCAGATAGGTACACCAGTTGCAGACGTAGGCCACGATCTTGGGTTCGAATTCGCCATTGGCCGGGTCGGAAGCAGCAGTGTTCATCGCAGGCTCTCCACCATCGCATATACCTGTTCTTCGGAAAATCCTTCCAGATCGACGCTCTTGGACACGCACAATGCCACGCACGTACCGCAGCCCATGCACAGCCCCGGGTTGACGCGGGCCACGCGCCGGACGAGCTGGCCCTGGCGGTCTCGGATCTCGGCCGGATCGATCGCATGGTAGGGACAGCTGCGGCGGCAGGCAAAGCAGCCGGCACAGGCCGATTCTTGCACGTGGGCGATCTCCGGCTCGCGGTATAACCGATCGCGGCTGAACATCAACAACACCTTGGCGGCAGCCGCCGAGGCCTGCGTCACGGACTCGGGGATGTCCTTGGGACCGTGGCAGGCGCCACAGACGAAGACCCCGGCGGCGTTGGTCTCGACCGGCCGGAGCTTGGGATGCGATTCGCATAGGAAGCCGAACTCGTCGTAGCCGACGTTCACCTTTTGCGCCAAATCCTCGACACCCGTCGCCGGCCGCATGGCCGCCGCCAGCACGACCAAATCGGCGGCGATCGTCAGCGGTTCGCCAGCCAGCGTGTCGACGCCGCGAACGATCAGCCGTCCGTCCTCTTGCGTGATCTTCGAGACTCGGCCGCGATGGTAATGGGCGCCGTCCTGCTCGATCGCCCGCCGGACGAATTCGTCGTAATTCTTGCCGCCAGCCCGGATGTCCATATAGAACACGTGCGCTTGTCCGTCATGGACCTTATGCTTGTACAGCATCGTGTGCTTGGCGTTGACCATGCAGCAGATCTTCGAACAATACGACAATCCCTTGGCGTTGTCGCGTGACCCGACGCAACTGATGAACACAACAGTTTTGGGAACGGCGCCGTCGGACGGTCGCCGGATTTCTCCGCCCGTGGGACCCGATGCCGACACCAGCCGCTCGAATTGCAGCGAGCTGATCACGTCCGGATAGCGGCCGTAGCCGTACTCGCCATAACCCGTGACGCGGCCTTGCCCGTCGGGCTTGCCGATCTCGTAAAGCTGGTAGCCCGTGGCCACGATGATGGCCCCGATGTCTTCACTCACCAGTTCGTCCTGGTCATCGAAGCGGATCGCATCGGCCTGGCATTTCTTGACGCAGATGCCGCAACGCCCCTTGGTCAATCGCAAACAGGCGTCGCGGTCGATCACCGGTCGAGCCGGAACGGCTTGAGGAAAGGGGGTATAAATGGCCGTACGTTTGCCCAAACCGTAATCGAATTCGCTGGGGGTCTTCTTCGACGGGCAAGCGTTCCAACACTGACCACAGCCCGTACACTTGTCGACGTCGATATACCGAGCCTGCTTGCGGATCGTGACTCGAAAGTTGCCCACGTAGCCTTCGACCTGCTCGACTTCCGAGCACGTATGCAGCGTGATGTTCGGATGCTGAGCCACCTCGACCATGCGCGGGGTCAGAATGCATTGCGAACAGTCGAGTGTCGGGAACGTTTCGGACAATCCGGCCATCTTACCGCCGATCGACGGTTCGCGCTCGACCAGCACCACCGGCACTCCCGAGTCGGCGATGTCCAAGGCGGCCTGGATCCCGGCCACCCCACCGCCGACGACCAGCACCTTGCGAGTCACGGGGACCTGGATCGGTTCCAAGGCCCGATTATGGCGGACTTTGGCCACGGCGACGCGGATCAGGTCGACCGCTTTGGCCGTCGCGCGAGAGCGCTGGGAATGGACCCACGAGCACTGCTCGCGGACGTTTGCCATTTCGACCAGGTAAGGATTCAGGTCCGCATGCTCGGCCGCTTTGCGAAACGTCTTCAGGTGCATGTGCGGCGAGCAGGAGGCGATCACGACGCCGTCCAATCGTTCGGCGGCGATCGTATCGCGGATCAGCTTCTGGCCCGGATCGGAGCACATGTACTTGTGGGTCTGCGAGCAGCGGACGCCCGGCAATTGAGCCGCTTGTTCGGCCACGCTCTGCACGTCGACATTGCGAGCGATGTTCTCGCCACACCAGCACGTGAATACGCCGATCCGAGCCATGGCCGACCTACTTCCTCACTACGAAGTGACGCGGGATGCCCAATGCCGCCGGTGCCAACCCCAACGCCAGCCCCACCAGATCCGAGAGATAGTAGACCACCATGTCATGCTCTGCCGAGTAACGCTGGTTGATGGCTGCCTGCTTCATGTCCAGATTGACGTGGCACATGGGACACGCGACCACCAGGCAGTTGGCGCCGTGCGCCGCAGCATTGCTCAAGATGCGATGCCCCAACTCCAAGACCGTCGCCTCGTTGGCCATCGTCATCCCGGCCCCGCAACATTCGGTCTTGTAGTTCCATTCCACCGGGGCGGCGCCCAATTCGCTCAGCAACGATTCCATCGACTGGGGATGCTCGCAATCGTCGAACTGCACAACACCCGGCGGGCGCGTCAACAGGCAACCGTAATAGCAAGCGGGCCGAAATTCGCCAAGCTGCTGGGTGGCGGCCTGCTGGATGCGTTCGTAACCGACTTGCTGAAAGATCTGGATCAGGTTACAGACCTGCGTGGTGCCGCGGACATCTAGTTCGACGATCGCCGAGATCTCTTGCTGCAGCGCGTCGTTGGCGAACAACAGCCGACGAGCCTTCATGAGCTGCATCGAACACATGGGGCACGGAGCCAGCAGCTCTTCCATCCCGTCCCGTTCGGCCAACCCCAGGTTCCGCGCCGGAAGGGCTACGGCCAATTTGTGATTCAGCGAATGCGCCGCCGTCGCGCCGCAGCAGATCCAGTCGTCCAGCTCACGCAATCGTACCCCCAAGGCGGCCAGGCACGCACGAACCGACATCTCGTAGTCGTTCGACGATCCGTGCAACGCACATCCGGGATAGTAGCCGATTTCCATGATCTTGATTTTCGGGAGGATGTTCTTCGGGTGGGTTAGGGCTTTTCGCCGTTCGCCTGGCAGCGGGCGAAAATGCGTCCTACCAGCTTCCGGTCTTTCACTCGCCGCGGTCGCAGATGCAGTTTTCTACGCCGCAGCAACTGCGGCCCCAACAGGGCGTCCTTGAACAACTGGGGAACGCTCAAGTCATCCAGGAATCCCTGCATCTTGAACTGCCGCACCAGCTCCAACTCGGCCAGTCGCCCGTTGCGGCGAATGTTGTCCAAAAATGCCCGTTGAAACAGGATCGTGCGGCGCTGGGCCGGCGAGGCGAATCCATGCTCGATCGAAAGCTGACGCAAGGCGTCCAACAGCCCGGCACAGTCCACCGCTTTCGGGCACCGCGTCGTACAGGTCATGCACGACACGCATTCCCAGATCGCCGCCGATGCTGCGGCGCGTTCGATCCGACCCAACTGTAACAGACGCAACAACTGGTTCGGCAGGTTGTCCATCCGTTCGACGATGGGACAACCTGCGGAACACTTGCCACACTGATAACAATCCTGGACGCGGGCGTGAGCCAATTCTTCGACGGTGTCGAGGCTGAGGTCTTGGGGCATGACGACGACTACTTCTCGTTGGCGTTGCTGGTCCGTCCGGTCCGTAGCGCTGGGTACGAGGTCAGATCGTGGACGATGTGATCGGCCAAGGCCACCAAGGTCTCGTCGCTCAGACCGCTCAATCCTTCCTCCTGACGAGTTGGCTGGATGACGAACGTGGTCACGTTCCCCAGATCCATGCCGCTGGCCGACACGTAAGCCGCACAAACGTCGCGCAGCAAGCTGCCAGGCAGCCGATCGATGTCACGAGCCATCAGCACGACCACGCGGTCGCAAACGGCGGCGTCGGCAGCGATGCTGTTGGGCGTGACCACCCGTTCGCCGAACGTGGTCTCGACGGGTAACAGACGATCCAACAGTCGCCGACGGATCAGCATCCCCAACCCTTCATGCCCCGGCAGCAAGCCCGCTTCTGCCACCAATCGCACTTTGCCACCGTTACGATTCACGATCTTCAGCGTGGCGATGTGATCCTGATTCGCCTTTGGCGCATCGCTGGCTTTCGCCTTTGGCGTCGACGGGCGAAAAGCGGCCTGAAGGATTTCGATGATCTCGTTGTCCGCGAACGGCTCGACGGCATAGTAGAAGATGCGGTGCGAACGATACGCGGCCTCCAGCGACGGATCGCTGGTTCCCAGCAAGACAATCTTCTTCTCGGGCGCCGCAGCATTCAGCCGCTCGATCAGCGCCGGACCCTGTTGCCCGAACGACGCCGCGTCCACCAGCACCGCGCCACAGCCGTTGTCTTGCAGCGCCGGACCCAGTTCGTCCCAGTTGGTAGCGACGCGGACATGATGGCCCAATGCCGTCAGCTTCGCCTGCTGAACCGCCGACGTTTCGGCGTCGGCGTTCACCAGAATCACTCGGCGGCGACGACACTGCTCGACCTCTTCGTCGTAGCGAGTCGGTCGGATCGACGCGATCCACCCGCTGCCCGTGGGATCGTCCCAAAGAGCGGATGGCTCTTTGCCCAACGATTGATTCACCCCTTCGACGATGCCCGACACCGGGGAGACGACCACGAGCGGCGGCGCACCGTCGCGGTTGATCGCCGCCAGCGGCAAACCTTGGTACACAACTTCGCCAACCTTCGGCAACCGGATTCCTCGAATGCTTCCCGCCTGGGTACGCGGCGTCAGCGTGCCGGTCCGAGCCGTACCGTCCTGGCCGTACTGGACCCAGGAATCATGCAGGAACAAGTATCCTTCGGCGCCGGGCGTCCAAGAATCCTCCTGTACGGACGTTTCTTCGGTCGGCTCGACGGCGCCGCAGACGTGTTTCTGGACAGCGGCGGCAATCTCCTCCGGCGTAAACGGCTTGGTCACATAGCCGGCCGCGCCCAGTCGAATCGCCGCAATGGTGTTCGGCACGCTGGGATAGCCAGTCATAAAGATCACCGGCACCTGGGGTCGCGTTACCCGTAGTTGTTCGAGGAACTCGATCCCCGTCATGTTCGGCATTTTGATGTCCAGCAGGATCGCAGCGTATTCGTTCTTTTCGGCCAACTGCAACCCGACCCGTGCATCGTTCGTGTTCTCCACTTCGTAGCCCAAGCGAGTGAAGATGCGGCGGCAGCCCTCGCCGATCGCCTCTTCATCGTCCACAACAAGCAATCTCTGATCATCCGACATGACTCGACTCCCGGCAAATGGTTGATGGGTTTCCCGTTTCTGCAAAATCCCAGCGGATGCAACAACCGTGCCGAAGCCGCTTTGCCGGAGCGAATCAACCAAGAAATCGGCGAATCCCCCACGCCTCACCGCAAATCCGCCGCGAAACGCCGAGTCATCGAGCAACAATGTCGAGGCCCGAAGGCCCATCCAAACCCAATTCAGCCGCCTAGAACCTTCCGGCACCGTATGCCCAGTTCATACACTGTATACAGCCCCTCGACAAAAGCCCCCGGCCATGTGATTCTTATCGATGAAGATAGCCTTGCATGGCTGACGCGATGGACGTTCACCGCGCCGGATTCGCCGGGGGTGCTCGAGTTCACCTACGTCGCCTCGTTTGAAACGACCGATCTGGATTCGATCCGGGACGCCTTCGAGGCCGCGTCGACCGACGCCGACTGTATCGCGATTAGTTCCGTTACATTCTTGGTTCGGATCAAGCCCACACATTGTTGATACGTGTTCGAATTGCGGGGTCGTTTCCGAGGTATGTAATGCCGTGCCATTTGCCTGGATGTTCGAAGAGTTCTGCGTATAGTTCATTGCCTGATTTACCCGCGTTGTTGTTGAACCACCATGATTGGTCGGCAATGACTGTGAACAGGGCGATCTCGTTTGACAGCAAATTCGTGACGATCGAACAAGAATCGGTCAACAGTGATTGTCGCTGAGCACGAGTCAACGAACGGTATTCATGTTTGCCTTGACGCAAGGGCGCAAAGTGGAGTTCGTTAGGGCGAGGTAGGTTGGGAAAGTAGCGATCGATTAGATCGCTGATTTCTTGTTCGACGTGGAACCATTTTCCCTCGAAGAGTTCTGCCGCGCCCAGGAGGAGGAAATCGGACCCATTTAGTCCAGGATCGCCAGATTCGTCAACGCAAAGTAGGTATATTGGGTGATCCAATACACAAAAAAGGCCAGCTAGGGTTCAGTTGCCTGAACTCGAACCGTCAGCAGACAGCTCTCCCAACTGGCAGTATGAAATCGTACCTCGGCAAGTCACCACGGTCAACAGGCGGTTCCCCTGAGAGCGGGCGAGATTATCGACGGGGATTCGGTCGCGATCACGGATGGGGTTGAGGTGCAGTAGGGAGTGGAGTCGCGTGTGCTGGGCTGTGATGAGGCTTGCCGTCAGTGCGAGGTGAGTACGTCATTCCAGTCGTGGGCCGACGGGCGTAGGCGGCGAACGGTGCTAAGCGCAGCGATGGCGGATTCGCAGAGCACGATCTCGCGGGCGGCCCGGGCGCCGATCCAGAAATATCCCAGATCTTTGTTGCTGCCAAACGCCATGGCTCGCCAGACTCGCGGTCCGGTCCCCCGCAGTTTTGCCCCGACAGCTCGCCGGGCCTTTCCGGCCACCAAGACGAAGACTACTTTGGCGTGACTGTCCGCGTAAAGTTGGCCCAATTCCAACAGCGGCTCCAGCAACGAGGTACACGGCCCTCGACGATGCGTGAGGCAATGGCGGACGCGGGCCAGCCGGCGAGGATCGCCCTGGGGCAGACGCAAGGCGTCGGGCCTCCAGACTGTCGCCGGCTTCCCGCCAGAAGGGTCAACGGCGAGGAGGGCGGTGGTTGGAAGGCCGGCCGAGGCGTACGACGCCAGCCAGATCCTCGCCGTGCGGCAGTCGACGCCGGCCAGGTGCATCACCAGGTCGATGGCACCGCCGCCACCTTGGTCCTGATGCCAATTGAAGAACTTCGCATCCGCGATCGACAGCGGGCCTCGTTCGGTGTGCCATTTGGCGCGATCGTGACGATCTCGCCGGGGGCCGCGGAGTGTCAAGACGGTATCCAAGGGCACGGGTCGCAGTCGGTCGATTGGGAAGTGGTCGAAGTTCATGGCGTTGCTCAAGCGGCTTCTTGGAAAGAAGAAAATGAGGGCTTGGCACGTCTTGGCGTGCTTGGGTGAAAGCATGGAAGCAGGAGCCTCCAGACCGTTCCGTTCCCTGTTTCTCTACAGGCGGGAAGCGTGCAATAAGCACCCGTCTTGTCGGGCGTTGTTGGCGAACTTTCGGTCGAGATCCCAAAGAAACCGCCAAAAAGTTCAGATCGCGAAGCAGATTGCAGTGCATACTTAAGTACTCCGAGGTTGAGTGGTACAATTCGGAGGACGCCCCTCGGAAACCAAGATCAAACGATCGGGCTCTCCGAGGGGATTCTTCTTGAGAACATCAGACAACTTGATCGGGATTTGCCGATTCTCCCGTTCGTATCGTGCGCGCCCTCAACCTCTTCCCGCTAAACGTGACACGAAGAAGCCACTGGCCTGGGAGACCAACGGTCGGCGGTTTCGGCGGGGTCAGAGACCCGCTCCGAGCAGGGGATTTTCGGTTTATTCAAGGGGACAGGGGGGACGGGCGTCGCTTTACGGGTAGCCATTCGCCACTTGGCATATCCGCTGTGATCGCGTCAGCCGAATCAATGGTCAGCGCTCGTGTTTCACGCGCATCCGCTAAACTTCTTCCCCCGTCGGTGGCGCTTCAGTCGTTCATGCACATCGGCCGATATTGGACGCTGGATCAAGAGGGCACGACACGGGCAATCGTCCGCCAAGTCCATCTTCGTCTACTTCGTGATCTTACCCAGCGAGAAGAATGGATTGCCGAAGCGTCTTGCACGGACCGGATGTCCGTGCCACCCACGAGAACTGACTTACATGCGCTATACTCGAGTTGATCAGTATGCGGCCGTCGATCATTACGAAAACCAACATCTTACCGGGGCCACCGTCGATCACCCTGACGAATTCGTCGACCCGGAACTGGAAGATGTACGCCGCGGCCGCCGCACTCGCCGATCCAGTGACTCGTCGCCGCAAAGTCCTCTGGAAACGTATCTTCGCGAGATCAACGCGACCGCTTTGCTGACCGCCGAGGAAGAAACCATGCTGGCCGAGCGGATCGCGATGGGGGACGCCGAAGCCCGTGATCGCATGGTCCGAGCCAACTTGCGATTGGTCGTCAACATCGCTCGCGGATACGTCGGTAAAGGGCTCAGCCTGCCCGATCTGATCGAAGAAGGCAATCTGGGCCTGCTGCGGGCGGTCGAAGGCTTCGATCCGACCATGGGCACCCGCTTCAGCACCTATGCCAGCTACTGGATCAAACAATCGATCAAGCGGGCATTGATCAATTCGGCCAAGACGATCCGCATTCCCGCGTACATGGTGGAATTGCTGTCGAAGTGGCGTCGAGCGAACACGCGGTTGAGCGAAGAACTGGGGCGGACTCCCACACCGGAAGAGATCGCTCGCGTGTTGGGATTGCCCAAGAAAAAGTTGCCGATCATCAAAAAGGCGATCCGCATCTACAACCTGACTCCGCAGACCGATCAGGTCGAGGCCGGTTGGAGCTTGGGCGACACGGTGATGGATGAACGAGCCAAGACGCCCGAAGACGAGTTGCTGGAGACCGATGTCATGACCAGCGCGCTGCGGATGCTGGACGAATTGGAACACCGCGAGGCGACCGTGCTGCGAATGCGATTCGGCCTGGGAGATACCGAACCTCACACGTTGAAAGAAATCGGCGAAGCCCTCGGATTGACTCGCGAACGAGTCCGCCAGATCGAGACCGAGGCTCTGAAACGATTATCCGACGGCCTGAAAGATCCCCGCGAACGCATGCTGGAACGCGCCGGCCGCTACTAAGCACCGTTCGAGAAATAACTGACGCACTTTCTGACCCCCTCACCCTGCCCTCTCCCCAGAGGGGCGAGGGGACATCGGACAGTTATTTCTCGAACGGTGCTAACCCCCAGTTGTTGCTCCCATCTTGTTTCACGATGGGTTCGGGAGCCAAGGGAATGACCTCCTTCTTTCCCGGCTGCACCAAGACCGGACTCTGCATCTGATGATAGAAGGACCTTTTGCCTGTCTTGCTGTCCCGACAAAGACAGCCGGAGCAGTGAATCGAATCGGAAGAAAAATACTCCGTGCCATCGATTGCCAGCAGATAGTGGCGTTCGTGAAAGACAAAGGACGCCAGTGCTTTTCCGCGCTGCAGTTCCTGAAAGATGTCCTTGAAGAATGGTCGCAGCCAGTTTGGACGTCGTCTGCCAACACCGGCCACTGATCGACACCGTCCCATTTACGGTCGTCGGGCAAAGCTGCGCCGGCCAGATTGGCCAGCGTGGGCAGCAGATCCATCATGCTGGTAATCGCGTCGGTCCGCGTTCCTGCGGGGATCTTGCCGGGCCACCAAGCGATCGTGCAGACACGCATGCCGCCCTCGAAGGTGCTGCCCTTGGCGCCGCGCAGCGGATGGTTGAACGAGCCGTGCCGAAGCGAGCCGCCGTTATCCGAGGTGAATAACACGAACGTGTTCTGGTCGAGTTCCAGTTCGCGGAGGGTGTCCAGGATTTGGCCCACGCTCCAATCCACCTCTTCGGTCCAATCGCCGATCAGACCGCTGGGCGTCACCTCGTCCGGATGCAAGCCGACGGCAGCCGCAGGAAACAATACGTGTTGTATCGGCAGGACGCGTTTCGGGTAACAGCCGGTCAACAGCGCGGCGCGCGACGGACTGCAAACCGGGGCGGCATAATGGCTTGTCAGCAACCGCCCCTCGGCAGCCATCCGGTCCAGATGCGGCGTTCGGTTGTCCGAACCGTAGGGGCCGATGTCGGCATAGCCCAGGTCGTCGACATTGATGATGATAAAATTCGGCTTCGCAGCCTCAGCAGACGCGGCGCAGAACAGCGCCGCCAAGGCCAGCAACAATCCGGGTAACCTGCGCGTCATCGGTGGGCACTTCTTGAGAAAAGGACGAACGAAGTTTGATCTTCACGCTGGCAATCGCAGCCTGGTACCATTCCCAGCACCAATTATTCAGGAAAACATTCTACACCGGAAACGCGGCCTGCACAGCCATTCACGGGCTTGATGCTATTTCAGTGCCACGGGGAAGGGGCTGGAGTCAGTTTCCCGTTTCGACGTATCCTTTGCCCGTTTTCTCTGCAATGAGTTTGTTGGCGTTGAACTCGAAATGCCGCGCGGCAGAACCATCCAGCGATCCCGCAAGGGCCACATCGGCTTTGACGCCGACCGTGGTCGAGTTCGTCGGCCGAACCTCGGCGGTTGGTTCGGTCCCAGTCGGCTTGCGGACACGGACGAAAGACGCAAACCGGGCACACCGCCATTGTAAGGCACCTGGTAGCGGAACGTGATCACACTGCCGACAGGCGGCGGTGCGGCCCGCTGGACCTCAGATAAATCGGTTCCCACAGAGAACGCGGCGCCGTCCGGGTTTTCCTTGCCGACGCTTCGGGTTACGAATCATGCAGGCTCAGCGGTTCTTCATCCGCGGATCCAGGGCATCGCGCAGCCCGTCGCCCAGGAAGTTCAGTGCCAGCAGGGTGACGCCGAGCGCCAAACCCGGGTAGGCCACCAGCCACCAGTCGATGCGAATGGGCGTGATCGCCTGGATGCCCTCGTTGGCCAGCAGCCCCCAGGACACGTCGGGCGGTTCGACGCCCAGGCCCAGGAAGGACAGAAACGCTTCGAACAGCATGACGCGCGGGATCGTCAGCGTCAGGTACACGATCACCACGCTCCACAGGTTGGGGACGATGTGGTGCAGCAGGATGCGACCATGGCCCGCGCCCATCGCTCGGGCTGCTTCGACGAACGGTTCGTTGCGCAGCGACAGCACTTGGCCTCGCACCACGCGCGCCATGGTCAACCAGTAGATCGCGCCGACCAAAAAAAAGAAGATCACCATGCGGTTGACGCCGTAATCGCGTTCGAGGACTTCCTTGATCCCCTCGGCGTTCAAAATGGTAATCAAAAAGATGACCACAAAGATGAACGGTACCGAATACATCACGTCCACCAAACGCATCATCAGGTTGTCGACCCAACCGCCGGCATAGGCCGATACGGCTCCGTAGGTGACTCCGATCACCAACGACACCAGCGCGGCGACCAGGCCCACGGTCAACGAGACTCGGCCACCCCAGAAAAGGCGAGAGAGGATATCGCGACCGAGCTTGTCCGTGCCGAAAATCGACGGGATGGACCATCCGCCGAATACATTAGCACGGGTGCGCAGCATCAGCTCGCTGAGCGGATCCAGGCGTCCGAAACCCTCGGCCAGCGCAGCGTCCCGCTCGTCCGGCGTCGCTTCGCTGGGCAACAGCGGCACTTCGGGACCGACCAGCGTGGGCGACTCGAAAGCCCGATCCGTTTCCACGCGTCGCGGCGGCTGTAGCGGCAGCAGCGGGGTCAGTACGGCCAGCGTGGCCAGCACCACAAGCGTCCATAGCGCCAGGGTGGCCGTCCAGCTCTTGCGCAAGCGCCGCCAAGCCTCCTTGGCCAACGAGACGCCCTGCTGCGTACCGACCGATGCGATCGTCTCTGTGCTTCCGTTCATGCTATTCCAAGCGGACTCGAGGATCGATCAGCGAGTACGACAGGTCGACGACGAAGTTCATCGTGTACAACAGCACGGTGTACAGCAGCACCACCGCCATGGCCAACGTATAGTCGCTCATCAACGCGGCTTCGACAAAGTGAGCGCCCAGTCCGGGGATGGCGAAAATCTGCTCGATCACCAGAGATCCGGTCAGGATGCCCGCGATGGCAGGCCCCAGGAACGAGACGACGGGTACCATCGCCAGCCGCAGTGCGTGGCGCAAGATCACGACGCGGTCGGCCAGCCCCTTGGCATAGGCCGTGCGGATGTAGTCTTGTGACAGAACGTCCAGCATGCCCGTCCGTGTCAGCCGAGCGATGAACGCCGCGTAAGGAGCGCCCAAACAAAACGCGGGCAGGATCAATTGATTCAGCGAGCCCCAACCACCGGCGGGAAATACGGGTATCAGGAAAACCAGCAGGATGATCAACACGCTGGCGATGATAAAATTCGGCAGCGCGATCCCCACGGTGGCAGCCAACATCAACCCGGCATCGACCAAGGTGCCGCGCCGCACCGCCGAAATGATCCCCGCCGGCAAACCCAACAGGACGGCGAACGCCAACGCCACGATGCCCAGCGACGCGGATACCGGCAGCCCCTGCGAGATGATCTCGGCGTTCGAGAAATCCGGTTTGCGATACGAATAACCCAAATCGCCGCGCAACGCCGCCGTCAACTCCCGAAGATACTGCTGCCACAGCGGATCGTCCAAGCGATATCGCTCCTGGATCAACTCGGCGATCTGCGGTTCCAGTTCGCGTTCCTGGCTGAACGGCCCCCCAGGGACTGAACGCATGAGGAAAAAGCTGACGGTGAAGACGATCCACAAGGTCAGTACCAACCAAAGCGCACGCCGCAGGAAGAAGGCCGTCATCGCCGTGCCTCCTCGATTCGCAGCCCCCGCGAGCCGGGGCGAAGCTTTTCGCGCAACGATTCATCGATTCCGATGGCCCACAGCGGATGGACATCTTGGATGTTGTGATAGAAGCCCGTGACCCACGGCCGGACCATCGATTGAGACACGTAGACATAGAACGGGATCATGGGCAGCTCGTCCAGCAAGATCACTTCGGCGGCATGAAACAACTCCATCCGCCGCTGATTATCCGGTTCGACCTGCGCCGCTTTCATCAAGCGATCGTATTCGTCGTGAGACCATCCCGATTGATTCTGAGGATTATCGCTGGTGAACAGATCCAAGAACGTATTGGGATCGATATAATCGCCGATCCATCCGGCGCGGGCGATCATGTACCGGCCTTGACGGCGCGAGGTCAGATACGCGCCCCATTCCTGATTGTTCAAGGTCACGTCGACGCCCAAGTGCCGTTTCCATTGAGCTTGGACGACTTCGGCGATCGCCTTATGGCTCTCGTGCGTGTTGTACAGCACTTCGATCCGCGGACAGCCGCGTCCGTCCGGATAGCCTGCTTCGGCCATCAGCCGTCGAGCCTCGTCGGGATCGAACCCTCCGAAGGCGGGTGGCGTGTAGTCGACGTACTTGCTGATCTCTTCAGGCACCAAGCTGTAGGCAGGCACCTGACCCGACCGAGTCACCCGCTCGACGATCTCGTCACGGTCGACGGCCATCGCCAACGCCCGACGCACTCGAGGATCATCCAGCGGCGGCCGCTGCGTGTTGATCAAGTAATAGTAGAGCGCCAGATAGGGGGAAGGCTTAAAGTCATCGCGTTCCATCAGATCCGTCACCACCTCGGTGGGCACCGAGGTGATCCAATCGACTTTACCGGTCATATACAGGTTCAACATGGTCGTCGTCGACTTGACCGCCAAGGCGTCGATCGTTTCCAGTTGGACCTGGTCGCGGTTCCAATAGGTCGGGCTCTTTACCAGCCGGATGCGGTCGCGAACGCGTCGAAACTTCAACCGAAACGCTCCGTTGCTGACCAGGTTCTCCGGCCGTGTCCAACCCGGGTAGCCGTGTGTCTCGACGCATCGCCGGTTGACCGGTGAAAACGGATAAAATCCCATCAATTGCACGAAGTAAGGCACCGGATGATTCAGCCGGATCTCCAAGGTCTGCCGATCGATCGCCCGGATGCCGACGTGATCGAAATCGTAGGTCAGCATGCGGCACGCCGTCACGCCGTCGTCCGTGCTGCCTTCGTCGGTTCGTTGAAAACGCTGCGTCCTGCCATCGATTTCGACCGTGAAGATCGGGCGGTCATCGCCGTGATCGTCGACGTTGACCAGCGTTCCTCGCAAAACGATGCCCTCAGCGAACGGCAATGCGTCTTCGGGTTGCTGGTGCAGTTCTATTTCGACCGGATCGCCGACCGACACGTCACGAGTCGTAAAGCGTCGGGCATTCTTGACGTACCAGAGTTCCTTACCGTACTCGGCGGCCGTCGCAGGATGCAGGAATCGCCGCAGCGAATAGTGAAAGTCGTGAGCGGTCACCGGCGTATCATCGGACCAACGAGCTTCGGGGCGGAGGAAAAAGGTATACGTGCATTTGTCCTCCGACACCTCCCACCGCTCGGCGACTCCGGGAATCGGCTCCAAAGTCTCCGGGTGCCAGCGGCAAAGGCCCTCGAACAGCGCCCAGATGATGCGTCCTTCCGGTTGGCCCGTCGAAATGGCGGGATCGATCGTCTTGATTTCATCGCCATTACTGAAAGTAAAATCGGCGGGCGGCAGTGTACCGAAAGACACAGCCCAACCCATCATGCCCAGACAGGCGATCACGATGGCATAGCCGAGATAACGTCGCATGAGATATCCATCATTCCCGAGTGCATAAACCTTCTTTTGTGGGGAATTGTAGAGCGTCGCCGTCCCGATTGCAACCATCCTGCTTCGCGCGGCACGTATTGTTGTTCGAAGGGATACCCATGTTCTGACGAACGTGGCTACTGGAGCATCCACATTTTGGCAGACGTGGCTGCTCACGCCCACCTTTTTTGGCCGCGCAAAAAAAAACCCGGCAACACGCAGACTGCGGTGCCGGGCTGGTCTCCCCCCCTGGGAATTCTCTTCAATGACCGAGATGAGTCCCTGATGACTCGTCGATATGGGATAGCTGGATTCTTGCTCGAGTGGGGTTGTCGTTGGAGGTGCATTCTTCGTGACAAGCCATTTATCGTCACGCCGCAGGGGAAACTTTGGCGAAATCTACCGATCTTAACGATCGTGCCGAAAATCGAGGTTCTGACGATTATCACTGATTTGGTCGAGGCTCATTGGCCGATCCTTGGATCATCCGGTGTCGTGCTGCGCCACGATCTGGCAATAAAAAGAGACGGTTTCCTCCAGTTTAGGAGTCTTGCGAGTGTCCAGACGAAGCCATCGAAACGGAATCCTGGCGACTGCAAATGCACTTGGGTGGCCCATTCTTGTGGGCGCTGCAATGACCAGCATGTTCTATGTGCTGGTGTACCGGGGGCCGATGGATGTTCCCGTGATGCATCGGTATTTCGGGTCGCATCCGGTGGCTTTCGTTGCCACGTGCATGTTTTTCGTGGGGATCGCGGCGCTGATGTTAAAGACGGCTCAGGTTTTGATGCAGTACGCGACGTTGGGCCACATCGAACTGGACGAATCTCCCGCGAACGGCCAAGCTCTGGCCGATGTTCCCCGGCTGATTGCCCAGTTGAACGATTTGCCGGAATCGTCACAGCAATCTTACCTGGGCCGCCGATTGCGAGACGCCTTGAGCTTCGTTCAGCGTCAGGGGGATGCGGGGGAACTGAACGAGCAACTGAAGTATCTGGCCGATATGGACGTAGCCCGTCAGCACGAGAGTTTTTCTTTGGTCCGCATCATCACCTGGGCCACTCCGATGCTGGGGTTCTTGGGAACCGTGATCGGGATCACGAAAGCTCTTGGAGATTTGGATGCCCATCAATTGGCGACGGACATCCAAGGGGCGATGGACGGTCTGCTTTCCGGGTTGTACGTCGCCTTCGATACGACGGCTTTGGCGCTTTCGCTTTCCATCGTGCTGATGTTTGTGATGTTCGCCATCGATCGCTTGGAAACGCAACTTCTGGCTCAGGTCGATCTTCGCGCGGAAGAAGGGCTGATCGGACGGTTCGAGCAGATCGGTAGCGGGCACGATCCCTACCTGAATTCGATCGGTCGGATGTGCCAGCAGGTGATGACGGCCACCGAAAAGATGGTCCAACGGCAGACCGAGTTGTGGGAGCAAGCGTTTGCGGATAGCAGGCAGCAGTGGATGCAAGCGATCGAATCGGCGGGGACGCGAGTGGATCAGGGCTTGCAGTCGACGTTGCGGGATGCCTTGGGAACGTTCGCTGACCGAATGACGGAGGTCGAAGACCAATCGTCCCGGCGCGTCCAGCACCGATGGCAACAGTTACAGTCGACCCTGGAGGACCATGCCGGTCAAATGCAGTCACAGCAACAGGAGTTGGTCCGGCAAGGCGAAATCATGACGGCTGTGATGCAGGCAACGGGTGATGTGATCACCCTGGAGAAGTCGTTGAACGATAATCTCCGGAGTCTGGCAGGGGCAAAGAACTTCGAAGATACCGTCATGAGTCTGTCGGCAGCGATCCATCTGATGAGTGCCCGGCTGGGCGGCTCAAGCGGATCGCCCCAGGTGGACCTGAAACACTCTCGGCAATCGCCCATGAAGGAACGCGCAGCATGAGGCCGGTACGTGCTCGCCGAGCCGAAATCGGCATCTCCTTATTCCCGTTCCTCGCCGTGTTGATCTGTACGATGGGGGCGCTGATCGTGCTGCTGGTTCTGGTCGTGCAACAAGCGCGGGTCCAAGCCGACACGGTCGCCGACCAATTGGCGGAACAGACGCGCGTCGAGCGAATTGCGCGTCTGCGGCGCGAACAGCAGGAGGAAGAGGATTATCTTTGGAAGGCGCAAATCCTAAAACAGCAGCGGGGCGAATTGACCGAGAAATTGTCGGATGGCCGATTGCAGTTGGGGCATCTGGAAGACCATATCCGCCGCATGGAACTGCGGTTGCAGCAGTTGCAAGCACAGTGGTCCCAACTGCAATCCGATGGACTTGGTCGCGAAGAGGATCGAACGGCTGCGCGTGACGAACTCACCCGTTTGCAAGATCTGTTGGACTCGCAGCGACGCCGGCTGGAGGACGAACAGCAGAAGCTCGCTCAGCGTCAACGCTCGTTTTCGATCATCCCCTACGATGGGCATCACGGCACGCGTCGTCGCCCGATCTATATCGAATGCCGCGAGAGCGGGATTATCATCCAGCCGGAGGGGATCGTTTTGGGACCCCAGGATCTGGCCGGGCCGCTCGGGCCGGGTAACCCCCTGGACGCGTCGCTACGCGCTATTCGCGAATTCTGGGATCGCACCGAGGGTGATTCGAAGCTCGGCGAGCCCTACCCGTTGCTGATCGTCCGCTCTGATGGAGCTGTGGCCTATGCCAGAGCCCGCGCAGCGATGGCCAATTGGGATGACCAATTCGGGTACGAGTTGGTCGACTCGGACATGCCGCTCGACTTTCCGAATCCCGACCCGGCGCTACGAGATGTGCTGAAGACCGCCGTCGCGAACGCTCGACAACGCCAGGCCATGTTGATCGCCGCCATGCCGCGCCGTTTCGCTGCCCCGCCGCCGGACAGTTTCCGACTGGCCGAAGCCGAAAACGGCTGGTCGGATCTCGCAGATGGTTGGGACGACGCCGCGGGTTCAGCGACGGACGGCGGATTCGGTAGCAGCGGGAGAAACGGGGGAACTTCCCAAGGGATGGCGATCGGGGCACGCGGGTTGGGTCCGGAAGGCCCCATCGGGTCGAGGGCGAATCCCTCCAGAGCAGCAACGGGCTCGGCGATGACCGCCCCGGCAGGGAACGGGGGCAACGGCAATCCCGAAGCTTTCTCGAATGGCGGAGGCCGCGGCTTGACGAGTGGACTGAACCAATCCGGCAGCCCACAGCATGGCTCCCCATCAGCGGGGAATGACCAAGCGAGCCCTACAGGACACCAGTCGAGTCGCTCAGGCCACCCGACGAACGCAGACGGTGGCCCGCTAGGCGACGGGCAGGCCGGCGCTCGGCAGGACGCGGGGGGATCTCAAGCCGGAAGCGGCGGACAGGCGGGACCTAGCTTGGGAGCGGCTGGTGGCGCTTCCGGAACCGCCGGAAATAGTCCCGACCATCCTGCAACTCAGCCGTCCGCCCCCGATTCGCTGCCCGAGAGTATCGCGCGGCAACGCGGAGCGAATTGGGCGCTGCCACAATCCGCGTTCACCTCGACAGGAATCACGCGACCGATCCAAGTGGAATTGCACCAGGACCGACTGGTTATCTTGCCCGATCGGGGAGATCATCGCGATCCTCAGACGTTTCCTCTCCAAGACTCTATGCGGCGTTCTATCCCATCGATTGTCACCGGAGTTTGGAACCATACGGAACGTTGGGGGATGGCTGTCGCCGGTGGTTATTGGAAGCCGGTGATCCGAGTCCACGTGGCACCGGGGGCTGACCGACGGTTTCGGGAACTCGATGCGTTGATGCAAGACAGCGGAATCGACGTCGAACAACGTTGAAAAATGGGAAAGGAAGACGGGGAAGATGAGACGCAGAACTAGACCCCAAGCCGAAGAACCCGGTCAGGACTCGTTCCTGGATATTGTCGCCAATCTCGTCGGAATCTTGATCATCCTGGTCATGGTGATCGGTGCTCGGGCCACCGACGCGATGATCGCGGTCGAGCACCCGGAAGAGGTCGCAGAGCCCGATTCGCACGTGGATGTCCCAGGCGCCCGGATGGCAGCCGATGCGATCGAGCAGGATATCCACCAAGTGGACGCTCGGATCAAACGTCAGGAATTGGAAATCGCCTACCGCCGAGCTGAACGCGACAGGCTGTTGCGGGTGTTGACCGAGATCGAGGAAC
Organism: Planctomycetaceae bacterium; assembly: GCA_007121535.1. Lineage (GTDB taxonomy): Bacteria > Planctomycetota > Planctomycetia > Pirellulales > Pirellulaceae > SKKK01. Next base: position 12,351 of record SKKK01000253.1, on the reverse strand, counting down.
AACTGGAAGCGCGTCGCGCGGATCTGGATACCGACGATCATGCGCATCTGGACACTCAGCGACAGTTGATCGCCGTGCGTCAAGAATTGGAAACGCTGCAAAGCAGCTTGCAGAGCTTGGAAAACATGGAAACCACCAGCAAGGTGATCCAGCATCTTCCCACCCCGATGGCACAAACGGTGTTCGGCCGCGAGGTCCATTTCTGTTTGCGAGGCGATCGACTCTCGTACGTCCCGTGGGACGAACTGGTTGCCAGGCTGAAAGAAGATGCCCCGGATCAGGTATGGAAACTGCGGAATGCGGCCTCGATCACCGAGACCCTGCCACCCATGCGCGGATATCGGATGAAGTATACCCTTCGGCACGCTGAACAAGCGCGGCCTGGTTCGGGTGGCAGCGGCGGCCAACGTCAGATCGAACTGGATCGCTTCGTCCTGCTTCCGATCAAAGATGACTTGGGGGAACCGGTGCACGTCGCCTTGCAGGAAGGTTCCGAATTCCGTGCGATCTTGAGCGGCTTCGACCCCAACCGCACCACGGTCACGATTTGGGTCTACCCCGACAGCTACGACGCTTTCAGAAGCATCAAGGCCGATTTGTATCAACGTGGGTTCGCCACGGCCGGCCGCCCGATGCCTGAGGGCCACCCCATCGGCGGATCGCCCGACGGTTCTCGCAGCGCGGCTCAATAGGCACCCGGCAAGGTGGCCACGTTGAATGACAAGAAACTTTATGCCGGATGCTTACCACACCGCCCCAGATTTTCTTGATGGTGCATCGCGCGGCGGAAGCCTTGCCGTCCGAACGGGAAATCCGCATAATCGAGACTTTTCGATTAGCCCACGCAACGGCCCCCACGCCGTTCTGCCAACCGTCTGGTAAGGAGCATCATGGCCGAGAAACGCAAGACGGCGATCACCCCGACTCGCGAGCAAGATTACCCCGAGTGGTACCAACAAGTCATCCGCGCTGCCGAACTCGCAGAAATTTCCCCAGTTCGTGGTTGTATGGTCATCAAACCGTGGGGTTGGGGAATTTGGGAAAACATGCAGCGGGTGTTGGATGGGATGTTCAAGGCGACCGGCCACGAAAACGCCTATTTTCCGCTGTTCATCCCGATGAGCTTCCTGGAGAAGGAAGCAGAGCACGTGGAGGGTTTCGCCAAGGAATGTGCTGTGGTGACCCACCATCGGCTGGAACCCGGCCCCGATGGAGGACTGGTGCCAGCAGGGCGATTAGAGGAACCGCTGATCGTGCGGCCGACCAGCGAGACGATCATCGGCGCCATGTACGCTCAGTGGGTGCAATCGTATCGCGATCTGCCGATCCTGATCAATCAATGGGCGAACGTGGTCCGATGGGAACTGCGAACTCGGCTGTTCTTGCGAACGGCCGAATTCTTATGGCAGGAAGGCCACACGGCTCACGCAACGGAACAGGAGGCTCGTGAGGAAACGGCGCTGATGCTGGATGTGTACGCGGACTTTGCTGAAAACTGGATGGCCATGCCGGTGATCAAAGGCGAAAAGACGGCCGGCGAGCGATTTCCCGGGGCGATCTCGACACTGTCGATCGAGGCCATGATGCAGGACCGCAAGGCGCTTCAGGCCGGCACCTCGCATTTCTTAGGCCAGAACTTCTCGAAGGCTCAGGAGATCAAGTTCCAGGACCAGCACGGTCAGGAGGTCTACGCCTGGACGACGTCCTGGGGGGTTTCCACTCGGCTGGTGGGCGCGCTGGTGATGACCCACAGCGATGATGACGGCTTGATTCTTCCTCCGAAATTAGCGCCCAAGCACGTGGTTGTGCTGCCGATCTACCGCAACGATCAAGAGCGATCGGACGTGCTGGCATATTGTAACCGCTTGGCAGCCCAATTGAATGACGCCAAGTTTTCGGGCGGTGCGGTCCATGCGTGGATCGATGATCGAGACCTGCGCGGCGGCGAAAAGAACTGGCAGCACATCAAAAAGGGCGTACCGTTGCGGGTCGAGGTGGGTCCGCGTGATATCGCGAAGAACGGCGTCTTCTTGGCTCGACGCGACACCAGCGAAAAACGCGGGCTGGACCGCGAGGAATTCGTCCAAACCGTCGGCAATTTGTTGGACGATATGCAAGACGGTCTGTATCGACGGGCGCTGGCTTTGCGCGAGTCGAACACGCGGCCGATCGACGACCTGGACGATTTTCGCCAGTACTTCACGCCGAAGAACGAGGAGAGACCCGAAATCCATGGCGGGTTCGCGCTGTGTCATTGGGCCGAGGATCCGGCGGTCGATCAGATCCTGAAGGATCTGAAGGTCACCATCCGCTGCATCCCGTCGGCGGCCGAAGCGGAACCCGGCACGTGCATTTTCACGGGCAAACCCAGCGCGGGGCGTGCTGTGTTCGCGAAAGCCTATTGAATGTCCCGGAGCAGATCGAGTGACCGTGGCATGAGTCAGACGCACGAGCATCCACCGGTGCTGCTTCTGCTGGCAGCCTTCAGCCGTCACTCGCACGGGCTGCAATGGGTTCAAGACCAGGCGGCTCGCCACTGGGGACCGATTGCGCTGGCCAGTCCCGTCTTCTCCTTCGACCAAACCGATTACTACGCCTCGACCATGGGCTCGGATCTGAAAAAGATCCTGTTGGCCTTTCAACGTCTGGTGCCGCCGACCAGTCTTGTCGAGTTGAAGCACCAGGCGGGTCGCTGGGAGGTCGAGTACCAGCGAGTCTGCTCGCACCCCGAGCCGCGGCCCTTGAACCTGGACCCCGGGTACTTGACCCAAGCCAAACTGGTGCTGGCCACGACCAAGGATCGGGACCACCGGCTGTACTTGGGTCGCGGGATCTTTGCCGAAGTGACTCTTGGCTATCAACGCGGACGCGGTTGGGTGGCTCGGCCATGGACGTATCCCGACTATCAGAGTCCCGCTTATCATGCTTTTTTGACCCGCTGTCGCGACTACCTCCGCAGGCGAATCCATGATCCATGATTTTCCGCTCTGGTTCTTGCCAGCCACGATTTTGCCCAGCTTGACGATCAGTTTCGTGATCGGTTTCGCCGTCCGTTATTGGGCGCCTCGCTGGGGCTTGGTCGACCATCCAGCCGAACGTAAAGTTCACGTGACCCCGACCCCGATGGGCGGTGGATTGGCCATTTGGATCGCGGTGATTCTGCCATTGGGCTTGGGGCAAGCGATGGTCGCGCTGCTGCATTCAGGTTTGATCCCCGTCGGATGGTTGCCGGAGTTTATCGCGGTTCACCTCGCGGGATTGCATTACCGAAGTGGATCGCTGTGGTGGTTGTTGACCGCCGCAACCATTTTGATGTTGGTCGGATTGGTGGACGACCGCTGGGGCTTGGGCTGGAAGCCGCGATTGGCCATCCAGACGTTGATCGCTGTCGCGTGCGTTGTTTGGCAGGGTTGGCGTCTGACGCTGTTTCTGGACGTTCCGATGCTGACCTGGACCCTGTCGGTCATCTGGATCGTCGGGTTGATCAACTCGTTCAACATGCTGGACAACATGGACGGTCTATCTTCAGGAATCGCAGCGATCGCTTCGGCGTTCCTGGCCGCCGTCCTGCTGACAACTCCCACGTCGAACGCGGCGGGACCTCAATTGTTCATCGGCGGGTTCCTGCTGGTGTTGGTGGGCGCGTTGCTCGGTTTTCTCTGGCACAATCGACCGGTGGCACGACTTTTTATGGGGGACGCGGGCAGTTACTTCGTCGGCTTCTGCGTCGCCGTATGCACACTAACGGCAACCTATGCCGACTATGGAGGCCAAGCCCAACATGCCGTTCTCGCTCCCTTGGTGGTGATGGCGGTGCCTTTGTACGATACGGTCACCGTGATCTGGATACGCATTCGCCAGGGGCGCAGTCCTTTTCACCCCGACAAGAACCACTTTTCGCATCGTCTGGTCCAGTTGGGTTTGACCAAAGGCCAGGCGGTTCTGACGATTTATCTGACCACGGTCACCTGTGGTCTAGGCGCTTTGCTATTGCGTCAAGTCGACGCGCTGGGCGCCGGGATCATCCTGTTGATCGTCCTTTGCATCCTGGCATTGATCGCCATCCTGGAAGCCACCTCCCGCCGCCGCTCGCCGGACAGTTAGCGCACCAGACGCCGTCGTTGATTGGCGGTGCCGTGAATTGTATAAGTTGGCTCAGAAACTGAAGCAAGGCGAAATCGCGATCACCCGACGAGCCACGGCTCTTCGGTACGACGAAGACCGACAACGCTGCTACCGGGTTGCCACTTTCGCACCGCAGATCGCGGTCAAGCTCGCTGATGCCGCAAACGTTCGAGCGGCAGCGGAAATGCACGGCATGGCCGCGCCGCAGGTAATCGGCTTCCAGCGGTGGCACCGCCACGCGTTCGGCGTCCAGTTCATGCAGTGCCTGTTGGAGTCGCTGAAGGTTTTCCACGTCGCACAGGACGGCGAAATCGACATCACGGCTGAACTGGGCCGCTCCGTAAAACACACAGGCCTGACCGCCCATCAACAGGGCGCGAACTCGCCGACTCTGGAAAATAGAAAGGACTCTGCGAATCGGGTTCGGGATCAAGCGAGCCTCCCATGGCCAAATACTGAGCCCACAGCCGCTCGCTCTCCCGCAAGCGTTCGGCAGGCGTCAAGGCGTACCATTCCAACCATTCGTCGGGAATCGTTTTCGGCAGTGTGAGCATACGTCTTAGCCTAATGCTTTTCCGCGCAGATGCCAAGGACGCAAACAATCAAAGGTTCGGAGCGAAACAAGAATCCGCGCGCGGCCGAGGGACGGATGGGCGGCAGGGCGGTGTGGAAAACCCCGTTGGGGTTTGGTAGCAATCGCGGAGTGATTCGGCAACCCAGGGTGCGCGCAGTACCGCGACCCTGGGCTTTGGAGTTCGACGCCGTTGGCGTCTGGGAAACACAACCACGATGAAACGCGAAGCACCACCACACGCTCAACACGGGGAAATGCAATACGCTAATGATTCGCATCGACCGCTTTCCTCGCGGCTTTCAACAAAGACGAGATTCCGTCGCGATATCTGGTCAATGTCTCGATCCAACGTTTCAGACAGTCTTCTCCGGTCGATGTCAGTTGATAGGATCGTTTCGCGGGCCCCGACTCGGAGAAGATCCAGGACGAGGCGACCAGCCCTCGAGCCTCCATTTGCTTCAGGACCCGATAGACGCCGGAAGCATTCGGCTTTTGCCCGCCCAACAGCGACATCTCTCCTACCCGTTCCACCAGTCGGTATCCGTGCGACGGGCCCTGGGTCAAAGCGGCCAGGATCGCCGGCTGGACCAACTTGTCCAGCGTACCCCCTGTACAGGGACATTCGTCGAAATCCGTCAGTACTTCCAATCGGTTCGATTCCATGACTCGATCCCCCCCGGTACCAACGTTGACCGGAAACGCCGGAGAAGTCAAGAGCCCGACGCGACAGCCAATTCCTGTTGCCCTCGCTTGACGCGGCCAAGCGGTGCTCTCATAATAGCCGCACGAGCATAGGTGAGTAGATATACTAGGCCCGCATCGCAGGGAGAACAATAATGCGTCGTTCGAATGGTTTTACACTTGTGGAACTGTTGGTGGTGATCGGGATCATCGGTGTTTTGGTGGCCTTGCTGTTACCGGCGGTCCAGGCGGCACGCGAGGCGGCACGGCGGACGCAATGCAATAACAATCTGAAACAGATCGCTCTGGCCTTGCACAACTACGAACAGGTACACAAGGTGTTTCCGCCGAGCAGCACCAGCCGTTTCGGTGCGGGCGTGTGGGGCTGGCCTGGCTCAGGACCAACAGACCCGAATCTTCATCTGCACAGTTTCGCCAGCCTGCTTCTGCCCTACATCGAACAGGAAACCCTGGCCCGGGAAATCGACTACCGTGTTTCCGCGCTTGCCCCGGAGAATCGGGAAGCAGCGTCGACGATCCTGCCCTTCTACCGCTGTCCTAGTTACTCGGGCCCGGATTTCAGCGACGTCCCGTTGTACGTGACCAACGTGGGTTACGATCGATTTGCCATCCGCAACTATGTTACCCTGGGAGCCCGGACGGTCCTGGGTTTGTCCGGTGCGGTGCCGGCCGAAGGGGTGATGTTTCCCCAATCCAGGATCGGGTTTCGAGACGTCATCGATGGAACCTCGAATACGATCGCTTTCGCCGAGACCCGTGAAGAACGCTCGTCGATCTGGATCGATGGAACCAGTGCGGCGGTGGCTTCACGCTGGATGAACCCGACCGCCCCACCGACGTTTGCTGGCGACACCGTCTCCATCAACTACACGCCGTATTTTCCGGGCGGGCTTTTCCCGAACTCGATCGGCCAAGCGTACGGCCCTTCCAGTCGGCATCCGGGCGGTGCGCAACACGCGTTCGTCGATGGGTCCGTCCATTTCCTTGCGGAAACGATGGACGCCGCGGTCTACGACGCACTGACGACCCGAGCCGGAGGGGAGGTCGTCGGTGACTACTAGCCTGTTGATCGGACGCCGATCTGCTGGATTTCTTGATTTTACACCTTTTTAACCCTGGGGGATCTGAACGATGAAGACCTTGCTGGTTCTCAAATGTATCGCATTGGCGGCCACGCTCGTGGTCGCCGCATCTGCTCATGCTGACTCGCCCGACCCCCTGAAAACTGCTGTGACGGGCCAATGGACAGGATCCTGGTGGGCTCACCGGCCGGCGGATAACGCTGCCCGCCCACGCGGCGAGGATTCCGGGCAATGCCTCGACTGTACGGTCGTGTACGAGGACGGCCGATGGGAAGCAACGTTCGAAGGCGAATGCGGACAGCCCTACAGATTCACGGTCAAAATGGCCGGTCGCCAGTCGGGTCAAGCCGTGTTGTTCAAGGGCACGAACGATCTTGGCGAAGAGAACGGCGGCGAGTACGATTGGATCGGACGCGCCGCCGGAGACGAATTCGTGGGATTCTTCACCAGCGCGAAGTACGCCGGAGAATTTCGACTGCAGCGAACGAAGGAATAAGTGCCATGTCACACGGAAAGCCGAGAACTCGATTCCTGCTGGTCGGCGGCTTCTTGGGGGCCGGCAAGACGACCACCATCGCTCGGCTGGCAAACACGTTCCGCCAGCAGGGGCAGAACGTGGGGATTGTCACCAACGACCAGGCGACCGATCTGGTCGATACGCACGCGTTGCGCGGGGCGGGGTTCGATGTCGGCGAGGTGGCCGGTTCCTGCTTCTGCTGCAATTTCGATGGATTGGAGGCCGCCATTCAACAGCTTGGATCGCATCAGCAGCCGGATGTGATTCTGGCCGAACCGGTGGGCAGTTGTACCGACATCATCGCCACGGTGGTGCAACCGATGCGGCGACGGTACCAGGACTCGTTTTCTGTCGGACCCTATGGCGTGATCCTGAAGCCGAGTCACGGGCGAAAGATCCTGTCGGGCGCCGCCAAGGCCGGCTTCTCGCCCAACGCCGCCTACATTTTTCGGAAGCAATTGGAAGAGGCCGATTTTTTCATCCTGAACCGGATCGATGAGCTGAGTCCGGATGAAGTGACCGAACTCGGGGAACTGCTTGGCAACGCCTTCCCCGGCGTGCCCGTGGTGCGCATGAGCGCCAAGACCGGGACGGGCTTCGATGCGCTGCTGCAAATGCTCGATCAACAAGGCGACTTCGGCCGCCGGATTCTCGAGCTGGATTACGACGTGTACGCCGAAGGCGAAGCGGAACTCGGCTGGCTGAACAGCAGCCTGCAAGTCACGGCCCCAGCAGGCTTTGCACTGGACGACTTGGTCTTGACGATCGTCCAAGGTCTGCAGCAATCGCTGGCGACCAGCGATGCCGAGCCGGCGCATTTGAAGGTCATCGGCATCTCCGACGGCAGTTACGCCGTGGCCAACCTGGTCAGCAGCGACACCGCCCCTGTACTCTCGCTGGCCTCGAACGCTCGAACGTGTCGAGCGGATGCGGTGGTCAACGCCCGAGTGGCCGTGGACCCCGAAACGCTCGAACAACACGTTCGGACAGCCGTGCACGAGACGTGTCGGTCTCTGGCCGGCGCTGCGGAATTCGTTCGGACGCAGAGCTTCCGGCCCGGGCGCCCGAATCCAACCTACCGCTACAGCGAGGCGGTCTGAAATCCACAGGCCTCAGCATGGCGGCTCGGGCAGGATTTGCCAAGCGGCGCGAGGCGGGTCAGCTTTCCGTGGCGAACCGGCAGGAACTGGTCTCATTGCTGCCTTTGCTGAACCGGTTTACCTTGCATAGAGGGCGTAACGGGGTCGGGGGTGGTTTTCGGGCAAGGATCAACCACGATGGGTACGGGAATGCCCGACAACGACTCCCGAGCCCATTCGGCCGATTTCACCAAAAAATAGCTGATTTGGTGCCTACAGCTTGGGGGTACCAGCCACGATCGTCTGTACCGCTCGGCCCCGCAATGTCCATCCGGCCAGCGGCGTATTGATGCTCTTGGACCGAAACTCCGTAGGGTCAACCGTCCAGGATGCATGCGGGTCGATGATTGCGATATCGGCAACGGTCCCCATTTGCAGAGTGCCACGATCGATGCCCAGAACGCGAGCGGGATGGATGGTCATTTTCGCCAGCGCGCTGATCCAATCCAGATGCCCCGGTTCGATCAGCTTGGTGACCACAAAACCCAACGTCGTCTCCAGGGCCACCATGCCAAAGGGCGCCAGATCCAACTCCAGCATCTTCTTTTCGCTCGCTCGAGGTGTATGACCGCTACAGATCACATCGATGGTACCGTCCGCCAATCCTGCCAAACAAGCGTCGACGTGTTCCTGCGAACGCAAGGGCGGGTTCAATTTGTAATTTGAATCAAAACTCCTCAGGCACTCGTCGGTCAGCACCGCATTGATTGGTACGATCCCCGCCGAGATGTTGATCCCTCGCGCTTTCGCGCGACGGATCTGGTCCACGCTACTGGCTGTCGATATGTTCAACAAGTGCAAGCGTCCACCCGTGGACTCGGCCAACCGAATATCACGACTGGCCATCACGTCCTCGGCTTCGGTCGGCAACCCGGGCAGCGCCAGCATCATCGAGATTTTACCTTCGTGCATGACACCGTCGTGGGACAATTCCCAATCTTCGGTGTGGCTCAGGATCGGCCTGTCGAACATCAGACAGTATTCCAAAGCCCTGCGAAGCAACTCGGAGTTCTGGATCGGCCGCGGAGCATCCGTCAATGCCACCGCTCCGGCCTCGACCAGCGATCCGATCTCAGCCAATTCTTTACCGGCACGGTCCTTGCTGACACAGCCGGCAACCAGCACGTGGCAGTTATTCGCGCGAGCCGCCTTTTGGTGGATGAATTCAACGCTGGCCTGAGAATCGATCGGCGGTTCCGTATTCGGCAGACAAAGGATCGACGTAAAACCGCCTGCGACAGCCGCTGCCGTAGCCGTCTGAATGGTCTCGTCTTCCTCCCTGCCGGGCTCGCCCAATTGTGCGCTCAGATCGATCAATCCGGGAGCGACGATTTTGCCCGTCGCATCGATCACCTGGTCGACATGATCCGCCCGCGGGCCGTAAGCGGCAATTTTCCCATCTTCGACCAACAGATCGATCTGTTGATCCATTTCCTGGCTGGGATCGATCACTCGGCCATTCTGGATAAGGATTCGGGTCATTTTCCTGTAATACCTCCAGGGAAGGGGACGGTGGCGATGCCAGCACGTACTCAACCGGCCGACGCATTCGGACGGCCGGCCGCTGGTTCGATCACTGTAAACTGCGGTGCGATTTCCGACAAGCAGACAGCTAGCAGAAGAAGCGGGGGGAGATTTCGGAAACGCTCTTGACCGGAAAACCGCATCCTGTTAGTAACTCCCCCGCTTCGTAACTTATCGGTATCGACATTTGATCCACCATGGCATGAGCCTGTGTTACCAAGAATTCGCCAAATTTCGAGCGGCTTGTTGACCGTCCTACTCGGGGCATTCTTGGCCGATGCGAGCAGCGCACAGTGGGGAACCAACGGGAATCCGGCGCCATTGACGGGCACTCCGGGGATGACGACCATCCCTCACGGCAACATCATCGGTCCCACGACGACGCTCCAGCCGCCGACCTACGATCCCTACTCGACGCAACCCAACGCCTCGTTGCAGCCACCGTCGCTGCTGAGTCCACCGGCGGGTACGACGCCTGGAACACCGGGAGTTCCGGCGACTCAGCAACCGTACTATGGGCAGCCGACCACGCAACCGCCCGCTTTTTCGGGATTCGGCACGCAAGCCCCCCCCACGCTCTATCCTCAAGGTCTTTTCGGTGCGTCGCCACAGCCTGCCCCGACGGGCTTCGGGCCAGCCACGGCGATGCGTTTGTTTCAGAACTTCCAATTGAGCGACGCGTGGCTTTACGGCAGCAGCGAAGGCGACCTGCAGATCCACGACATCTACACTTCGACCACGCTGGCGTTTCCCAATTTCCTTTGGAGCGGCCAACCCTGGTACGCGTCACCCGGATTCGGGTTTCATCTGTGGTCGGATCCGGCAGCACCGGGAACTCAAGTCGCACTGCCGCCTCGTGCTTACAGCGCCTTTCTGGATTTGGGCTGGAAATCGGATCCCAACCAGGTGTTCGGCGTAGAACTCGCGGGAAGACTGGGATACTATTCGGATTTCGCTCAGAGCAGTTCCCAAGCTTTTCGACCCAAGGGCGTCGCGCTGCTGCGTTTCAATCTGACGCCGAATCTGGCGATCAAAGCCGGTGTGGATTATATCAATCGAGCCGATATCAAAATCTTGCCGGCCGGAGGCGTGGTGTGGACGCCGAATCCCAGGACTCACTTCGACATCTACTTCCCGCAACCCAAGTTGGCCAGCTACCTGACCACACTGGGGACGCGTGATTTGTGGTGGTACATCGGCGGCGAGTATGGCGGTGGCGTCTGGCATATCCGTCTGGACGACTCCGATCCGCTGATGCCCGGTCTGCAGCCGGCGCCGACGCTGATGGACATCAATGACATGCGGGTCTTCGTCGGTCTGGAAATCACTCAAGCCGGCAGCGTCACCCGAGGCAAGCGCAACGCCTTTATCGAGGTCGGTTACGTTTTCGAACGAGAGGTCGTCCTGGTGGATTTTCCCGCCGAGAGTTATTCCGTGGGCGAAACCTTCATGCTGCGCGGCGGGCTGGCGTTCTAGTGCTTCGGCCCGGCCCGGACGACTCGGCATTGGTTGCAACGGTCTCGAATCGCCTGAAACAGGAAGTATCGTGGATGAAGCGTCGCCAAATCACACCGATCTTCTGCCTGCTATGGCTGGTCGGGTTGGTACTGCCTGCTGTGGGGCAGATGCAGGCTCCATTTCGTGACGGTCGTCTTCCTGCCGTGGAGTCAGGGCGTGAGGATCAGGGACCATTCGAAACCGTTGCAACTCGATCCTTCTTGGCCAGCGACCCGGCTGAGTTCGTGTTGCCAGAGGACGTGCTGACCTTAGACGAACCTCATCTTTCGGCATACAAGCAGGGTTTCTTCCAGAAGCTTTCGTTCACCACCACGGGGATCGTTCCGGACGGATCGGATGGTCTCGGGATTCTGGAGACGGAGTTGTTTGCCGCCTTTGCTTTGCCCGCGCCGACGACCAACACCCCGCTGGTTCTGACACCGACCCTTTCGATCGATTTCGTCGATCAACCCGCCTATGTGGCCTTGCCCTCGGAACTGTATGGCCTGTGGCTGGACTTGATGTGGCTGCCCAAGTTTGGCCCGCGAAGCACCGGGATCTTGGCGATTGCACCCGGCTGGTACAGCGATTTTCAGGACGGTTGGGATGACTCGTTTCGACTGACCGGACGCGCCTTGTTGCGGTACGATTGGTTCCCCGATCGATTGCAGTTGGTCTTGGGAACCGTCTATACCAATCGGATGTCCAACCGGTGGATTCCCGCCGCAGGTTTGATCTTCAATCCGAATCCGGACCTGAGTCTGGATTTGATCTTTCCTCGCGCCAAGATCGCTCGTCGCACGGCCCGAGGGCTGGGCTTCGAGCACTGGGTGTATCTCGCGGGTGGATTCGGCGGCAATGACTGGACCATCGTTCAGCCGGACGGCAGTCGCGACAAACTGGGGCTGCTGGATTGGCGCATCGCGTTGGGTTGGGAACGGAAGATGCACGGAGGCGCCGGGATTCACTTCGAAGTCGGCTACGTCTTCTCCCGCGAGATCCGCTTCGCCAGCGAGCCCGAGACGTTCCGTCCGAACGATACCGTCCTGCTGCGAGCCGGCATCGCCTTCTGACGCTAGTGCGTTTGTCCAGGCGAAATCTTTGGGTCGCGATGAGTGAGCGGCACGGCGCTAGCCGCCGGTAGTTGAGCGGCACGGCGCTAGCCGCCGGTGGCGTCGAGAACCGGCGGCT
>SKKK01000047.1 GCA_007121535.1 Planctomycetaceae bacterium | reverse complement strand
TCGAGTTCATCGTCAGCGGTTCGGAATTCGTGGTCATGTTTCGTCTACTCAACCGCTTGGGGATGCGGTGGATATTGATTTCTCTCCAGTTGGGCGCCACGGACATCCCCTTGCCATTCACAAGCACGTTGTTCTGCGCGTCAAGATCGCCGTCCTTTCCAGGCCGGACCCCCAGGCTCGTCGGGCTGACTGTCGGCAGGTCATCAGCGTCCTTTTTCATGACACGAAAAACTCTCGGCATGTTCCTCTCCGAACAGATCGTCCAATTGACTCAGGATATTACATCCAAAGGCATGAAGCCGCCTTGGATGTTACTCGACAAGGCTAACCAGAAATTCTCCATAGGTGGTACGCGGATTCCTTGACGATCAAACAGTGTGGTCTTACCTGACCCTGGAACAATTCTACCCCACTTCGACTCGATTTTCAATCCTCCCGTCGCTGAGCAAAACTCCAGGAATCCGAACGCGGAATAGGTCTGATTCCAATCAAGATTGAATCAACGTTGTCAGCGGTGCGGGGAAAGGTGACAGGCACCAAATTTGGAGACACTAGCAAGCTTGGGGGGATTTCTGGTCGTCGGTGGCCCTTTTGGGACGGCCGCGCGGTCGCAATGACGGCCTTTATTTGGTGGCCTGTCACCTTTTCGCGTGCCAGGTACAACGATAATGAATCAAAAAGTGCCACCCATCTTTCAATAGCCCCACCCATCTTTTCATAGCCATCCGGCGCATGATGCGTAGCGTTACGCCTTCGCCGGCTTGCGTCGTCCTCGAAGTAGGCCGATTTCCTTGCCGGTGTTCAGGGACTTCGATGGTTGGGGGCTGTCAGACGCGAGCCGCAGTAGGCGCCGAGGGCCATGAAGGCGAAGCCGACCAGGGGCCAGGCGAAAAAGAGTTTGCGGGAGATGTCTTCGGGGACGGTCAGCAACAGGGGTACGCCGATCGAGACGGCCACGATGATACCGATCAATGCGCCGGCGATCATTCCGGATAATCGGCGGCCGAGCATGTTTCGGTCGAAACAGGGTGGTTCGATCTCCAAGTTCGCATCCGCGGCGTCTCGCGCGGGAGCGGCCAAGGCTCGGTATAGTTCGACCGCTTCCTGCAAGAATGCCTCGCGCTTCTCGGCGGGGACGATCTGCCCTTGCTGCCAGAAGGCGACATGAGTCCCACACGATTCGACGGTCCAGCCGCGAGTTTCGGCGAAGCGGCGAAGCGTGTGCATGGTGAACCGCTCGGCCAACTCGACTCGCTCTAGCGGTTCACTGCCGATTCTCATCCCCAGAGCCAGACCTGCCAGCTCGGCGATCCGTTCGGCCAACCCCACGAAGACTTGATAGCGACGGTTGAATCGAATCAAGGCGGTTCGATCCAGATCCAACGTGCCGTCCGGGTCGCGGAAGCGAAAGCCGGCGCCTCGGCACCCCAGCAAGCTCCACGTCCAGGTCGCCATGCCGCGTGGATGGATCTCGAACAAGGGCCAAGCGCCTTGAGGTACGGGAAAGATGACCAGCGTGTGGCTGGTGGAATACGCGGACCGATTGCCCGGTTCTGCAGCGGTGCGACGCGAGGTGGTCAGGTCGATCATCTGCACGTCAATCCCTTCGAACCGGCCGTACAGCCGGTTTTCGGCCACCGACCAGTTCGCCAAAACGCGCAGCGGGATCGGATCGCCCAAATCCTCCGGGACGACGGTCGGGGTGAATCGCAGCCGCAATCGATCGGCGGTATCGGCCAGATTCCTTTCCCGACGTTGCAGCGGATAAACCGCGCCCTGCAATGCGCCTAAGGCGGCGCCCAACAGGGCACAGACGGGCAAGCTGGAGATGGGCCACGGGTGCTGCTGCAGTCGACCGGGCTGCCCTTGGCCGGGCATCCCGTTCAGCACCAGCCAAACCAGGGTGGCAGCCAATCCACCGCCGATCGCCAGTAACAGCACTCGCAAAGCAAACAAGATGATCCTTTCGTTCGATTCGATGGTTTCCCAAACGGTTGACGACGCTTACGGCTGGGCCGTCGACGGCAGCTTGACCGGCTGGAACCGTTCGATCACCGCACAGCCACAAGCATCGCTCCAAACGTTGATGCTGGTGCGACACATGTCCAACACGCGATCGACGGCCAGGATCAGGCCCTGCAGCTCGATCGGCAGCCCAACCGATTGTAGGATGATGACCATCATCACCAGTCCCGCGTGGGGGATTCCAGCGGTTCCGATACTGGCGAGCAACGTGGTGAACAGCACGATGATCTGCTGAGACAGCGGCAGGCTGAATCCGTGGTGCAATTGGCCGATGTAGACAACTGCCACGGCCTGGTAGATCGCGGTACCGTCCATATTGATAGTCGCACCCAGCGGCAGCACGAACGAACCGACTCGATGGCTGATCCCGGCCCGCTGCTGGGCGTTGGCCAACGTCAACGGCAAGGCGCTGTTGCTGGAAGCGGAACTGAACGCGGTAAGCAACGCGGGACTCATCGCTCGAGCGAATTTGCCGGGGCTCCGGCGGGCAACGAACCAGACGATCGCGGGCAGGACGACAAGGGCATGCACGCCCAGGGCGGCCAACACGGTGGTCATGTACCAGGCTAGCGATCGAAACACTTCCCAGCCTTGGGTGGCGGTCACGTACAGCATCAGGAACAACACGCCCAACGGGCACAGCCGAATGATGGCCATGGTCATGCTCATCAGCACTGCCAACGCCGCTTCGAAAAACGGTCGCAGCACCTCGACCGAGCGTCCTCCGACCAGCAACGTAAAGATGCCGAACAGCAGGCTGAAAGAGATGATCGAAAGGAAGTGACCTTCGGCCAGCGCGGCGAACGGGTTGGTCGGGATCATCGCTTCCAGTTGCGTTAGCAGTGTTTCGGCCAGATTCGCAGCCGTGGACGTCGCTTCGCCGTCGTGAACGATCTGCTGCCCGCCGTGTATTCCGGGTTGGATCAGGTTGACCATCAGCAGACCGACCAGAATGGCCAGCAAGGTCGTGAGGATAAAGTACGTCAGCGTGCCCACGAACATGTGTCCGAGCTGTTCCACTCGATCCAGACCCAGCACGCCCGTGACCAAGGAGGTGACGATCAAGGGTACGGCCACCATCTGCAGCATGCGGAGGAACAGACCGCCCAGTCGCCGGGAGCCATCCCCCAACCATCGCGCCCACGAGCGGCCGTAGCGCTGGAAGTCTTCGAAGCGTTGCGGTTCGACCTGGCGCAGCGATTCCAACGAAGTGAATGATTGCGGCTCGCGTCCCGTCGGATCGACCACCCATCGGCGGACGCTGTCATCCCGGGCGACCTGCCGAATCTCGATGCGGTTGGTCGAGTCGAAGAATTCAACGGCGCGAACCCCCGCAGGCAACCGCTCCTCGGGCAGGCTCGATTGACGCTGACTGACGGTGGCACTGAGCATCAGCCCGGCCGCAGCGCCCAGCAGCATGCCGGCGAGGATCTGCCAATGCAGCGGGATCGATGTCATTCGCTGGCCATGATTCCGTGTGGGGGGACCGTACTAGAACCCGAGGCCCGTCGCTCGAGTACGAATGCGGCAAAGGTACGAATCGGCCGTGATGAACAGCGTCTTACCATCTTCGCCGAACGTGCAATTCGACGTTCGTTGGCCGGTGTTCAATCGACCGAGCAACCGCCCTTCGGGCGACAGGATCAGGACGCCGCCGGGGCCGGTAGCCCAAAGATTTCCCTGCTGGTCGACGGCCAACCCGTCGGGCAGACCGGGCCGCTTGCCGACCCACCCGGTGGCGTCGAACAGCACGCGTCCGTCGCCCAACGAACCATCTTCCCGGACGGGATAAGCCATCCAAATCGCGGCTTTCGGATCGGATTGGGCGACGTACAGCGTCTTCTCGTCCGGTGACAATGCGATGCCGTTGGGCCGCGGCAACTGGTCCGTCAGCAGCGTCAGTTCTCCGTCGCGACTCAATCGGTAAACGCCGCAAAAGTCCAACTCGCGTCGCGGGTCGTCCCAGCCGCGAGGCAGACCGTACGGCGGGTCGGTGAAGTACAGATCGCCGTTGGACATGTACACGGCATCGTTGGGGCTGTTGAGCCGTTTGCCCCGGTAGTTGTCCACCAGAGTCCGTTTGCCGCCGTCTTCGGTCAGCACCGCGATACGGCGATCCCCGTGTTCGCACAACACAAGCCGACCTTGCGGATCCAACACCAGCCCGTTGCTGCCCGGTTCCAGACCGTAGAACGCGCGGCCCGTGTATCCCGACGGTTGCAAAAACAACTGGACACCCTGTCCTTCCCGCCACTGGAAGACAGCGTTTCGGGGAATGTCCGAGAACAGCAGGTAGCCTCCTTCGTCCTCGGGCACCCAGACGGGGCCTTCGGTCCACGTGAATCCCCGGGCCAGAATCTCGATCCGAGCATCCTGGTCCAGCAGTTGATCCATGGCCGGATCCAAACGTTCGATTTCGCCCAACGTTTCGGCCGCCTGGCTGCGATTCCCGTCGATCCAGACGCCCGGACCGACGGTCATCCATGCAGCGATCACACCGGCCAATGCCCTGAGGTTGCGATGAGGTCTCATCGGCTGCTCCCTTGCGTTCAACGCGAATGATGTACGAACCGATCGCCTCAGGCGATCATCGGTGCGGCTGGATACTTGGCCATCAAGGTCAGCGTTTCATCGATCTGCTGGGCGTTCATCGCGCCGACAGTGATCGCATCCAACATGCCCAGTTCCTGGGCGAAGCGGATACATTCGTCTTTGTCAGTCAACGTGCCTTCGCCGTAGATCTTCATGCCGATCACTGCCTTGCCGTTTTCCTTCGTCTTCCGCAGCACGCGCACCACGTCATCGACCGGGCCGTCCATCTTGGCGCCGCGAGGATTGATCCGAGCCAGCAGGATGTCGACCCACGGGCATTCGGCTGCCACTTCCATGGCCTGGAAGTTGTGGCACGATACGCCCACCGACTTGATGTGCCCCTTGTCTTTCGCCTCGGACAAAGCGTCCATGTAAGGCTGCAACTGCTTCGTCCACAGGGGCGTGGTCAGGCAATGCAGCAGCACCATGTCGATATAGTCCGTGTTCAATTCATGCCGGAACCGTTCGATCGTCGTGTGCGCGATCTTCTTGGTGTACGGCGGAGCTACCGGTTCGACCGGACCATCGTACCGCCACCATACCTTGGTCATGATGGCCACTTTTTCACGCGGGATGCTGCGCAACGCTTCTCGGCAGTACAAGTGCGAGCCATAGAGATCGGCCAGATCCCAAAACGTGACGCCTCGATCGTAACCGTGGCGTATCAAGCCGACCAGCTTTTCGAAACCCATCCGAGTATGGTCGCTTTGCCGATTGCCGCCAGTCATCCCGGTCCCCAGTCCTACGCGCGACATCTTGATGTCCGTGCCCGCCAACTGGACCTCCGGCGGCGCAGCTACTTCCGATGCGGCGGCCCGCGCCGTCGACGGACGACTTGTCATGTAAGCGGCGGCTCCGGCCGTCGCTGCCAAAAACCCTCGGCGATCCAATCCACTCATCGTGAATACTCCACTTTATTGTTATGACGGATGTCCCATTTCCAAACGACAGATCCCCGCCAACGCGGAACGAAGTGTCCAGTGCAGGCGGATTTCGTTCTACTCATCATGCCAAATCCATCGCAAAATGCAAGCATGCCGATCGACGTGGCTCGGATCGGCAAATGAATTCGCGTCGATGAACTGCCCAGTGTCGAGCGAGTGGCGCAGCCTGCGAGACGCTTATCCGCCCCCCTTCCTACGCCCCGCCGACCAAAAACTCGGTGCGGCTTGACGAACTTCCATGGACCGCTATTCTGAAGGATTGACTTCCTCACAAGCGGCTCAAAACCCAAGGGCGCCCATGATCATGTTACGTACCGGACGCACGGCGCCCATGACCGGGTGGCGATGATGGAATTGCACGAAGCCCAACAACGGGTTGATCGTTGGATCTCGGATGTCGGGGTCCGCTACTTCTCCGAGATGACCAATCTGGCCCAGTTGATGGAAGAAGTCGGCGAATTGGCCCGGATTTTTTCACGCACTTATGGGGATCAGAGTTTCAAAACGTCCGACGAGGCTTACAATTTGGCGGATGAATTGGCGGACATTTTATTCGTTTTGATCTGTATCGCCAATCAGACGGGGGTGGATCTGACCGAGGCGTTCGAGCGAAATCTGGAAAAGAAGACGCAACGCGATCAAAATCGCCACCGCGATAACCCTAAACTGCACGGAGACAGTACTCGATGAACTTGACCATCATGCGGCGGATCAAATTTTGCGCCGGGCACCGCCTGCTGGGGCATGGCGGAAAATGTGAATTCTTCCATGGTCATAACTATACGGCGGAATTCTTTGTCGAGGGTCAAGAGACGGATCAGATCGGGCGAATCATCGATTTTGCGATCCTGAAGCAGCGTTTCAAGGGCTGGATCGACGAGCATTGGGATCACGGGTTCGTGCTGAATCGGGAAGACCAGAACGGGATCGCTGCGGCGAAGATGGTCCAGCCGTGCAAGTACTTCCTGCTGCCGTACAATCCGACCGCCGAGAACATGGCTCGGTACTTGTTGGAAGTCGTCTGTCCTGAACTGCTGGCCGATTCAGCCGTCCGAGCGGTGCGCGTGGTGATCTGGGAAACGGACGAGGCCTGTGCCATCGTTTCCGCCGATACGGGGGCAACCAGTTCCTTGGAGGTCTGCGGAAGTGAGGTTGGCGGAAGTTCGATCTGACGCGGATTCAGGCAGCGCATGATGCGGCCGAACATTTTGGGGAAGTAGCATGGGATTGTACGATCGCGATTACACTCAGGATTCCTACCAACCGCATTCGCCGAGCGGAGGCGCGCGGATGATGGTCACCAATCTGGTGATCTTGAACGCGGCGATTTACATTCTGAACGTGTTTGTCGGTGAGGATCGGCTCGTTCAATGGTTGGCCGTGACGCCGCAGGATCTGTGGAAGCCCTGGTTGTGGTGGAAGTTGTTGACCTACGGGTTCGTGCATAACCCGTTGGATATCGGGCACATTTTCTGGAACATGTTCGGGCTGTTCATCTTCGGCCGGGACGTCGAGTGGCGTTTGGGACGAGCGGAATTCTTGCGGTTCTACCTGACGGCGGTCGTTCTGGGCTCGGTGGTCTGGTGCGTGCGTTTGAATTTGATGGACGTCGCGAACGCTTCGGTGATCGGCGCTTCGGGCGGCGTGGCGGCTGTGATCCTGATGTTCGTCTACTGCTTTCCGAAGCGGACGATCCTGCTGTTCTTCGTCCTGCCCGTTCCGGCCTGGGTGTTGGGGGTGTTGATGATCGCGGGCGACGCTCTGGGATTCATCGGTCACAGCCGTAGCGAACAGAACATCGCGTTTGATGTCCATCTGGTCGGAATCCTGTTCGCCAGCGGTTACTACTGGTTGGGTTGGAACCTGGCCCGTTGGACGCCCGGTCGGCTGCGAGACGCGGGCGGATGGCCGACCGTGCGTCGCGGTCCGCGCCTTCGCGTGCACGACCCCGACCAGAAAATGCAACGGCAGGACGAAGAGGCGGATCGGATTCTGGAAAAGGTCAGCCGCGAGGGTATCGATAGCTTGACGAATCGGGAACGCCGTATCCTGGAGGATTACAGCCGACGGATGCGTCAACGGCGAGGGTAACCGTGGTTGTCGCCGTCGAGCAACAACGCGTCGATCCCAGTCAGACGCAAAGGTTGTTCCTGTCCTTGCGAGACCGAATGCGGCCGCTTATCGTGACTGGTTGTCCACCGTCGCCAGTGCGTACAGCCTGCCGAACATCGAAACGAGAGCCCCATCCTGATGAGCCCCGAAGAATTTCGAGAATACGGTCATGCGGTCGTCGACTGGATCGCTGACTATCGCCAACGAATCGCAGATCTGCCGGTGATGTCGCCCGCATCGCCGGGCCAGATCAAGAGTCTGCTGCCGGTATCGCCGCCGCAGCAATCCGAGTCGTTCGAAGCGATTCTGGCGGATTTGGACCGCGTTGTCTTACCGGGTCTGTCGTTGTGGCAACACCCGCGCTTCTTCGGCTATTTCCCGGCCAACGCCAGCCTGGCCAGCGTCCTGGGCGATTTTCTCAGCACCGGGCTGGGAGTGATCGGGCTGGCCTGGCAGTCCAGTCCGGCACTGACTGAAGTGGAAGAGGTGATGACCGATTGGCTGCGACAGATGGTCGACCTGTCGGATGCGTGGAGCGGCGTGATCCAGGATACCGCTTCGACCAGCACGCTGGTCGCCCTGTTGTCGGCCCGCGAACGCAGCACCGATTTCGGACTCGCTCAAGGCGGTTTGCAGGCCGAAGCCAAGCCACTGGTCGTTTACGTTTCGGCTCACAGCCACAGTTCGGTCGAAAAAGCCGCCTTGCTGGCCGGGTTCGGACGTCGCAACATCCACCGCGTGCCCCATGATGCCAGCTTTGCGATGAGTCCCGACAGTCTGGAGGCCGCGATCCGATCGGACGTCGCCGAGGGAAAGATACCATGTGCCGTGGTGGCCACCACCGGCACGACCACCACGACGGCCATCGACCCGGTCAAGGCGATCGCTGCCATCGCCCGACGCCATGGCCTGTGGTTGCACGTCGATGCCGCCATGGCCGGATCGGCCATGATCTTGCCCGAATGCCGCTGGATGTGGGAAGGGATCGAGAACGCCGATTCCCTGGTGATCAATCCGCATAAGTGGCTGGGTGCGGCCTTCGATTGTTCGGTCTACTACGCTCGCGACCCGGAGCATCTGGTCCGAGTCATGTCGACCAATCCCAGCTATTTGCAGTCATCGGCCGACGGTCAAGTAAAGAACTATCGCGACTGGGGGTTGCCGCTGGGCCGCCGTTTTCGCGCGTTGAAGCTCTGGTTCCTGATCCGCGAACAGGGCGTATCCGGTCTGCAAGCCCGTCTGCGACGCGACATGGAAAACGCTCGATGGCTGGCCGACCAGGTGCGTGCCACCGACGGCTGGCGAGTTCTGGCCCCTGTTGCATTGCAGACCGTCTGCGTCCGCCACGAACCGCCGAGCTTTTCGGGCGAGCAATTGGACCGGCACACGTTGGGATGGGTGGACCGCCTGAATCGATCCGGTTTCACCTACCTGACCCCCGCCCTGCTAGACGATCGCTGGATGGCTCGCATCGCCATCGGCGCCGAACCCACCGAGCGCGAACATATCCAGCAAACTTGGGCCGCGATGCAAGCGGAAGTCAGCATTGACAGCCATACCGCATGGTGAGTCTCCGACGCCGCCGAAAACGGCGACCGAAGGACACCTGCTCAACAAGTCATTGTCGACCAGGTCCTAAGTGCTGCTGCCCGCCAATAAACCCGTGCTGAACGCGGCCTGAAAGTTGTAGCCGCCGATGGGACCGTCCAGATCGAGCACCTCACCGGCCAAGAACAAGCCGGGGACCAGCTTGCTCTGCATGTTCCGTGAATCGACTTCGTCCAAATTGACGCCACCAGCGGTTACCTCAGCCTTCTTAAATCCCATCGTTCCTGCGACAGGGATCACGGTGGATTTCATAGCGGTGACCAATCGCTGACGCTCGGCACGACGGCACTCGGCGCCACGACGGTCATCGGGCATCCCGGTCTGGGCCAGCAGTACTTCCGCGATGCGGCGGGGAAGACGCCGAGCCAACAGCGACACAAGCTGCATCTTGCCCTCGCGGTGGCAAAGAGTATCCAGCCACTGCTCGCATTGCGCCTCGCTTTCTTCCGGCAGCAGATCGCAAACCACACATAACTGGGCCGGCTGCGGATGCCCACTGACCACGCGGCTGACGTTCAAGACCACCGGGCCCGTCAGCCCGAAATGGGCCAACAACATCGATCCGCGGTCGCTCGCCAACGCGGCTCGTCGCCGAGCTTTGCCCGCAGTCGCCGTGAGCGCATCCTTTGGCAGGACCATCAGATCTACGTCCGGCAGGGTGATGCCGCGAAGCTGGCGTACCCAGGATTCATGCGTCGTGATGGGCGTCAACGCAGGTCGAGGCGGTTGGATGGTGTGGCCCAACGTCTGCAACCATCGATAGCCATCGCCACAGGTTCCACATCCGGGATACGACATGCCGCCGGTGGTGATAATCACCTGCCGCGTCTGCCGACCCCCCCGCGAGGTCGTCAATCGAAACAAGCCCTCGTCGGACACGATTTCCTTGACCGATTCGTTCAGCGCTAGCGCCGCGCCGCTGGAATGCAATCGAGCCAGCAGGGCCTCCAACACGTCGCTGGCCCTATCGCTGGCCGGAAAGATCTTACCCGTCTCTTCTACTTTGGTGGCAATCCCCTGCTCGGCCAACAAACGCACGACGGCGTCCGGCGACAGTCGGGCCAGAGCCGAGTGTAAGAACGGACCTTGTCGCCCAAACGCCTTGACAATCCCCCGTACGTCCGTGGCCTGTGTCACGTTGCATCGCGTCCCACCCGACATCAGGATTTTGATCCCGGCTCGCGTGTTCTTCTCCAGCAATAACGTGCGGCGACCTCGTTGGGCCGCCGCCGTCGCTGCGAACAGACCCGCCGCACCAGCGCCGACGACGATCACATCCCAAACATCCGTGGATACCATACCTTGGCCCCGTCAAGGAATCCGAAATCACTCGACGGTGATCGAAACCAGCGATAGCCAGCCGGGCGCCCGTCGATCCTGTTCGCGATTCGCGAAGCGCAACGGCTTGCCGCCGACCAGCGGACTCACGACGCGCATCCCCAGCTCGACCGTTTCGGCCGGGATCTGCTTGCGAGCCACCGTCACATCCCAGATGGCCGGCTGATGACCGGGCAGCATGTCCAAGAGCGACCAATCGGTGGGCCAGCGAGCCAAGACTTGGCCGGAAGCATCGAGTGCCCCCAACTCGATGGCCCACCCCGGATGATAAAACGGTGCGATCCCCGTGTTTTCCACCTCCAAGACCAGCCGCACCTCGTCTTCTCGAACCCGGGCATCGGCCGTTCGGACGTGAAACTCGTACCCCATGCGGCGAACCTGGTCCAACGCCCGCTCCATTCGCTCGGGGGACGCCTGCCGTCGGAACATCCCGGTATCCATCAGCCAGGTCACATGAGTCGCCTCGCGGCACTGTTCAAACGATTGGCCATCCGGCGTACAAGGAGGATCATCAAAGCAACAACCCCAAACCTCCGGCCGGATCTCCCCGCCGATCGGAAACCGTTTCCAAGCATCCAGGGCGCCAGCCGTCTTCATCAGCGACTGAAAAAACCAAGCGTCCGAACGGCGGCCCGTGTGCAACGTGGCGTAGGCGAATGAGTCGTCATGGTACCCGAACGGACGATCGACCGTCGACGCATAATGACGATTGTCTTCACCCGCCGGATACCGCAGCAGCACCGGGGTCTTCCGAAAACTCTGCTGATAGGCGTCCAGCACCTCGCGCTGAACCTCCTTGCTGGCCCACAGATCCAAGCGAGGGTGGGTGTGCCATTCGCCCCAAGTCCCCAACAAGCCAGCCGTAATGTAACCGATCCGTGGATCACCATCGTAACGTCGTCCCAGTTCACGGATGAACCCCTGAAGCGTGCTGCGCAGCAAAGGGTCTTCATAGTCGGGCGTCTCGACCGGCTTCGGGGGGAAGGGCGCGGTATTGGTGTTGTCGTATCGATGCACCGTCAAGCCCGCCTCGATCAGAAAGGCCGGGATCAGATTCTTCCGCCCGGGATACTCGAGCATGACGCGAAATACGGTTTGATTCCCGCGACTGGCCACGTCGTCCAACAGATCTTCCAGCGCCTGGAAATCGTACTCGTCACGTCCCGTCACCAGTCTGGACAACGGCAGATACTGAAACTCCATGCTGTGCGGAAACCGCCCGGCCACGGGCCGTGCGTACGGCACCAACCCCCGCAGCGGGTTATCCGCCGGGCTCGGCGCATACTCCAACCGCACGACTTGGCTCACGGCCACCGTCGGCGTCAGCATCAACCCGGCGACCAGCCCAATCGCCGCCCACCCGCGCTTAATCATCTCACCATCATTTCGTGTTAGAGCCCATAACGAAACCGCCCACGTAGGATGGCTCTCCGAGCCGTCCGGCGGTTTTTTACGGCCTCTCACAGGCGGTAACAAACCTGTTCGGCGCGGGTCTCTGACCCCGCCACGGTTCGGCGCAGGTCTCTGCCCCCGCCACGGTTCGGCGCGGGTCTCTAACCCCGCCGGAACCGCCACCTGTTCGGCGCGGGTCTCTGACCCCGCCGAAACCGCCGACCGCAGGTCTCCAGGGCCAGACTTCTTACCGCCTTTTAGGGATCGAATTCCGTTTTTCCGTTCAAGTGCGAGAGACAGGATTTGAACCTGCACCCCTTGCGGGACTGGATCCTAAGTCCAGCGCGTCTGCCAATTCCGCCACTCTCGCAAGCCGTTGCAACCGCATCGCTTTCGCGTCGCAAGTCTTTGTCCACAAACCGTTTACCGCACCACCATCCCTGCCACGCTTTTCGGTGCCCCGTTTTCGCGAATTCCCGTCCGCCCGGCTCTGCCGATATTCTGCATCTTCTCCGTCCCGCTGGCAACCCACCAACCGACATTCCCATCGGCCATTTGTTCGCCCAGCAAGAACAACGAGAACACGGTGGCATGCCGGCCTGATTCAGCGACTCGCCGCGAGCGGAGCATCGAACGCACGAAAGTCAAAATAGCGGGGCACCGCTTTGGGGATTCATGATTTGGGTTTCCAGCAGATTCAGGGAGGCCAGCAGATGACGATACCGGGTTGACGTGCTTTCGCCAAAAGAAACTCGTGGTTGACCGATGTGGTGGCCGGGCTCGATTTCATTCTCAATGAATTTCATCTGTTGTGCCTGCGTTGTCTTTCGATCGTTTGAGACCGGCTCCTTGGCACATGGTTCAGCGAGGCCCCATGAAAAAGTACCGCCTGACGCTCACCGTCGCCAACCAGTACTTGGCCAAGCTGGACGAGGCCACGCTGGCCGCCGTATTCGGCAACGTCGGCAGCCTGCTCGCATTCCAAGTCGGTGCTCAGGATGCCGAAGTCCTAGCCGAGCAACTCGGCGGCGACCTGCTGAATGACAAATCGGGGGTTAATGGTGCGGAGGTTTTTTATCCGTCTTCCGGCCTCTGGTTTCCTGATGCACTCCCGGATCCTGAACCGGAGGTTGGAATGGAGGCGTTGCGCAAAATAGAGACATCAAGATAGATATAACTCCTGACCTGCAATTGCCCCTGGAAGCCAGCCAACACGACACAGCCGATACCAACCTTTGCGAAGACACAAGTCACCCATTCTGGCTATAGACGGCAGCGTCAGAGTCTGCCAAATACAGCCGTGTGGCTTTTCTCACCAGTTTGTGCCCCCGAATCCAGGTGCGTATCTGGTGCTAAGATTTACCGAACCGCTGATAATCCCGCAGATATCACATTATCAACGGGTTAAATTATTGAAGTTATTTGCCTAACGAGAGCTTGACTCCCCGATCTCGGTTATATGACGACGTGCGAGTTGTACGACCGCTTTCCTGACGGATTGCGGACATAAAACTGGACCCCGAAATGGGGCACATCCGCCCAAACTGGGGCGAAAGGAGGCCGAAATGGTCGATCTTGATTTGCGCAAGTTGTCTGCGCCCGTTGAAGCATTACGTTCTGAGTTGTCCGAAGCCTACCAACGGCTCGATGCGAAATGGAACGAAATCTCGGAGTGTCTCAAGGCCCTACCGATCCCATGTCCTGTGTCGCACATATTCGCCAGCGATGATTACCGCCCAGAGAATTTCGAATGCCTGGTGTGGAAGAAATGGAATGGTAAGCGTAGGATTTGTGTCGAATCACACGTGTTCAATCCCAACAATCCGTACACAGATTACGAAGTGACCACGACGCCGTACGAGGAATGGAGCGGCGAGCAGCGGGTCTACTTGCT
Source organism: Planctomycetaceae bacterium (assembly GCA_007121535.1). Lineage (GTDB taxonomy): Bacteria > Planctomycetota > Planctomycetia > Pirellulales > Pirellulaceae > SKKK01. The sequence goes on along the minus strand of SKKK01000047.1, from coordinate 61,653 downwards.
GGACCATGTGCCCGGCTTGTTCGAAGCCGCTGAAAAGCAAACCAAAGAGTTTATCGAAAAAGCCAAAGTGTAGGAGGTTAGTTATGAATCCTCCTACTCTGCCTAAGTGGGTGGCACCCTTCTGTTGCAGTGCCCCCTTTTGTGCGCTGATTGGTCTTTCGATTTCGGCAGCCTTTGGGGCGAGTGTCAGCACACCAGCGTTAATTTCGCTGGTCCTGCTTTGCGGGAAGATCACGGGCTGGGTGTTGAACGTACCGCCCGGATTGTCGCGAATAGCCAGAATCGAAAATGGCAAATAACAATCGATTGCAACCGAGCGGAGAATCCGGTCGGTCCTGATGGCAAGCCGTTTTGGCCGCCGCCGGTTGAATCGCGTCGTTATTCCCAAAACAGAACCAGACTCCGAAGTGAACAACCGCGACCAAAAATTCACCCCTGTGCTGATTGAAGGCAAAGACCTTGAGCGTCACTTTGCGCTCCAAGAGGCAATGGTGGAATTCGCGCGTCTGTTTCGCGATGAAACAAACGATCGCGCAATGGTAATCGTTGGCGTGGCGTTTCTCGATACACAATTGGAACACATAATCAAGACTTTCCTCGTCGATGATGAAAAAGAGATCGAAGCAATGCTTCGCCCCGATCAGTCGCTTGGTACCTACGGTGGCAAGACCCGTTTGGCCTACTGCTTGGGACTCATCGGTGCGAACGTACGCAATGACCTCAAACTTATCGGCAAGATCAGGAACAAGTTCGCTCACGACTTGTACGCGTCTTTCGTGAATTCCGATATAAAGTCGTGGGTGTCTGCGCTCGCTTACCACCGAATTGCGTATATGAATCCGCCGGAAGACGCATCTACCCGAGACCTATTTAATGTTGGCCTGAATCAAGTGGCGGGATATCTCTCTGGAATCGTGTCAGTGGCACGTCACGAAAAACGTGCGATTCACAATGATGGATGATTCACTCATAAGGAAGCAAATACAAACCGATGCAACGGGGCGGAAATGGCGTTCCGGTTTTTTCCTGAAATCAAGATCACTCGCGCCATTTCCGCCCGCTGATCGGCATCGTTCCCTGCCGCGACGCTCTGGCGGGACTTGCGCTGAATCAACACTCAAGCCCAAAAGGAAGTCCTCGATGACCAGGAAGTCGACTGCGATTACCGGTGCCTGCGGGGAGCACTACATCGCCGCATATCTCTCCGGCTTCAGGCTCATCGTTGCCATGCCTCGTGGCGGCATCCCGGGGTCTGACCTATTCGTCTCGCGCGAAACGGGTGGGCGTGCTCTTCGCGTCCAGGTGAAGACTGGCACTCAGGCAACAAGGAACGACAGGGAAGAAGGCCCAATTTACCTGTGGCAGACACCGTATTCAGCAATAAAGCGATCCGACAAACACCTGTGGTACGCGTTTGTCTGGCTGAAGGGTTGGCCTGGCGAAAAGAACCTTCCCGAAGTTTTCTTCGTGCGGTCAAAGGAAGTGGCCAAATGCTTGAAACGTTGCCGCGAAGATAAGGACACGTTTCCGACCTACTGGATGCGCGTCCGCGACGCGGAGCCGTATCGCGGCGAACTGGGTCTTAGATCGCTATTTGAAGCACTGGATTCATGAGACGGCTGAAAGGCTGCCCAGCATCGCAGCGAACCAAGGATCGGGATAGGGGTCCGGGTTGCCCCGGAGCCCCTCCCACACCACCTAGCATGCGGGTCCGCACTAGGCGGTTCGACTCTTTGCAGTAAGTTTCGTCCAGATCGCTAACAGACTGGGCAATCCTTGTTCTTCCAAGAGTGCCGTCGAGAGTGCTTGATGCACTGGCTGACTGGAGGAGAGCACCCAAGGCCCCTTGCTGCTCATACCGTGGGTATAGGCTTCATGCTCGTTGACGCCCAGCTTCCGGAGATTGGCGACCCGAGTGCGGCCGTTCTTCCAACGCTTCCAGATGCACATCCGGATGCGGCGACGAACCCACTTGTCCAGGTCGCTGTAGAAGCTCTTGATGGGTACCAGGCGATAGTAGCCTACCCAGCCTTGGAAGTAGCGACGAAGCTCCACGCAGCGCTGCGCATACGACACGCCGCGATTGCGGTCGGTAATCTCGCGGACACGAGATTTGAACTTGTCGATGTTCTTCCTGGCAACGCGGAACTGGCCGCCGTAGCCCTGGAAGGCGAAGCCGAGAAACTCGACTCCGTCAGTGCTGCAAATGCGGCTCTTTTGCTGGTTGACGACCAGCTTGAGTTTTCGCGTCAGGTAACGCTCGATCGAAGCGAAGACACGCCCGGCCGCCTCCTTCGTCTGGGTGAATACGAGGAAGTCGTCCGCGTAGCGCACGAAGCGGAGACCGCGCGATTCCAACTCTTTGTCGAAATCGTCCAGGAGGATGTTCGCCAGTAACGGCGACAGCGGACCGCCTTGCATCGTGCCTTCGATCGACGGCTGCAGTTCGGTGTCGACCATGACCCCCGCCCGCAGATACCGCCCGATCAGGGCCAGCAAACGTTTGTCGCTGACTCTTCGAGACACCCTCACCATCAATACGTCGTGCTGGACCCGGTCGAAGAATTTCGACAGGTCCATGTCAACGCACTCACGAAATCCGGCGCGGATGTGGGCTTGTACCTGTTTGGCTGCTCCGTGGGCGGAGCGGCCCGGTCGAAAGCCGAAGCTCGATTCCGAGAATCCGGGATCGAAGATCGGCGTAAGGACTTGCAGGATGGCTTGTTGGATCAAGCGGTCGATCACGTTTGGAATGCCGAGATTTCGCGCGCTGCCATCCGGTTTGGGAATCGACTTCCGCCGGGCCGGACCCGGTTGGTAAGTCCCTTCCAAGAGTTGCCGCCGGATCTTCGGCCATTGCGGTCGGAAGATTTCCGGGAACTCGTCCAGGGTAACCCCGTCGGGGCCGGGAGCCCCGCGGTTCGCCCGGACGTTCTGCCAAGCCGTTTCCATGTTGGCTTGGTCGGCAATCTTTTCCATTAGGTTCTCGGAGTTCATGCTCAAGGCTGACTTCTCCACGGCCGCCGAAGCCGATTGCTCCAGCCGGAGTTCCGGCGCGGTACTAGCACAAGGCTCCGCAGCACAAAAGCGGATGAGTTGGTTTTCTTTTGCCGGACGGTTCGAGGTCATGGATGGTTCTTCCTTGTTAAGAATCGTTTGGCCCTTCCCGTCCCCATTGGACTGGGGGGGTAGGTACTACGGCCGCTGCTGACTTCTGTGCGCACGGTTCGGAGTTACCCCCGGCCGTCCCGCCTTTCGGGCAAGCCCTACTCACGGGTACGCCACACAGATCTCCCCGAATAAGGACGTGAACTTTCGCTGCACAAGCTCGTCATCTACCGTGGGGTCTGTCGGGAAACGGTTTCGCTGTCCCCGGGCAGCTCACCTCAGGGTCCCTCTCGGCCTGTATGACGTTTCTGTTCGTAGCCTTGCAGCTTTGGCGTGGATGCGGCGACCAGGACTAATTGGCCGCTTAACCAACACATCCGCGGGCTTCCTCCCCACATTTGGTCACCCTCCTGCAGTTGCCCTCGCCTAGTACTTGTTTGGTCGGTTTACATTTGGTATGCTGTCCTCCGATCAATTCCCGTTTTCGTACAGGGGACTTGCACCCCACAAGTTCACGCCCATGTCGGGCGTACGTCGGGAGTCGTTTTCGGGCAAAGCGCTTTCCATGTGGTTTGCCGTCGCCCGAAAACGACTCCCGACCCCAGTGCGGCCCCAATGCAAGGCTACCTTAATTGATAAGAAACTCTTGGCCGGGTGCTTACTCGATCGACTTCATCCCCGGACGGCGATCAAAAAAGCTCGATCACGGCGATTTCGAGACCGGGCAGCGCCGACCCGCCAGAAAGTCCCCCTTCGTCGTTGAACATCTCCGGCCGGGCACCGGACCGGTGAACGGTAATCGTGTGGAAATACGGATCCACAATCCACACCAAGGCGACACCCGCCGCCAGATACTCAAGAACCTTGTCGCGAATCCCCTCCATATTATCCGACGGTGACAGGACTTCGACTGCCAACACGGGCGAGCCCTCGACCAGCGTGGTGTCGTCGCTTTGCCGGGTCATTACTTCGGCCGAAAAATACGCCACATCAATCCCGACGACCGTGTCCGGATCCCGCCGCAGGATACAGCCGACCTCGCCCGAGTGAACCTGACCGCGAGGCATCGGGGTTTGCTCGAGCCATCGTTCCAACGCATACGCAATCCGTGTCACCGCGCGTGCGTGAAAACGATTCCGGTACTTCATCGGTTTTTCCTTCAACTGGCCACGGATCAACTCGCGATCCGTCCCGGTTTCCGGCAAGGCGAGCAGTTCCTCAACAGTCAATCCAGTGGCGACTGCAACGTTCATTTCAACCCTTCCCTTCTGGCATTATCGCATCCATTTCCGCTTGTACGCGTTTGGTCGCGGCAGCCTATTCCGGATTCTGGTAAATCCGGCTAGTAACATGACCGTCTGACAGCTCGGCGAGCCATCCTACGGAGGCGATTCTTTTTGGGCTTCTTACGATCCGGGCGGATCACGCATGGTTCCACTGATCCATCCGCAAATCACCAGGCCCGCGATGACGGCAGCCGGGCCGTAAGCGCCCGGTCCGGCGGGCGTGCTGGCGATCGAGAAATTATGGGCCAATGCCGCGCCCAATAACATCCCCATCGTAAAGACCGCCGCGTCGCCGTCTCCTTCACCCACCAAGATCAACTGGCGACCGGGGCACCCGCCCGCCAGCGTAAAAGCCCAACCCGCCAATACCATGCCCCCAAAGTTCCACCAACCATCGGTATGGGCGATGGGTTGGTTTTCCCAACCGAGATGGAACTGACCCAGCGCCAGCGCGGCGCCGCTGGCCGCAACGACCAATGCGATCACTCCATAAAACAAATGCAGATCTCGCATCAAAATCACGTCTCGCACAGCGCCGACGGTGCAAAAACGGCTGCGCTGAGCCATACAGCCGATCAGTAAACCTGCGGATAATGCGATCCAAATTCTGGCATGCTGGCTGCCCGGCCCGGACTCGGAGAAGAAGATCGGTCCCACCGGGGCGCCATCTGCGTCACGTCCGAACGAGATCGGAAACATCAGCGCTGCCAGCAGCAACAGGGCGATCACCGGCATCACCCAACCGACGGTTACATTGGCCGGACGATTGCGGCCCAGGCTGAACCCACTTCTTAACGAAATGACGCCCAAGCTTATGCCGCCAATCAATCCCGCGACACCCACCAACGCGTTCAGGTCACCGGCGGCCAGACGCAAATAGACTCGCCACGTACACCCCAAAAAAACCAGAGCCCCGATCATGGCCAGTACGCCAAGAACGAAACGGACGATCGGCGCTGAACCGGTTCGTGGCCGAAACTCGCCGAACATCCGGGCCACGATCATCGAGCCCAGCACAAACCCGATCAACTCGGGGCGGATGTACCGAACACCGGTCGCCCCATGCAGTCCCAATGCACCGGCGATGTCCCGCGTGAAACAGGCCACACAGAATCCCATGTTGCCCGGGTTTCCCCAATAGACGAGCAAGGGTCCCAAGATCCCCACTACCCCACCGGTCAGGACCGGACCCCATCGAGATGTCAAAATGCGAGTCGAAGCATTCATCGTCTATCCTGTTCAAGGATTCACCACGTTCTCGTGGCGACCGTGCAAAAAAGCGCGGACGTTGGCCACAGCGGCATCCAACAGCCGTTGTCGGGCGGCTTGCGTTGCCCAAGCGATATGTGGGGTGATCAGGCAGTTTCTTGCCCGCAGCAGCGGATTGTCCGCTGGCGGTGGTTCGATCGCCAGAACATCCAGCGCAGCGCCTGCCAACCGGCCACTATCCAGTGTATGGGCCAAGGCAGCCTCGTCAATCAAGGGGCCGCGTGAGGTGTTCAGCAAAAAAGCAGTGGACTTCATCAGGGCCAGCCGCCCAGCGTCGATCAGATGCTGAGTGCTTTCGGTCAACGGGCAGTGCAGGCTTACCACGTCGCTGCTTCGCAGAAGCGGTTCCAATTCGGTCCACTCGATGCCTTCGACCGTTCGGACGTGGGGATCGTAGCCCAACACCCGCATGCCAAAGGCCCGCGCCAAATGACCCGTCGCTTGACCGATGCGCCCCAAGCCGACCAATCCCATGGTCCGACCATCGAGTTCGATCAGCGGGTGGTCCCAATAGCAAAAGTCCGGGTTGGTCGTCCAACGGCCGTCGCGAACCGTGTCTGCATGATGACCGACGTGCTGGGTCAATTCCAGCAGCAGGGCAAAGGTCATCTGAGCGACCGATCGCGTGCCGTAGCTGGGGACATTCGTGACCGGGATGCCTCGCGCCTGAGCCGCTTGGATATCCACCATGTCATAGCCGGTGGCCAGAACGCCGACGTATCGCAAATCGGGCAATTTTTCCAGCGCGTCCCGCCCCAGCACGGTCTTATTTGTCAGGACGATCTGAGCCCCCGAAGCTCGCGAAACGACCAGGTCAACCGGGGTGCGATCATAAATCTGGCAGGACCCCATGGCGGTCAGCTCGTCCCAGGAGAGGTCGCCGGGGTTCAGCGTGTGTCCATCAAGTACCACGATATTCGTCACGTTTGGGTTCCCCGGTCGCTCGATTCTTTCAGGTTGCTGTACAGTTGTTTCCGGTAGATTTCCATGAGCTGATCGGCGGCGGCTTCGCTCAACGCAAGTCGATCGTACTGCAGGCAGATCGACAGACGGCCGGCATAGGTACACGCAGCGAACGATGCGCAGGTCAGCGGTCGGATGGGAGCCACAAAGTCGGTTGTTTCCAGTTGCAGGTTGCCCGCCATCAGTTCATCTCCGACGCGAGGCAAGCGAGAATCTCGGAAGACCTGGCCGACGTTCGTCAGCGCGGCAGTGGCACCGCACTTCTTCTGGCGGACTCGCGACGCCAGTCCACCCGGCAGACGCTGGCTGATTTGTAGCGACCGCAAAAAGGTTCTTCCCAACCCCCAGTCTTTCACTTGCTGCAACTCGCGGTGGATCCCCTGAAACAATGGCCCCGCATCGCGGCACTCGTGTTCGCGGCGAGTCACGAAGACCATGCTGGACTGATTGGTTGCGGGCATGGGCTGCTGGTCCGCAGTTCGCAGGTCGGTGGGGACGGCCAGCCGTAGCCAAGCGTCGCTTGATATCGAGCGAACTTCGTCCCGGAAACGGCACAGGGCCATCAGAAGATCGCGGCATAGCAAATCGTTCAGGGTTCCCCCCTGGCTCTTGGCCACCTGCCGAAGTTGATCGGTCATCGACGGCTGGAAGCGAAGATTCCGCACGGCCGGAAAGTTTGGCGGCGTCGCCTCCGTATTGCCCGCCGGTTCGAAATCCAGCAGAGGCGAGGGTTTTTGGCGAAGAAAACGCCAGGCACGTCTGGCGCCGGCGATCAGCACGGTCCACGTGCTGGCCGTTCGACGATTGTTGGCCTTAAAATGGCCTCGTTGCCGAAGCAAGCCCAAGTCATCGTCCCGTGGTGCGGAGTTGTCCCGCTGGGCACCCGTCGCGCTCGCGTATTCAACCAACCAATCGTCGACCAGGCTGCACGCGCCTCGCCCGTCACAGCAGGCATGGTGGAACTGAAAAACCATCTGCGATCTGTCGGGTTTGGCATCGACATACAACCGAACGCCGATCTCTTTCGTGATGTCCAGATACTTTGCGGTAAAGCCCTGAGTGTCGATCTCGTTCGTGTTCCAAACCACCCCGGGCTGCGCGTCTTCCTGCACAAGCCAACTCCAACCTCGCGATCGCTGTCTGACGATGGCGTGCAGTAGTGGATGCCGGACAACCGCACGAGCTAACGCCTGCTCGGTCGTTGATCGATTCGCTTGGCCGCGAAACCCCAATCGCAAAAAGAAACTCCAGGGGTAAGAGGGCCGATCCTCTAACAGGAAGTACTCTTCCAGCGTCGTCAGGGCCCATTCCCCGGTCATGAAACTGCGGTCGATGCGTAAGCGGAGGTGTGTGCTGACTCGGCCGTCTTGCGGTATTCGACCGCCGATGGCGAAACATCCGTGGCCATCAAACGGCCGTTCCGGACCAAACCAGGCGCGTGATTTCGCAGAAACCGGCCGATTCGCCGCCGATAGCGAATCGGCTGGGTCCGTATCGACCGATTGTGACTGCTCTTTGGAACCACCCACAAACGGGTACGCTGTGGCAGCCTCTTGTGAAGACGATAGGCCAGTTCCACGGGAATCGTGCTGTCCCGACCTCCATGGATCATCAGCAAAGGAACACGCAGTCGTAGCACGTCACGGGCGACGTTGCGGCAAGGATGCTTGACCTTGCGCGCCACCAGATCATGGACCACGCTGCCATAGATCACGTGCACCCACCAAGGCAGCCGCGTCAATACCGGCGCCAGTTTCACGAACTGAGGCATAAAGCGGCGGATGTTGGCGGTGGTCACCCAACGAGAAACGAACGCACCGTCTGTCACCATCGCCCAAATTCCATCCGCTTGGCTGGCGGCACTCAAGGCCGCCGAACCCCCTCGGCTGAGCCCCATAATCGCGATGCCCTCGGGATCGGCGTCCTCCAGCGAACGGAGGTACGCGATCGCTGCTTGAACATCAAACACCTCGTATTGAGTCACCCAGGTGCGAGGCGAGTAATCTTCCATTCGATCGCTTTGACCATGATTTCGAAAGTCAAAAGCGAAAACGTCGAATCCCTGATCCAACAAATCGGCCATGTAAGGCGCGGCGACGTGCCGATCACCGCCAAACTCGTGGCAGAACAGCACCACACCAATCCGACCACTAGTCCGACAGCGCAAATACGACCCCCTCAAAGTAAGCCCATCCGTCGTGAGGAATTCGCACGTTCGACATTCCCCTAATTCGGATAAAGAGAAGTGGCCCGAATCACCTGTACCCAACTTCCCAATCCGCTCGCAGATCTCTGTCGCCGAGTTGAGGTGCTTCAGCCAAGTACCGACAACCACCACACAGGGTACCGCAACCAAGCATAAAACAACGACCAAATAGAAGACCATTCGTCCCCCTTATCAGTAGCAAAAGCGGCTCGCGAAACCGCGCAATCTGCATAAGCTGCATATATGGTGCTAGCATTGCCGAGGAAAAGCAATACCCCTGATGAACTTTTTGCGCGGGTCGTGGCGATTGAGTTGGTTTTCGGCCGGTAGCCGAACGGCTAACGGAATTCTATAAAGTGAGGCACCGGCAGCGCGGATGGATTGGCGGTGGGGATCCGGCTCTGGATCTCCGTGCCTGAGAATTTGAAGCATGTCAGGAAAACGATGTTAATCGCCATCGTTCACCACCATTTGAAACGAGCGGGAGTGACTCAGGTCATCGCGAACCATCTGCGCGCTCTGCAGCTTCACGGCGACGAGTCGGATGCTTTGCGGGTCGTCATCCTGCACGGGGGCTGTCAAGACGGCTGGCCCGATCGACTGGCGGATGTTCCCACTCCGGAGCATCACGTTCGAGCGATCGCCGGCTTGGATTATGACGATCAACGGCGCGATGGCGGCGAGTTGGCCCGGTTGGTTCAATCCGCCTTGTACGATTTGGCAGGATCGCCGCAGTCGACCGTGGTCCACGTCCACAATCATTCGTTGGGCAAGAACGCCACGCTGCCTTCAGCCCTTTACCGATTGGCGGAGGATGGGTGGCGGCTGCTTCTGCATCTTCATGATTTCGCCGAAGACTTTCGACCGGAGAATTATCGGCGGCTGACCGATGGCAGGGACGGCAAGCCACCGAACGAGACGATGTCGGAAATCTATCCCACGGCATCCCACGTTCACTACGCTGTCTTGAACCGGCGGGATGCACGAGTTCTATCGACGGCGGGAATCGATCCCGCTCAATTGCACGTGCTGCCCAACGCTGTGGGTGATATCGGTGACTTGCCGTCGCCTCAGGCTGCGCGGCGGGACCTGTCGCGTGTATGTGGAATCCCCAGGCATTGCCCGTTGCTGCTGTATCCGGTCCGTGGAATTCGGCGAAAGAATTTGGGCGAAGCGTTGTTATGGTCGGCGCTGGCACGCGACCGTGGCCATATCGGGTTGACGTTGCCCCCCACGTCGCCCGCCGAAATCCCCTCGTATCAACGATGGAAGTCCCAGGCCGCTTCGTTGGGGCTGCCGATGACCTTCGAGTTGGGCTGTGTTTCCGGCTTGAGCTATGCCGAAATCGTCTCGGCGGCCGATCGGATGCTGACGACCAGCGTCGCCGAGGGCTTTGGGTTGGTGTTCCTTGAATCGTGGTTGGCGGGAAAATCGTTGGCGGGCAGGGATCTGCCTGAGATCACCGCAGACTTTGTCGCGGCCGGATTGCGGCTGGAAGAACTCGACTCGCGACTGGCTGTCCCCCTGGATTGGATCGGCGCGTCACGGTGGGAGCATGAGTTTCATCAGGCCTACGCCGCAACGTTGTCTCGGTTCGGGCGTGCCGCTCCATCGCCCGCCGCATTTCGTCACGTCTTCGACGAACTGAATCGCGACGGCTGGGTCGACTTCGCCACTCTGTCTTCCGCTTTGCAGCACGAAATGGTCGAATCGGTCGACGCTAGCAGCGAGCGGCGGGACCGGGCGCTGGCGCAGAATCCGCGTATCGCTCAGGTCTTGGACGACCCAACGCCATCGCAGGAGACGATCGCTGTGAACGAACGGGTCGTTCGGCAGAACTACTCGTTGGCCGCTTGCGGACGACGGTTGCTCGATCTGTACCGAGACATCCTTGCCCGACCGATGACCAGCGACGTGCGACCATTGGCGGGCAGCAAGAGGATCTTGGACGAATTCTTGAAGCCCGAACGATTTCACCCGGTGCGAGTCGAGCCATGAACAGCAACGTGCGCGAGATCATTCGCCGGCACAGTCATCCGCTCAGTCCGCAACCGACGGACGTACCGCCGCGACTTCGATCGCTGGGACCGGTCGACACCGTGTTGTTCGACGTTTACGGAACGCTGGTGATCAGCGGCAGCGGCGACATCGGTGGGGGCGACCTCTCCGCTCGATCTACCGCCCTGGCCGAAGCGTTGAAGGCAGTCGACGTCCGATTGGACGATTCACCCGCGGCAGCCATGAAGCAGTGGGACCAGGTGATTCAAGACCACCATCGGCGGGCGCACGAGGCTGGTATCGAATTCCCCGAAGTCGATATCCTCCAGGTTTGGGAAGAAGCATTGGCCTTGTGGACGCGGAAAGGTTCGGTCTCGGATCGCTCGGTAGATACCGCCGTTCTGGCAGTTGAATTCGAAGTTCGGGTGAACCCCGTCTGGCCGATGCCCGGGATGGTGTCCACACTGAAGAGTCTGCGCGAGACGGGCAAACGTCTGGGGGTGATCAGCAACGCACAATTCTTTACCCTGGAGATCTTTCCTGCATTGGTCCAGCAGACCGTCAACATGCTGGGGTTCGAGCCGGACTTGCAGTTCTACTCGTATTGTTATGGTCAAGCCAAACCGGGGCCGGCCATGTACCGCATGGCTGCCGAGGAATTGGAGAAGCGGGGAACATCCCCGGAAAGAACGTTGTACGTGGGCAACGATATGCGCAACGATATTGCCCCCGCAGCGCGTTGCGGATTTCGCACGGCGTTATTCGCCGGGGATGCACGAAGTTTGCGATTGCGGCCCGGTGAACCGCTGTGCGAAGGAGTCGAAGCGGATATCGTTGTGAAGGAATTGGCCGATCTGCTACATTGCTTGGGCTGAGAGGAAAAGAGTATGGGACGAAGGATTGGTTTCGTATCGACGCGCTTCGCCGGCACGGACGGGGTATCGTTGGAAAGCGCCAAATGGGCCGAGGTGTTGTGGCACTACCAGCACATGAGCTTCTGGTATGCAGGACGCCTGGATCGCGACGCCTCGATCAGCATGCACGTGCCCGAGGCCTGTTTCGCTCACCCGGACAATGTATGGATCAACGAGCGCGTCTTCGGCCGCTTTACCCGCCAGGCCGATGTGACTCGACGCATCTACGAACTGAGCGAGTACTTGAAGCAAACGCTGTACGACTTCGTCAAACAGTTTGACATCGAGATTCTCCTGGTGGAAAACGCCTTGTGTATCCCGATGCACATCCCGCTGGGCGTGGCGCTAACCCATTTTATCGCCGAGACCGGTATCCCCACGATCGCGCATCATCACGATTTCTACTGGGAACGGACGCGGTTCTCGGTCAATGCCATCGGCGATATCCTGGACATGGCTTTCCCGCCGACTTCGGTAGCCATCCAACACGTGACGATCAACACGCTGGCTCAGGAGCAACTGGCCATGCGCAAAGGCGATTCGTCGCTGCTGATCCCCAATGTTTTGAATTTCGAACAACCACCTTCCGAGCCCGACGAATACGCGGCCGGGTTTCGGCAGGATATCGGGCTGTCGGATGAGGATATCCTGTTTTTGCAGCCGACTCGCGTGGTGCCTCGCAAGGGTATCGAGCATTCCATCTCGCTGGTGGCCCGCTTGAACGATCCGCGATGCAAGCTGATCATCTCCCACGAATCGGGTGACGAGGGCGATGACTATATCCAGGACTTGCGGGAAATGGCCGACCAAGAGGGTGTTGACTTGCGTCTTGTCCATACCTCGGTGGGCGAGAAACGCTCGGAGGATGCCGACGGCAAACGCCGTTACACGCTGGCCGACGCCTACTCGCAGTCCGACTTTATTACCTATCCCAGCATTTACGAAGGCTTTGGCAACGCGCTGTTAGAGGCCTTTTACTACCGCAAGCCGGTCCTGGTGAACCGTTACTCGATCTTCATCAGCGATATCGAACCCAAAGGTTTCCGTACCATCGCGATCGACGGCTACTTGACCAGGGAGGCCGTCCAGCAGGTGCGCCAAGTGATTAACGATTCGGAGTATCGCGAGCAGATGGTCGAGCAGAACTACGAGTTGAGTAAGGCGTTCTTCAGTTACACGGTGCTGCGGCGGCGATTGCGAGTGTTGATCACGAACATCACCGGGATGGAGGATTTGTAATCAAAGTGAAGGGAGTTGCGATGTCGGATATCCAACGGTTGCAAGAGCGGCTGAAAAAGATCTACGGTGCGTCTGCGGATTCATGGGAAACCCGTTTGAATCCGTTGCTGGCGTCCGTGGATTCGAAGCCAGCGATCCAAGGTTCTTTATGGGACCAGGGCGACGCCGTGCTGATCGCCTATGGCGACCACGTGCTGGCGCCCGGCAAGCGGCCGCTGCAGGTGCTGCGTGAGGTTTTGGTCGAACAGGATCTGACGTCACTTTTCAGCACCATCCATCTGCTGCCGTTCTTCCCCGCCTCGTCGGATGACGGCTTTTCGGTGATCGATTACCGGGCTGTCGATCCGGCCTTGGGCGATTGGGATGATATCCAGGCGTTGGGACAGCATTGTCATCTGATGTTCGACTTGGTGCTGAATCACGTGTCGCAGCACAGCCAATGGTTTCAAGGTTATCTGGCCGGCCGCGAACCCTATGTGCGATACTTTCACGAAATCGATCCCGACTCGGATGTGTCGCAAGTGGCGCGACCGCGCAGCTTGCCGTTGTTGACGCCGTTTGCCACCAGTCGCGGCACTCGTCATCTGTGGACGACCTTCAGCGCCGATCAAATCGACTTGAATTTTGACCATCCCGAAGTGTTGCTCGAACTGACCGAGGTCTTGCTGGAATACGTGCGGCACGGCGCCCGGATCATCCGACTGGATGCCGTCGCGTACGTTGGCAAACGATTGGGTACTTCCTGTATCCATCTGCCTCAGGCCCACCAGGTGGTCAAGTTCTTTCGCGACTTCCTTCAGCTTGTTGCGCCCGGCACGTTGCTGCTGACCGAAACCAATGTGCCTCATGCGGAGAACATCAGCTACTTCGGCCAGGGCGACGAGGCGCACATGGTTTATCAGTTCAGCCTGCCGCCGTTGTTGCTGGACGCCTGGCTGAACGAAGACGCCGGGCCGTTGATCCGCTGGTTGGCCGACCTGCAACCGGCGCCGCCAGGTACCACATTCTTCAACTTTTCGGCGTCGCATGATGGGATCGGCGTGCGGCCGTTGGAGGGTTTGGTATCGGGTGAGCGATTCGAGCGATTGATCCAAGCAGTCGGCGAACGAGGGGGGATGGTCAGCACGCGTCGCATGCCCGACGGCAGTGATGCTCCCTACGAACTGAATATCACGTACTTCGACGCCCTTCGCGATCCTTCCGACCCGGATCCTTCTGCCAACATACGTCGATTCCTCGCCACCCAGGCGTTGATGCTTGCGCTGCGGGGCATCCCGGGCATCTACTTCTCGAGTCTGTTCGGCGCGGAAAACGATCGGGAGGGGGTTCGGCAAAGCGGCCAGGTGCGACGTATCAACCGGAAGAAATTCGATCGCGACGAACTGACGCAGACCCTATCGCACTCGGACAGCCATCAGGCCATCGTCTTGGCCGGCTACCGACGACTGCTGAGCGTCCGACGACACCAACCGGCCTTTCATCCCGACGGGGATCAGCACGTTCTGACAAACCTGCCACCCTGGCTGGTCGCCATCCAGCGTACCAGCCCGGACCAGCGGCATCGAGTTCTGGTCTTGGTCAATGTCAGCGGGCAAACGCAAACGTGGCAACTGCCGTCCGCGATGCGAACCGGCATGCTGACGGACCTGCTGTCGGGTCGCTGCTGGGACGATCAAGCACCCCAGCGACTTGCTCCGTACGAGACACTTTGGCTGCATTCGACAAACGCAGGAGAACAGGAACCATGGCCGACTTCTACCAACACGGTTTGATCGCCACCATTCACGATCTGGGCACCATCCAGCGCGATCGCTTGGAGCGGATGCTCCAGCGCTTTGCCGTCGATTGCCACGTGGGCTTGGTCCTACCGGTCACCGCCGGAGATATGCGAGCCGAACCGTTCACCAGGATCTTGGATCAATTGGCTTCGGTACAGTGGATTCAAGACATCGTCGTAACGTTGGGCGTCGCTCCCCACGAGGACGATTTTCGGGAAACGTTGGACAAAACTCGGGTACTTGGCGACCGTGCTCGCATCTTGTGGACCGACGGGCCACGAGTCCAATCGCTTTACCAGCAATTGAACGATGCGGGCATGGAGACATCAACGCCTGGCAAGGGGCGTTCGGTATGGACCGCTTTCGGCTATCTGCTGGCCGATCCTCGGCTGGAAATCCTTGCCCTGCATGATTGCGATATCGTCAATTACGACCGTGAGATGCTTGCCCGATTGTGCCTGCCGTTGGTGCATCCCAGTCTGGACTTCGAATTCTGTAAAGCCTATTACGCACGAGTCACCGATCGTATGCATGGCCGAGTCGTCCGGTTGCTGGTGTCGCCCGTCCTTCGAGCCTTGATGGCGGTGTTGGGTAACGTTCGATTGCTGGCTTACCTGGAAAGCTTTCGTTATCCGTTGTCCGGCGAGTTTGCGGTGACTGCCAACTTGGCCCGGTCGAACCGGATACCCAGCGACTGGGGCTTGGAGGTGGGGACGTTGGCCGAGGTATATCGCAACACCTCGTTGAAGCGGATCTGCCAAGTGGATGTGTGCGCTCAATACGAGCACAAGCACCAGGATCTTTCGGTAGACGATTCCAGCCGGGGACTGATGAAAATGGCGGTGGACATCCTGACCAACATCTTCCGAACCTTGGCCAGCATGGGAACCGTGTTGGGTGAGGGCCAGCTTACCACGCTGCGCAGCGCTTACCTGCGGGCCGCTCAGGACGCGATTCGTCACTACCATGCGGATGCCATGGTCAATGGTCTGGTCTTCGACCGACACGATGAGGAGCAGGCAGTCGAGGGTTTTTCGCGACAGATCGCGTTGGCCGGCGAGTTGTTTCGAAATGAACCGGTCGGCGGCCAAGCCATTCCCAATTGGGTTCGAGTGCTTTCGGCGTTTCCCGATTTTCCGCAGCAATTGCGTGACGCGGCCCATCAGGATCGCGACCAGTTCGCAAAGTGAATCTGCCGAGGGCGGTAAGGCTAGGGCGTCGGGAGTCGTTTTCGGCCGACAATTCACCACATGGAAAGCGGGTTGCCCGAAAACGACTCACGAACCCCTTCCGCTCGATTCCAGCAGGAAATGCCTGGTTCGGTGCCAAATCTGTGCTGCTAGCACGAAATAGGCAGCAATTCCGTCAGAAATCTGCGAAATCGGTCTTGCCCATTCTTCGCGTCGCGTGTCACAATTAACAGTTGACAGATGATCAGGGAATGGACTCCCGCCTCGTCCGATCGCAGGTTCCCCAGCAAGATGCCGGGCGTCTGTCACCATGGCCCTCGAAGCCCACCGCCGTGTGAAGGTGGGCTTGTCGTTGCGCCAAGGAAGACCGAAAAGAGCCCATCACAAGTCACCCTCGTTTGATGGTCGGCTGGACGAATGGGCAGCAAAGGAGGCGAGAGATGTTAGTACTTTCAAGGAAGGAAACGGACAAGATCGTATTCCCCACGCTGGGGATCACTGTCGAGGTGCTACGGCTGCGGGGCAATGTAGCCCGGATCGGGATTGACGCGCCCCCGGATGTGCCCGTTTACCGGCACGAACTGACCGACCGCAAGCATTTGGAGTTCTCGACCGACCGGAATTCCTCCGAATCGCTTCGCGAATTGATTCACGCGGTGCGACGACGGCTGGACGCTGCGGCCGAGGCGTTGAACCGGCTGCACGAGCAATGCGAATACGATCGCAATGGCAAAGCCCAGCAGACGGTGATGGAAATCTTTCGCGAATTGCGGATGTTGGAAGAAGAGGCCAATTCGGCGGTCGCGCCGGACGAATCTCGGGCACCGCGAGCGTTATTGGTCGAAGACGATGAAAACGAAAGGGAATTACTGGCCGGGTACCTGCGCTCGCATGGGATCGAAACGACCACAGCGAGCGATGGTCAGGATGCTCTGGATTACCTGTCCTTGCACGCGCTGCCCGATGTTGTTCTGCTGGATATGCAGATGCCGCGCTGCAGCGGCCGATGCTTCATCCGCAAGATTCGGAGCGTGTCGGATCTCCGCAACCTGAAGGTTTATGCCGTCAGCGGAACCGATCCGGCCGAATTCGGGATCGACGTGGGACCTGGCGGGATTGATCGCTGGTTTTCCAAGCCGATCAACCCCGAACGATTGGTTCACGAAATCGCAAAACAAGTCGGCTTGACAGCCACGGCGGTCTAGACGGGCGCCCGCCGAGCAAAGGTTGGCAGGCCGAGACCGACGGTTGAACGGAATTCGCGCCTGACTGACCTGCAACGCTGCAAGAGCCACGATGAATTCGACGGATGCTGACAACGTCGACAAGCTGATCGCTATCGATTTGGATGGGACGCTGATCGCCGGCGAAGACACCATCTCGGACGATAATATCGCCGCGATTCACCGCGCGGGCCGCCAAGGCGCCGCCGTGATCATCGTGACCGGTCGTCCGTATGTGTCGGCCGATGCCGTCGCGTCACGGGTGGGGCTGCCGCCCGTACCGCTGGTCGGATTCAACGGGGCGATGATCCGTTGGAGCCAAGGCGGCGCCCCGTTGACGCAAACCTGCCTGGCGGCGGACGTGGCCGAAGAAGTCGTCGATCGATGCCTGCGACAGGGACTGCACTTGCAGTACTATCTGGACGACCGGATGTACGTCAGCCAGGACAACGAACAGGTACGCCGCTATTGCCGACGCAACCGCATGCAGCACATCGAAGAACCCGATCTGCGACGCTTCGCCGGCCGGCAACCTTTGAAATTGCTCGTCATCGACGACCCGGGACGCATCGGCCAATTATTGGAGGATGCTCGGCGGCGCTGGGACGATCGCATCTACGTGACTCGTTCGATGCCCGAGTACCTGGAGTTCCTATCCCCCCGGGCCTCGAAAGGCCGGGCGCTGGACTGGCTGCTCGACTTCTTCGATCTGCCTCGCCAACGCAGCCTGGCGATCGGCGACGCGATGAACGACCTGCCACTGCTGCAGCGCGCCGGCGTACCGGTCGCCATGCCGCATGCCGACGAGGATCTGAAGCGGATCGCCCACTTCGTCCCCTCGAGCATCGAAAACGGCGTCGCCGAAGCGATCGACTGGTTCCTGGCGCAATTCTGACCGCCGCCCTCGGCGCTCGGGGGCCACCAGGGGTCGGGAGTCGTCTTTCGGTCAACGATTGTGTGGGTCCCGAACGCTGTGAGCGGGACCCGACCGGACCCCCGATCGGCGCTCGGGGGCCACATGGGAAGCGGCTTACGCGAGTACGACTCCCGACCCTTTCGCCCGATTCCACAAAGAAACCTCTGGCCGAGTGTTTACCAAAGCGTCGGCATCGCACCCCAACGGGGTGCCATTCCACAGCCCAGGGTCGCGCAGCGCACCCTGGGTCAGCGAAACGTCAAAGACCAAGCACCCTGAAAGGGTGCAACGCGCATTTCACGTGATGATTTGCAACGAGGCAGATGGGCGGTGTGGCGGCGTGTAAAACCCCGTTGGGGTTTGATGGCACACTCCTGCAACTCGTCAACCCAAGGTGCGCGGAGTACCGCGACCTTGGGCTTTGGAGTTCGACGCCTTTGGCGTCACACGAACGCGGTCAACAATGATGCGTGAGGACACAACGGGGTCGGGAGTCGTTTTCGGCCAACGATTGTGTGGGTCCCGAACGCTGAGCGGAACCCGATCAGACCCCCGATCGGCGCTCGGGGGCCACATGGGAAGCGGGTCACCCGAAAACGACTCCCGACCCCCTCGAACTCTACACCAGCGCGGGCAACTCGTAGCCCTCGCGGCGCGGACGGTCCAGCAACGCGTTGGCCTCGTCGCAATTCGTGAACCGCTCGGCCGCCGGATCCCACCGTAACCGCTCGCCGATTCGCCCCACGTCACGAACGATGTTGACCAGGTAGCACAAAGTCGTCGACCGCTGGCCGATCTCGACGTCCGCCGTGCATCGCCCGCGAGTCTTGATGCATTCGATCCAATCTTCGATGTGATACGACGTTTCGGGACGTTGGTTGGGACCCGGATTGTCCGAAGCACGGACCAATTCCAACGGGTTGCTGGCCACGCGGTTGCGATTGATTTCGATCCGACCTTCTTCGCCCACGAAGATGGCGCCCAGCCCCGGGCCGCGATCGCCATCCAGATGCAGACGCAGTTCGGTGCCGTTGGCGAACCACATGCGGACTCGAGCCCGCGGGCCCGTCAACTTGGCCATGCGGTGATAATCCACGCCCGTATCGATATCGCCCGTCTCGCCGATCAGTACGCCGCCAACCGTTTCGCCGCCGACAAATCGCCCCGTATCGCGATCGGCCACCGGCTCCTCCAACAGCACCTCGACCGGCCCCGTGTCGTCGGTCCCCAAGGCACGATTGATCTGGTCGTAGCTGTGCGTCCCCCAGCCGGTAACGCCGAACACCAAACCGCCGCCATCGTAGTCCCACCAACGAGCCCATCCGCGATGCAACGCGGAATCGTAAGGCCGCAGCTCCGCCTGGTCGGTCCACAGATCCCACCACTTGTCCACCGGTTCCTTGACGTCGGCCGACGAGGTCTTGGTCCAGCGGAAAGGACCGACGAAATTGGGTGCCAACACGACGCGGATGTGCCCGATGGCACCGTTCTTCACCAAATCGCTGGCCCAGTTGTTGATCGGCATCGAACGTTGCTGAGATCCGACCTGCGTCACCCGGTCGTAGTGCCGAGCGGCATTGACGATGGCGCGGCCCTCGGCGATCGTCAGACAAAGCGGTTTTTCGATGAAAGCATCGGCCCCCATCTGCATCGACAAAACCGTCGCTCGGGCCCGCGCGTGGGTGGTGGTCATTACCATCACGCCGTCCAGCTTCTCCTGCTCGATCATCTGTCGAAAATCTTCGTAGACGCCCCAGGATTCGCCTTGCGACATCTGCTGGGCAAATTGCTCGGCCCGTTCCCGTTGAATATCGCAGGCCGCTACGACCTGGAACCCTTTGACGTCGGCTCCCTCGCGGATACACCGTGCGCGTCCGCCACACCCGATCACGCCGACCCGCACCGTTTCGCTGGGCGGCGCGGCGCCCGTCCTGCCCAGCAACCGAGCCGGGACGAAAGCCGGCAACGCGATCGCCGCCGCGCTCGTTCTAATCATATCGCGTCGAGTCCACTGTTTGCGCTTCATGGCACCAAATCCCTGATTAACGGAGAGAAACGAGATCGTCGGTCGCTTGAATTCGGCCAGCTTTGGCATTCCGCACAGCCAAATACGTTCCAATTTGTGCATTTTAGCATGTGAATGTCAAGATAGTAGCCCGTCACCTCGCTCATTGCACCATGTTAGGGAGGTTTTAATTACGCCAAAATGCCTTGATGATGAGAGTGATATTCCCCCTATTTGACTAACGAAGGGCGAAAATTGCGAAAGAAATTTCGACAGTACTCCGATTCCCATCATCTTCGTGGTGAGTTATACTGAGAGAAGTTTGACTAAGGTGTGATTTGTCGAGTCCTTCTTAATTTGAGTCGAAGCCCTCTGTTTCGTTTTGCGTTGGCATTCCAGTGCATCGACGAAGTTGTCGAGCTGGACTTTTTCTTGACTTCCTCAATCAGGAGTAGAATCATGGCACATTTTGGTTTTCGTCGACGAGGTTTCACGCTCGTCGAACTGTTGGTGGTGATCGCCATCATCGGGGTTCTCGTAGCACTTCTGTTGCCCGCCGTCCAAGCGGCTCGCGAGGCGGCTCGGCGTACCCAATGCGTGAACAACCTGAAGCAAATTGCATTGGCGCAGCACAACTACCACGACACGTTCAAGACCTTGCCCGTGGGTAGCTTCAACCTGCGGCATGATTGGCCGGCGAACGGCACCAATTGGCGAGCTTTGATCTTGCCGTTCATCGAGCAAGGGGTCATCTACGACCAATTGGTTTTCACCAACCAAGCACCGTCTTTCATGGCGGGCGGAGCGGCCGGTGATGACGCGTTGATCGGCAACGAGTTTTTGAGGCATTTGATGGTGGATGCTTACCGTTGCCCCTCGACACAGATCATGCCCTTCGAGAATGCCCAGGGCGTCACCCACAATAATCAGCGTGAAACGATCAATGTCAATTACGCCGGTAACCAAGGCGCCGCGCGTCCGATCCCAGGAATCGACCCCAATCGGGGCACCAGGGATTGCGGGCAGGGTTGGTCCTGCGACAACGGGGTTTTGTTCCAAAACCAGGCCATCGGCATGGCTCAGGTTGTGGATGGCACATCAAACGTCATTCTGATCTTCGAGCAGTCGGGACTGGTCGCTGGACGGAACCGCACATCGAACTACTACGGAGGCTGGTTCGGAAGTCGGAGGCCTTTCACCCTGGTTGGCGACTGTAGCGACCATTGGCAGACGGGAACCACATGCGTCCGTTTTGCGCCCAACTCGCAAATCGTGCAGACCGGGGCAACCGACCAGATGTACCGAAACAATACCCACGTGAATTCGCAGCACCCGGGAGGCATCAACGTCGCAATGGTGGATGGGAGCGTCCAGTTTATCCCCGAAGTGATCGACTTCTTGACGCTGAAACGATTGGCGTGCCGCTACGATGGGGAACCGGTGCAATTCCCGTAGTTCACTCGCTAAGTGACTGCAACGGCGTATTCGAGTGGTCTCGCATAATCAGCGGGCCACTCTCGTTACAAACCAGATTCATTTTGGAAGGAAAACTAAATGCTTAAAAAGTCGTGCCGGGGTGTCTTTGCGGGCTATTCGGCTGTGTTATTGGCCCTGTTAGCGGTCACTGTGACTGGATGTGGAAGACCTGATCCGGTGGGCACCGTCGAAGGTACGGTTACTTTGAACGGCGAGCCCTACTCGGACGCTTCATTGGTCTTCCTAAGCATGGCGACGGGACAAGGCGGCACGGCGGACATCAGGCCCGGCGGATCGTTCAAGGTCGACACCCCGCTGCCCGTCGGAACCTACACCGTCTACCTGGCTCCGAAACTGGGAGATCCGACAGGCGAGGCGCAACCTGTGACAATCGACCAATCGGTTCCCGACAAGTATTGGAACGAAGCGGACAGTGATATCTCGATCAGTGTTTCGGAAGGTCCCAATACGGTCGAGGTTCGACTGGAAAGCTAAACGCTACACCGAAGCACAAACTCGCGTGGCCGGGGCGATACCCCATGGTCAGTTCTTCGGCCCCGGGTGGTAACGTTTGCCTCCCGGGGTTCGTTCGTAGGGTGCTGACGATCGAAGAAGCCGAGGCTTATCGGCAGAAACTGGTCGCTGCCAGCCAACGAAAGTCAGACGCCACCGTCCCCTTAGCCGAACAAGCAGGTCTGCAAACGGCTGCCATGCCGGGATCCGCCTACCCCTCGCGGGCATCCAACCACGACTGAAGATCCGCTAAGCAGTGGATGTGCGTTCTACCGATGTGACATACGGCATGTTCAAACTCTCCTCCAGGTCCGTCAGTTCCTGTTCGAATTTCCGGCTCCGGTCTTACCGCAGGCTCATCATCCAATCGATAAAGCGGAAGGGCGAAGGGGGCGGGAGTCGTTTTCGAGTGCCACGTTTCTCATGTGGCCCCCGAGCGCCGAACGGGGGGCCGATCGGGTCCCGCTCAGCGCTCGGGACCCACACGATCCTCGCCCGAAGACAACGCCAGACCCCCGCCGCGTCCTCACCCGTCCTTGGTGATCGCGTTCGCGTGACGCCAAAGGCGTCGAACTCCAAAGCCCAAGGTCGCGGTACTCCGCGCACCTTGGGTTACTTGCGAAACGTTGGCGAATCGGTACTCTAATAATTGATTGCTCGCTGATGGTGGGCAAATCACTTGAACGCATCGAAAACTTTTCACAGGAAGGATCGTTCCATGAATCGCGGATGGCGTTTGGTTCTGATTTTTGTGACCGTCGGCTGGTTGGCGGTCGGGGTGATCGGTTTTGCGGAAGATGCCGCTTGGCGAGCGGTCTTTGCGACGCCTGAAGATCTGGCGGCCATCGACCAGCCGATCGTGTGTATCCTGACGATCCAACACCCCGAAATCATACGGCGACAACTGGCGGAAAAACCGATCGACGAGTATTCGGGGTCCCGGCTGCGCGAACGCATGCAGCAGTTGAGCGGCGTGCGTTGCGTGGTGGTCCACTTTACCGAAGTCCAAGGCCACGATCTGGAACACCCTCACGTCAAGGCGATCCTGATCACGGGTCGATCGCGGGTGGTCAGTCGCGAATTGGACGCCCGGTTCTATCCTCTGATCCGCGAGACGACGATCCCGCTGTTCGGATTCTGCGGTGGGATGCAAATGATCGGTCAGGCGTATTCCTCGGCGGTCGTGCCGATGCGATTGTTGCGCGAAGGCGAGGCAGACCCGAATCCCAATTACCATCCGGGTCGATACAAGGAATGGGGCTATCTGCCGGTGCAGATCGTCCAACGCGACCCGTTGTTCGAGGGGCTGCCTGACGAGATCGTGGTCCGCCAGGCACATGCCTATCAGGTCCAGCAGGTTCCCGACGAGTTTCTCCTTCTGGCATCGACGGCCGAGTGTAAGATCCAGGCCATCAAGCATCGGCAGCGTCTGGTCTACGGAACTCAGTTTCACCCCGAAGTCTACGACGACCAGCATCCGGATGGTCGCACCGTGGTGAGCAACTTCTTCCGTCTGGCCGGATTGGCAGGATCGGACTGAGCGACGCAGGTTTTTCGATAAGCACCCGGCCAGGTATTTCTTGGTGGAATCGAGCGAAAGGGGGTCGGGAGTCGTTTTCGGGTGGGCCGTCTTCCATGTGGTAGATCGTTGGCCTGCGAAACAGGGCGCAGAATCCGGCGATCAAAGGCAGCGTTCACGCGTGGATCGGGATCGTCATGGGTGGTTTCTTTACGCTGTTGTGGGGATGGCTGATCGTGACGGCGCTGCTGCGGGTGATGATGGCCCGTTGACGGTTCTTGACAATCCCCGCGATTGCTGACAGCATAAGCGGTGTTGTTCCCTGTGCAGTTGCGTTTCGTTCGTTGGAACTTGAAGTTGGAGAATACTCGCCATGACCAAAAAAATCACCCGTCGCACCTTCACCACGGCGACCGCCGCCACCCTGGGCCTGACGGCCGCTCGAGCCAACATGGTGTTGGGCGCCAACGATCGTATCCGGCTGGGGTTCATCGGCGTGGCCAATCGCGGTCGTCAATTGGTCGATGCGTTCAAGAGCCACCCGGAAGCCGAGGTGGCGGCCCTGTGTGACGTCAGCGAACCGACGCTGGCCGAAGCCCGCGAGCGTTACGGCGCCAATCTGCCGAGTTATCGGGATTTTCGCAGGATGCTGGAGCGGAAGGATCTGGACGCGGTGGTCATTGCCACGCCGGACCATTGGCATGCGATCCAGACGATCGACGCCTGCCAGGCGGGCATGGACGTGTACGTCGAAAAGCCCGTGTCGATGACGGTTTACGAAGGGCGCAAGATGGTCGAAGTGGCTCGGCGGACCGGGCGAGTGGTCCAGGTCGGCCTGCATCGCCGCGCGTCGGAACTGTATGCCGAAGTGGCAAAGAGAGTCCAGGATGACCTGCTGGGCAAGGTGACGGTATGCCGCTGTTATCATCTGAGCAACATGTATCCGACGGGCATGGGCAAGGCCGAACCCACGGCGCCGCCCCCGGGATTGGATTGGGATCTGTGGCTGGGTCCGCGGCCGATGGAACCGTTTCGCGAGACGATCGCACCGTACAAGTTTCGCTGGTGGATGCTGTATTCCTCGCAGATCGCCAATAACGGCGTGCATCATTTGGATGTGATTCGCTGGATGACGGGCGACGGCGGACCGGTGCGCATCGCCGCGTTGGGCGGGCGGTACGCGGTCCGGGACGATCGCACGATTCCCGACACGATGCAGGCCATTCTGGAGACCGAACCGGGACGCCTGGTGATGTTCGGCCAGTACGAGGCCAATGGGAACCCGGCCTTGCCGCACCCGGGGCATGGCGAACTGCGGGGCACGCAGGGCACGGCCTATCTGAGCGACGCGGTCGTGCGCGTGATTCCGGAACGGGGCGGTCAGTATCAGGACCGTCAACCCAGGATGGAACCGATGGAGTTCAGGGCGGCCGATTACCGGCACGCGGATCATCGCGTGGCGAACCTGTCCTTGACGGCGCAACACGCCAAGGATTTCCTGGACTGCATGCGATCGCGCGGCGTGCCCAAGTGCGATATCGAGGTCGGGCATATTTCGACGACGTACGCGCTGTTGGCCAACATCGCTTTGATGACCGGCAGCACGTTGGAATGGGATCCGGAAAAGGAACGCTTTACGAACAACCCGGAAGCCAACGAATGGCTGCATTACGAATATCGCCAGCCATGGAAGCTGAACGTTTAGCCGGCCAAGGAGCACTGCGATGAACGGGATGACGCGACGCGATTTCTTCGGGGCGGCCGTCGGCTCGACCGCCGCCGCTGCGATGGTCCCGGGGCGATCGGCTCGATCGATCGCCCATCCGCCCAGCCCGTCGTCGGTGGTCCCGGTCGAAGATGCGGAACCGCTGGCAGCGGCCGGCCGCCTGCTGCGGCCCGTGGTCGAATTGGAAGAGGACGTTTACCAGTTCCAACCGGCCAATAACGGGGCGGGGCCGATGTGGTCCCATGGCAACACCTGCGTGGTCCGGTGGAAGGACGACGTGTTTGTCAGCGGTCTGGAAACGTTGGCCGATTACCCACCGCTGAACAATTGCCGCTGGAAATTGTTTCAGCGAAAGGACGATCGGTGGCTGCTGCAGCAGGCGGATCCGAACGACCGGACTCGCGAGCCATGTCCCTTGTGTTGTTTTCGGGATGGCCGCGTGATGATGTCGGTCAACCCCACGCTGGCGACCGATCCGGCGGCCGTCCGTGGTCCGGCACGGCCCGAAATCCTGCAGTTCTCGGCCGCTGATGCTCGAGCGGCCTATAAGACGCTGCTGCCGCAATGGAGCGACTCGCCGCCGTTCACCGAACACTCGTACCGCAGCTTCGTTGCCGACGGGGATCGGGGCGAGTTGATCCTGTTCCAGAACATCGGTTACACCCATTGCTGCTGGGCGTTTCTCGATGATCAACAGCATTGGTCGACGGGCCGATTGGACTGGTTGCCGCGTGAAGATCCGGAAAAGGCGCCCTATGGCGGAGCCGGAGTCCGCGTCAATTATCCCAACGTGGCTTTGAAGGATCGGGCGGTCCACTTTCTGGGAAATTCAGCCTTTGACCAGTGGGAACGCATGCCGGACGTGGGTGATTTGAAACGCCAGTGGGGTCCGCGTTTTCGGAAGCTGTACTACACCTGGTCGGACGACATCACCACCGGCAGATTCTCGGAATGGATCGAGATCGACAACTGCTATTCGACGGGCGGTTGGCTGTTCTCCTGCGATCTGCACCTTGCGGACGATGGCGACGTGCACGTGCTATGGCACGAAAACCCGATCCATTTGACGTTGCGCAACGAACGCTTTCCCGACATCGAACGAATCTGGGCGTTGAAGTACGCCGTCGTACGACGCGGCCAGGTGGTCCGGCGCCGGACTCTGCTGGCCGGCGGCGAAGTCGGCTCGACGGAAATCCCCGGTCGCGGTCGGTTTCACGTCACGCCCGACGGCCGTTTGTTCGTCATCTGCTACGTCCACGGGACCGACGTGACAGGCGCACGGGTTGCGGAAAACCGTCTGATCGAACTGCTGCCTGACGGGACCAGCACGTCCCCCATCACATTGGACATGGAACATCCATTGACGACTTTTTTCACCGCCACGGTGCGAGCCGGTTGCGCACCGTCGCCCACCATCGACCTGCTGGGTATGCGAGCCGGCACCTCCGGGACGATCAGCTACGCTCGTGTCGTATTGGGTCCACAAGAGGGGCGTTCTTGAGCTTACAGAATAGCTTTCCTTTTCACTCGGAGAGATACCATGTCGGAAAAGTTTGCTTTAGCCAACCCACTCTGCCAATTGCTCGGCAAGGATCGCAACGACTTTAGCCGTGCGGATTTGCTGAAGGTTGTTCGAACGAAGGAAGTCGAACGCTTCACCTTTCGCTACACGGGTGGTGACGGGCGGCTGAAGGAATTGAGGCTGCCTTTTTCCGATACCGCTCAAGCGGACCGCATCCTGGCAGCCGGCGAACGCGTTGATGGTTCCTCACTGTTCAAAGGTTTCGTCGATGCGGGGGAATCGGACCTGTACGTGGTCCCCGTCTACCGATCGGCATTCATCAATCCGTTCGATCCGACCAGCCTGGACTTCATCTGTCGATTCCTGGACCGCGAGGGAAGGCGAGCACCTTTCACCCCGGACAATATCCTGGCTCTGGCCCACGAGCGTTTTCGTCAGCGAACGGGCTATGAATTATGGGCGTTGGCCGAGCCGGAATTCTACCTGATCTCGCCAAACCAGGGCGAACACTACATCCCATCTCGACAAGCTGGCTATCATGCCGCAGCGCCATACTTCAAGAGCAACGAAGTGGTCAACGAAATGCTGCGGCATCTGTCGCGGATTACCGGCGCGATCAAGTACGCGCACTCCGAGGTCGGTTTCATCGAATCGATGGTATCGGATGAAACACAGTTGAACGGACGCCGTGCGGAACAGCACGAAATCGAATTCCATTCGCATCCCATCGAGGAAATGGGCGATTTCATGTCGATCGCCCAATGGATCATTCGTAAGATCGCGTACCGAAACGGCATCATCGCCACCTTTGCACCGAAGATCGAGGAGGGGATCGCAGGGAATGGATACCACATCCATTTGGAACTGATTCGAAAAGGTCAAAACTTCATGGCGACCGGCGAAGGGCGCCTATCGGAAGACGCGCTGAAGATGATCGGCGGGTTGATCACCTATGCATCGACGATTTCCGCGTTTGGCAATACGGTTGCTACGTCGTACCGGCGTCTGGTGCCGAATCAGGAAGCCCCCACGCGGATCTGTTGGAGCGATTCAAATCGTTCCGTGTTGATCCGCGTGCCGTTGGGATGGTCCGGCGGCGCCAATCTGGCTCGGTTTATCAACCCCCGCGAAACCGAGGACTACCAGGACCAGCGCGGCCGCCAGACGGTCGAAATCCGCTCGCCCGACGGTTCGGCATCCGGCCACCTGTTGCTGGCCGCTCTGGTGACCGCCGCCGAGTACGGATTGACGCAGCCGAGAATGATCCAGTTGGCCGAACAGACGCGGGTCGAGGGCAATATCTTCCGGGATCAGAATACGTTAAGCCGCCTGCAGTCGCTGCCCGCCAGTTGTGTGCATGCCGCGCGTCTGTTGCGCGAACAGCATTCGCTGTACGACGAATACGGCGTGTTTCCGCCTCATGTGATCGACCACATTCGCCACTTGCTGGAGATGGAAGACGACGAATACCTTGGCGTCAAACTGGAAGCCATGTCCGACGAGGAACGTCTGGTCTATACGCGAGGTCTTATGCATCGCGATATTCATCGACACTAGGTTCTGTCAGAAAATGGGGTTGACCATCTCCGGGCACAACAGATTCGCCTGTTTTCAGCGTGCAGTCCACAGGGGCCGCCGCACCGTCTTGTGATGGAATGACGATGGATGCCAAGTCACTCAACCACAACGTTTTCGAAGGCGACCGACTTCGGCAATCGGTCGAGTCGATCGCGAGGGATTTGGACGATGACTTGCGGCAAGCCTTCCGATCGACCGAGCGTTGGAAGGATGCAGAGCAGACCGATCGATTGGCGTCGGCCGCTTTGCAACGAGCGGTGGAGGGGTTGAGTGCCACCGGATGCTGGGGCAGCGGAAATCGTGGGCCATCCCAGTGGCTGTGGGCCATCGCAGGTGATTGGCTCGAGTGTGGTGCATTGCAGTGGCGAGCCCGGTCGAAACCGCGAGGTTATGCGGGCGATTTCGAGATGTTGTCGATGATCGTCACCCGCGAGATCTGCGATCATCCACTGGGCGCTGCCTTTGACCGCTATTTCCAGGCGCAGGCGGCGCCGCAAGCCGTGCGTAACCGTACAAAGCTGGTCGGCGACGCCATTGGCGCCTACGTTCGTCAACATCCCACCGGCGCGATTCGCGTCGTCAGCATCGGCAGCGGTCCGGCGTGGGATCTGCAACGAGCATGCGACCAGTTGAGCCCGCGACAACGGCAACAACTGCATCTGATTCTGCTGGACCTGGACCCCGCGGCGTTGGCGGATGCGAGTTCGCGACTGGAACCGCAAGTCCCCGGGGGCCGGTTGCAGCCGATTCGCGAGAACCTGTTTCGCCTGACGCAACCCGAGCGAAGCCGAAGGTATCTGGACGGCGCCGATATCCTCGTCTGTACCGGATTGTTCGATTATCTGGACGATGACGACGCAGCCGCGATGCTGTCACGTTTCTGGCAAGCATTGCCCGCCGGAGGAAGGGCGTGGGTCTTCAACTTTGCACCGCACAACCCCAGCCGAGCGTATATGGAGTGGATCGGCAACTGGTACCTGATCTATCGAACGGCGGACCAGATGGATCGATTGGCATCCCGAGCGGGCATAGCGCCGCATCAGGTGCAGATCGCCGCCGAACCCAGCGGGATCGACCTATACTGGCACATCAGCAAACCGGCAGCGTAAGGGCCGGAAAGACGATAGGTGTCGGATTCACCCCGCCGATATACATTGGCGCTCGACGAGGGTCCCTGACCCCGCCGAAACCGCCTGAGAAGCGGGGGCAATTCTTGGGCAAGACCCAAACCTTGATCCGCCAGTTGTCGGCCGCTTTCGCGGAGTTCACGCCGGCCCATGCGGATCGAGTGCGTCAGCTTCCGGACAAACTGCTGGACGAACTGATCGATGCGATCGCCATGCACCGCACCTGGTCCGAGATCGAGCCGATGTTACGCCAGCCGGATGACGAATGATCTTTTTCCCCACCCGCCAGGTTTTCCAACTTGGGACGGCGGACAGTAATCTCGGGGGGAATGGCAAGAATGTTGTTTGGCAAGAATATTTCTGATACCGACTGTCAGCCCAGCGACTGGCACGAAAACCGTCGTCTGCCACCTGCCCCCCAATATTCTTGCCACCAAATCTTCTTGCCAGTAGTACCGCGGGACACCCGGCCCCGTCTTTCCCCGACAGGCGGGGTGCGGTGGGTCGGTGGGTCGGCCTGGTTCCCCATCCCCTTGGATGGGGAGGGTTAGGGAGGGGTGAGCGAAAGTCGGTGAAGGGCAACGTCAACGGTTTCCACATTTGCATCACCATCACCATCACCATCACCGAAAAGGCCTGTTGACCCAATCCGAACAGGCGGAACTCGCATCGTTGGCCCGGGAACGCGAACAGTGTCTGGGGTTCGCGTGGTTGTATACCAAGGGTTGTCGATGATGTGAAGTTGACGTTAACCGGCGGTTAACGGCCAGGAATGCGGGCAATGGACTCATCTTCTTGGCCGTTTTCGAGGAAAGGCGAGCACCAAGCGAACGAAGGGTTGACTTGTTCGCAGAGTTGGGACATGGTTTATCGTGGCAGCTATCCGGTCTGTTCAACGGCATCTAACCAGTCGAGGTACGATTCAATCTGGTGTATGGGAATGCCCTGCGAAATGTAGTTTTTGACTGATTCGCTTCGTTCCGGCGATTGAATGTCGAGAGTCTGGGATGCGGGCTGCATGACCGCAGCACCGGCTTTCAGTTCGTATGAGGCAATGTTCATCGAGTTCTCCGAATTGGTATCATCGAAAACGGGCGAAGCAATCGGAACGTAAAGAACTGAGAAGATGCAGGGGCAAATCCCATGCCGCGACCCGCGAACCATGAATGATTGACGTGTGACGCTGTATTTGAGGATCAAGTCTGTTTTGTTTACCGTCGGTGGCCCGTTCCGATCGGGACGGTTTTGGGTGTTGCTGTCCGCGCTATGGTCTGCGTGGCTGGCCTACTCGTTCCTGGTGGTTGTACCGGCCCTCGCCTCACCCCCTACTGCGTGGGACCTACACAATCTATCCGTATTGGTAAGGTACTTGTATGTTATGATGGGTTTGGGCGTGCGCTGTGGGGCAGAGATGCTTGTATGGGGTGCGCTGGTTTCTCTGGCTGTCGCTTATGGTCGCCCGAATCGTACTGCGGGCGTTCTGCCGTTGGGGCTCGCCGCGGCGCTGTCGATGGGCACGGTGGTGGCGCTGTTGTTCATCGCCGATCCGATCGTTCGACTGGCGGGTTTGCCGCTTGGCTTGGCCTGTCTGACAGGTGTTTGGACCGGCTGGTCTTGGTCTCGAGGCGGGGTATGGCGATGGTGGCTGCTGGCTCCCCCTGCTTTGGGATTGATGTTGACCTCGATCGGTGTCTGGACGATCCATCGTTCGATTTTCGAATCGGCGCCACTGCCTCTTCGAGCCGTCGAGGTCACGTCGGCGGACAAGCGGCACTTGGTCAGCCTTTTCCGAGACGAGCCAGATCTGGACGGTTTGCAGTTCATCCACCTGACACCGCACGATTTGGATTTGTTGTTGAACTGGGCGATGTCGGTCGAATTGCAAGGCAGTCGGGGTCGGCTGTTGCTGCGCGAGAACGTTTTTCGGATGCAGGCGTCGTGGGCCATACGTCCCGGTCAGCACGTCAACGTTCAAATCGACACGGGGGTGCTGGTCGACGCGGGCGAGTTGAAGCTGCGAGTGCTGGATGCACGGCTGGGAAGGCTGCGTGTTCCGGGATGGCTGTTGGACTTCTTATCGAGGGAGATTGTCTTGCGAATGACCGCGGACCCTGAGTCGGGGAAAGTGATTCGCGCCATCCGCTTGCTGTACGTCGCTGAGCAAGGGGTGACCGTGGTCATCGATCGCGAATCGATTCGGCAGCGAATGCGCGAGTTGGTCCTGCGACTGGGTGCTCCCGATCAGGCGGCGGGCACGGTGCGGATCTATGTCGAGCGGCTGTTGGCGGCGGCCGATGACTTGCCGGACGGTGAGCCGAAGTTTGCTGGTCTGTTGCGAAGCGCTTTTGAGCTGGCGCAGGACCGCTCGCAAGACGGACAGGACCCTGTGCAGGAGAACCGAGCGGCCATCTATGCGCTGGGGATTGTGACAGGACACGTGTACGTCGAATGGGCTTCGGGTCGTGTACTGGATGCCGAATTGCGCAAGGCGGTCGGGCGGCATATGGGCAAAGCGACGGTGCGCGGCCGAGCCGATTGGGTGCGGCACTTTACGGTGAGTGCGGCGTTGGCCATTTGGTCTTCGGAGAATGCCAGCGATGCTGCGGGATTGCTGAAGGAAGAACTGGACGCAGGACCCGGTGGCAGCGGATTCTCCTTTTCGGATCTGCTGGCCAATCGGGCCGGCACAACCTTGGCTATGGCTGCTACCGCCGATCCGGATTCGGCACGCCGCATCCAAAAATTTCTGGCTGGTCCTTGGCGCCTGGATCAAGTTTTTCCTGAGGCGGCGGATTTACCTGAGGGTTTTTCTGACGCCCAAATGGATGCGTACTTTGGAGGTGTTGGCGGCATTCTCTACCAGCAGGTGATCGATGAAATTGAAGCACGAGTAGGCACCACCTATGCTGGGCAAATCACAGGATCAGCCAGCAAGCAATAAACAAGAATAGGGGGTTAATTCAAGGAATACCTTAGCTGAACGAAAAAAACGAAGGTTTCCCGGCTTCTTCTGTAAGGATTGCTCTCGCGGTGGTCTATAATGAGTTGAGTGGCGGTCGTCCAGCACGATTGCGAATGCAAACTACGTGGGGTTTCACCCAGGCAGGTAATGACAGCTAGTTGGAGGTGTCTTGGTTAGTTTCTGGGCTTTGGTCCATGCTCGCTGAGTTTTCGTCGGGTGCACGCGAGTTTTGGAGCAATTCCAGCCAATCGAGGTAGGCTTCAATTTCATGGAGGGGCATACCCAAGGACAAGGCCGCTTCGACGGCTTCGCTACGCTCGAGGAACGTTTCGGCGTGCTCGAGCAACAATTTGGCGATTTCGTGGGACATGATTGATTACAATTTTTCGGCAATGAACACGTGTAGCAGAAGTTTTTTGCTAACGCATCATTGATTATAGCTGAAGCAGCACCGGCTTGTCGCCATTATTTTGGCTGATAGAACATACATGATAAGTAGTGCTAGAGCTGATTCCAGTAGTTCGCATGCCGAACTACGGGAACCTCTGCGACGAGACAGTGTTGACCGCGACGAATCCAGAAATCGGCGCGGGCCAAAAGAGCCAAAAATGGACCTAACGATGTATCATGGAAAGCATATCGCAGTCGTGATCAGGCGCGGTGGGTGCCATCAAGTTTTTCGCTGTACTGCCGTTTTCCAGCAGGATGAAGACCTTGGTCCTATTGTGCGTATCCCCCTCGAAGACGAAGGAGAGGCTCTTCCCGGGAATCCGGCGTTCATTTTGAAAGGATCTGAAGCGTCCGGGTGCCTGGTCGAGGACGATCGGTATGGTTGCGATTTCCTGATCGATGTGGGCATCAAAAACGATTCGCACCAAGCCACCCAAGACGGCTAGCGTCCGTTGGAACAGGCCGGAGGAGCCGAACATTCTGTCGGCTTAGCACCGTTCGAGAAATAACTGACGCACTTTCGGCCCCCTCACCCTGCCCTCTCCCCGGAGTGGCGAGGGGACATCGGATATTTCTCGAACGGTGCTTAACAGATTCTTACGGCCAGAATTATTCGCAGCCCGAAGCGTGAACGAGCGAATCAGCTTTGCCACTCCACAAGTTCCTCGTCGATTTCCACCACGAGGCTGTAACCAGTTCCTTCCAGTTGAACTAGACATCGAGCGGCAACGTCGCTGTGAATCCGCTGGCCATACCATCCGGCCAGCACGCCGCTATTGATCACGACTCGCTGATTGTATCCCACCATGTCCGGCGAGTGGGACGTAGGCGTCGATGGCGATGAGCACGGGGTTGATTGAGAATGTGTATGTCCCGAACGATCGAGATCATTTAACTTGGCGCCCTCATGCATTTCCCAAATACCCCAATTTATCTGGTTGCCATATTCTACTGTAGCCACACCTTGATTGGTACAGTTGTATAATGGCATAAGGGGCATAATGTACTCACGAAAACAGCCAGGAACCGACGAAATATTCGGGAACTGTCAGGTTCGAAGCTGTGGTGAGCCTGCCAGAATCACCAGAGTGGGGTCATGTGTTGGCTTGCCAAACTGGTTCAACGAGAAAATCGTTGATCTCGATGGACACCCCTTGCTGCAAGAAATTGACGGCGATCAGTAGCCGATCCGTTCCTCGGCGCTTCATGATCGTACCTTCCAGTCCAGCCAGCGGGCCATTGTGTATCCGGGCTTGGCGGCCAGGACACAGACGCTGTTCTACGGTCAGCGGGGCCCCGATGGCGATCAATTCGGCCAATTGCCGGAGATCCCGGAACAGTTCGTCTTGATCGGGTACCGGCAGGATTCGGGAAATCCTGTTTGTCTTCAGCGAATCCACTCGTTCCTCGGGTGTCCCGAATAGGAACACGTAACCTGGAAAAACGGGGTCGAGCGTTCGAACTCGACGCCGTCGAACCAGACGTTCCCGCGCGACTTGCGGGAAATAGAACGGGATCTCGTTGGCGAACAGGTCGCGAGCCAGTGCTTTGTCCTGCCGAGACCTAGTATAAATGGCCCACCAAACTCGCTCGGACTCCTGAGGGCCGAGTTCCTCGTTATTTTCAAGCAAATCCTCTGGAA
The DNA here is from genome assembly GCA_007121535.1 of Planctomycetaceae bacterium. GTDB lineage: Bacteria > Planctomycetota > Planctomycetia > Pirellulales > Pirellulaceae > SKKK01. The sequence continues at coordinate 27,043 of SKKK01000047.1, read as the reverse complement.
ACACACATGGTTGCTCAGCTAAAATGGGCATGAGAACACCCTTCCTATCGCTGTCGCTCACAGCATCATGCTGCTACACTCGCGAATTAGCGGAATTACAAGCTCCGAGAACCTCCCCTTCTCGGCCTCTTCTCTGCGTCGCATCTTACGTCAGCGGTCATCGGTTTCATATAGACCGATCTACCATTTGTTTTTGGTTGAATTGCCTACCCCGCACCCCATGTATTTGACTGTTTTCTTGTCTCTTTCCGCATTTGCGAGGCTGTGGTGGGGTCCCTGTTGCAATCGTTGACGCTTCCGTTAGGATGCTGCGGACGTGACCCCGCGACCGATTAGCGATGCATCGAAGAAACGGACCATGCAACATCATCCTTCATCGGAAAAGCGAAAACTGAAGATGGCTTTGGTGGGTGGGGGCGGCCGGGCCTTTATCGGTCGCGTCCACGCGATCGCAGCCACGATGGATTATCGAGCCGCCTTGGTGGCGGGCGTCCTGGCATCGGATCCGGATCGCAGTCGCCAAGCGGCGGCCGATCTGGGGATCGCTTCGGATCGAGCCTATGGCAGCTACCAGGAAATGATCGAAACCGAAAGGCAGCGTCCACCGGATGAGCGGATCGATTTTGTCACCATCGCCACGCCTAATTCGCTGCACTATGACATGGCTCGCGCGGCTCTGGACGCCGGTTTTCACGTCATGTGCGAAAAACCGTTGACCACCGAGTCGCGATTGGCAGACGAGTTGGCGGTGCAGGTCAGCAATACCGGTCGGGCCTTCGCCGTCGCTTACATCTACTCGGGCTATCCCATGATCCGCCAAGTGCGCGACATGGTCCAAAGCGGCGAATTGGGTGAAATCCAGGCCGTGCGGGTTCATTATATCCAAGGCGGATTGCGACGGCTGCAACCCGATCAAACACCCGAGCGCGCCGCCTGGAAGCTCGATCCGGCGCAAGCGGGTCCGTCCGGTGCGATGGCGGATATCGGTACGCATGCGTTTCACCTTTTGCGTTTTACGACCGATCTGTCACCGATGGAAGTCAGCAGTCATTTTGCGACGTTCCATCCCGTTCGACCGCTGGAAGACTATGGGCATGCCGTCCTGCGATGCGCCGGAGGGCAGATGGCCACCATCACGGCCAGCCAAGTGACGCACGGCCGGTTGAACGACATCACGCTGGAAATCGATGGTTCGACCGGTTCGATCGCTTGGCGTCACGATCAGCTCGACCAGATCGTTTTGCGAAGGCACGGTCAGCCGGTGCAGGTCTACGAAAACAATCGACGAGCCGATTTTCTTTCGGAAGCTTTTCGATCATCCAGCCGGTTGGCCGGAGGGCATCCCGAAGGGTTTTTCGAGGCCTTGGCCAACCTGTATCGGCCCTTCTTCGACGACATGTGGCGTTGTGCTGCGGGCCAGGCACCTGCGTCTGCCGGGCATGCATACCCCAGCGTGATCGACGGTTGCGAAGGCGTTCGCTTCGTGGAAGCGTGCATCGCCAGCAGTCGCACCGACGGTTGGTGGCAACCCTGCTGATGGGACGGAAATAAGCCGAATTCGCGCGAAGTAAGCAAGACAATCCGACGGAAATTTTTTCAGTAGAACCTTTTGATCTGTGAATGTTGAATTTTGGCATATTCTGGTTTTGGCGATTGTTCAGGGCGTGGGGGAATTCCTGCCGATCAGCTCCAGCGGCCACGTGGTGATCGTTGGCGCACTGCTGGCCGGCGATAACCCGGAAGCGCTGGATATAGCAGAGATGAACATCGTGCTGCACATCGGCAGCCTGTTCGCCATCATCGTCTTCTACGTGCATCGCATCCTTCAAGCGTTTTCTGAAGATCGTCGCGTGCTGCTATTGATCCTGATCGCCACGCTTCCGGGCGTGGCTGCCGGACTGCTGATCAAGGCCTTTGCTTCGGGGATCATGGAAAACCCCATGTTGGCAGGCGCCATGCTGCTGGTCACCGGGTCGATCCTGATCTGGATCGGGCGGCAAGAGAAGGGGCAGCGGAGCTATCAATCGTTGACGGCGGGCCAAGCCTTGCTGATCGGCGTGAGCCAGGCATTCGCCATCCTGCCGGGCATTTCGCGCAGCGGCACCACGATTTCGATGGGGATGCGATTGGGGTTGGCTCCTGCCCAGTCCGCCACGTTTTCCTTCCTGATGGCGATCCCGATTATCGCAGCAGGAGGCATGTACGAGGTCGCGATCATGGTTTGGACTTACGAACCGGGCGGCACGCCCGTCAGTTACTTGGTCATCGGCGGAGCGATTTCTTTCTTGGTTGGCTTGGTTGCGTTGGCTTGGCTGCTGCGCTGGTTGCAACGGGGCCGTTTTCAATTGTTTGCGTGGTGGTGTATCCCCGTTGGTCTGGCGGTACTGACCTGGCAAGCGCTGAGTATCGTCTAAGGTTCGTCGCGAATCTCGCGGCGAAATACGGCGACGACATCTTCGACGGGAACGACGAACAACTGATTGTCGGGCTCGAAGTCGACGGGAATCGCATTCTTTGGATGGAACAGGATTTTATCGTATTGACGAAGCGGAACGTCCGGATCGTTTTCGATCTGGGCAGAGATCGTCACAATCCGTCCCGTGATGGTCGGGATTTCGGCCTGATCCGGTAGCGCAATCCCCCCTTTGGTCTCGCGTTTTGGGTCATCTTTACGCACCAGGACGCGAGCACCGATCGGTTCGACGTACTCAAATTGCTGATTTCGTGCTTTTCCCATCGGCGGTTCGATTTTTCAAGGCGACAGAGGGATGATCTGCCGGAGCGATTCACAAAAGGCATCTTCCGGCTACGTCATCAGCCTATCGTCAATCGGTCCTTTAGACAAGTCGAGCGGACGATTTTGGACCGAAGGGGGGTAGGCGAAGCATCCCGGCGAAAGCATTCTAGTGCGTTGTCCAGGCGAAAAATGCGGATTGTGAGCGGCACGGCGCTAGCCGCCGGTTTTGGACGCCAACGGCGGCTAGCGCCGTGCCGCTCACTCATCGCGACCCCAAGATTTCGCCTGGACAACGCACCGGCGAAAGACACGCGGCAACGTTTGTGTGACGCCTGTGGCTTCCCGATTGGCCTGTTCTGGTTTACCATAGGGCGCGACAAAGCGAGGTCGGGGTCGACCGGAAGACGGGTATTCATGAAAAATCAGCGACAAAACCAGCAGCAGATCGGCAACGAGCCACCGACGCGGGAAGAAGTGGCGGCAGCCTACTTCGATCAGCTCCCGTTCGCTCCCTACCCGGTCCAGGAAGAGGCCCTGCTGGCCTGGTTCACCTCGGATCAAGGCGTCCTTGTCTGTGCGCCGACCGGAATGGGGAAGACGCTGATTGCCGAAGCGGCGGTTTACGAGGCTTTACGCACCGGGCAGCGGATGTACTACACGACGCCGTTGATTGCGCTGACCGACCAAAAATTTCACGAATTGCAAGACCGGGCTCGCGATTGGGGTTATTCGGCCGAGGATGTCGGCCTGGTGACGGGCAATCGTCGCGTCAATGCGGACGCTCGAGTTCTGGTGGTGGTCGCGGAGATCCTGTTGAACCGGCTGCTGAGTCCGACCTTTGTGTTCGACGACGTGGCGGCGGTGGTCATGGATGAATTCCACAACTTCAACGATCCCGAGCGGGGGATTGTCTGGGAGTTTTCTTTGGAGCTGTTGCCTGAGCACGTGCGGCTGTTGTTGCTGTCTGCGACGGTGGGCAATTCGCTGGAGTTCGTCAATTGGATGTCGCAGCGGCTGGGGCGTCGATTGGAGTTGGTGCAAAGCGACGAGCGCCGGGTGCCGCTGACGTATCAATGGGTCGGCGATGCGTTGCTGGCCGAGCATCTGGAGCAGATGGCTCAGGGGACCGAGGACGAGCGTCGGACGCCGGCCCTGGTGTTTTGCTTTAATCGCGAAGAATGCTGGGCGGTTGCCGAGCAGATCAAGGGGCGCCGTTTGCTGGCCGACGGCCAGCAGACGATGCTGACTCAGGAACTGGAACAATACGATTGGTCGAAAGGCGTGGGACCGAAGCTGAAGCAGTTGCTGATCCGCGGCGTGGGTGTGCATCACGCCGGGGTGCTGCCTCGCTATCGAAGGATCGTCGAAGATTTGTTTCAGCGCAAGATGTTGTCGATCGCGGTCTGCACCGAGACGTTGGCCGCCGGCGTGAATCTGCCGGCTCGTAGTGTGGTGTTGCCCAATCTGTTGAAGGGGCCTCCCGACAAGAAGAAGGTGATCGAGGCCAGTTCGGCTCATCAGATGTTCGGCCGTGCCGGTCGGCCGCAATTCGATTCGCAGGGTTACGTCTTCGCCCTGGCTCACGAGGACGATGTGAAGATCCTGCGCTGGCGCGAGAAATACGACCGTATCCCCGAGGACACCAAGGATCCGGGATTGCGGAAAGCCAAGAAGGCGTTGAAGAAGAAGATGCCGACGCGACGCGCCAACCAACAGTACTGGACCGAAGCGCAATTCGAAAAGCTCAAGACGGCGCTCCCCAGCCGTTTGCGCAGCCGAGGCGTCATTCCTTGGCGTCTGCTGGCCTACATCCTGGACATTTCGCCCGACGTGGATCGGCTCAGAGAGCTGGTCGGCAAGCGCTTGATGGACAGCGATCGCGTCGCGGGAGCCCAGAAGACGCTGGATCGCATGCTGTTGACGTTGTGGCGAGCCGGCTACGTTCAGTTGGAGCCTTTGCCACCGATTTCGGAACCGGAATCATCCGCCGAGTCCCCGGCCACGGCGCCGCCCGACGCCAAGGAAACGGCGGGCCTCGGGCTGTTCGGTGGTCAGGTTACCCCGGGTGATGCGCAGCCGGGCGATGCCTCGTCATCGCCCGAGTCGCAGCACGACGAACGGGTTCCGAGTTATCGGCCATCGATCGCGCGGCCCACGCCGGCCATGGACAAATTGATTTTGCTGCGCGGCATCAATCCGCTGTACGGAGTCTTCCTGATCAATCAGTTGGGGATCGCCGATCGCAACGAGCGTTTGCAGGCGATGGAAAGCGTCCTGGAGATTCCCGGATCGGTGGCCCACCATTTGCGAGTCCCGCCGCACGACGAATTGCCGCCCGGCCCTTTGGCGACGACGCGGCTGGATGTCACCTTGTTGCAATTAGGCTTGGCATCGGCCGAAGAATTGGGCGCGGCCGAAGATTCGGCGGACGAGGACGAACGGCGGCACCGGGACATGTTTCCCGAGGATCGCGTTTGGGTTTTGACCTTGGCCGAGAAGCTGAAACGTTTGTTCGATCATGATTTTCCGGGCGTTCCCGATCTGCGCATCCAGCCGGTGTGGGCTGCGGGCGAGATCCTGGAGTACGGAGGAGACTTCAACAAATACGTCACCAGTAAAGGATTGCAAAAGCAGGAAGGGATCGTGTTCCGGCACCTGCTGCGATTGATCCTGCTGGCAGCCGAATTCACCCAGTTTTCACCACTCGACGCGGACGAGGATCAATGGTTGGATGACATGAACGAGATCGCGGACCGGTTGACGGAAACCTGTCGAGTCGTCGATCCGGCCAGTACCGACAAGACGTTGCAGAGCATCGATGCTCCCGACCAGGTGGATTGAGTGTTGTTAGATCTTTCGCAAAGGATTTGAGGAACCCCATGTCGAATCATCTTGCTGTTTTGATCCCCGGCGATGGGATCGGACCCGAGGTCACCGAGGCGGTCTGCCGCATCCTGGAAGCGGCGAAAGCACCGATTTCCTGGATCGAACGTCAAGCAGGTCTAGCCGCTCTGCATTCCGGCAGCCGCGACGTGTTGCCCGAGGAAACGCTGGAAGCCGTCACCCGCTATGGCGTGGCGTTGAAAGGCCCCTGCACGACGCCGGTGGGCGAGGGCTTTACGTCGGTCAATGTCCAGCTCCGTAAACGGCTGGATCTGTACGCCGCCGTGCGACCGGTGCGGAACTTGGCTGGCGTCGCGACTCGCTTCGACGGCGTCGACATGATCATCATCCGGGAAAATACCGAGGGGTTGTACAGCGGTGTGGAGAACCAGGTCACCAAAGACGCGGTGATGAGCATGAAGATCGCGACGGAAACCGCCTGCCGACGCATCGCCCACTGGTCGTTTCGCTTCGCCACCCGACGAGGACGCCGGAAGATCACGGTCTTTCACAAAGCCAACATCATGAAGATGACCGATGGCCTGTTTCTGCGGTGTGCCCGAAACGTTCACCAGCAGGAATACCCGAACATCGAGTATCAGGAGACCATCATCGATGCCGGGTGCATGAAGCTGGTCCAGGACCCCACGCAGTACGACATCCTGCTGCTGGAAAACCTGTACGGCGACGTGGTCAGCGATTTGTGCGCCGGGTTGGTCGGCGGCCTGGGACTGGTGCCCGGCGCCAACTATGGCGACGACCAGGCGGTCTTCGAGGCCGTTCACGGCTCGGCGCCCGACATCGCCGGCCAGGGCCTTGCCAATCCGCTGGCTCTGTTGATGTCCGCCGTGATGATGCTGAACCATCTGGCCGATACTCGCCACGACGAATCCTGCCGCACGGCGGCCGAACGGATCAAGACGGGTTACAATCAAGCGTTGAAGGATGGTCAGATGACGCGAGATCTGGGCGGCCCGTTGGGTACTGCCGAATTCACCGACGCGGTGATTCAACGCATGGTGTAAGCCGACAAGGCAGCGTAACATGAACAGCACAAACAACCACGATGAACGAATCGCGAAGTTGACGTTTGCTTCCTACAGGCGGCCGAGGGCTCTTAGGTGGGATTCCCACACGTCCATGCGGACCCATAGTTGGATAAGCTCTTGAGGGCGATTGGCGTAGTAGCCGGTCATCAGATGGGTGTCGTCCAGTTTCGCGGTCAATTCGGCGTCGTAGGTCGGGGAACCGATCACGATGGCGGCGTGGGGATCGTCCGGCACGTGCGTCCAATAGCCGACTCGTTGCTGGGCTCGCAAGTACCAGGGTAACGGCCAATAGAAGGGACCGTCGTAGATGACCAGGATGGTCGTCTGCGGACCATCGGGAAACGCTTCGGTCAGTTGCCGGATGTCGTCGGCCAGCCGCTGGATGTCGGGAGTCGAGTGCGCGTACACGTACGGGTTGCGAGGATCGGCGGGCAGCACCAAGGCGGCTTGGTAGGCTTGCCAGCCCAACTGACCGGCCAGCCCCAGCATGACGATGCCCAGCACGCTCTTCAACGCGCTCGTCGGCGTGGCGGCGATCAGTCGGGCAGCACCGTATCCGGCCAGCAGGATCAGGCCGATCAGGAACTGCAGCAGGCACCACGGCGTCTTGTAGGGAATGATCGTATAGATGGCCGCCAATGCCAGGGTATAACCGCTGAGCCAACGAACGGCCAACTGAGCGGTACGATCCGGGGCGGGGCGACGGCCAAACAGGGCAAAACCCAGCCCGACGGCGGCCAGCAGCAAGATGAGACCTTCGGAAAAGCGAGGGCCGTCACCCACCTGCCACCAAGCCAGGCGATGAAGATAGAAGTGCCACGGCCAGATGTGCGGCGACGCTCCACCGGCTCGACCGATCCACGGCACATAGGTCAGCACCGAGTCGAGAATGCCACGGGGATGGGCTCCAAACGAGGTGAACAGCGTCATGGCCGTCACCAGCCCGATCGCCAGCGCGCCGGCCAGATGCCACCAGGGGATCGGATGCGACAGGCCCGAAGGTTCGCCCTTCCGGCGCCGCAGGGCGGCGACACCGATCGTCGCCGCTCCGGCAGCCGCGAACGACAGCACGGCGGTCTCTTTGGTGGCTTGCATCAAACCGGCGGCCACGCCGGCTGCCAGGCACCAGGCCAGATTCCCCGACCGTACGTACCGCCAAGCGAAGGCCATCGCCGCCAGACTGAAGAACAGCAGTAGGGTTTCATGAATGTAATAGCGGCTGTAGAATACCATGGCGGGTGAGATGGCGGCCAGCAAGGCCGCAACCACGGTCGCCGAACGTCCCAAGGCGTCGCTAAGAAGAAGCATCAGCAAAACCAAGCACACGCCAAAGATCGCTGGTACAATACGATAAGTGGCGGCCGTGGTCTCGGCGAACGTATCGACGCCTTGCCACCAAACCGATGGCAGCGTGGCGTAGGCGAGCGTCGGGCCGTGGAATTCGTCGGGATCGTATCGGTACCGATGATCGATCCACAGGTCGCGAAATCGTCGGGCCTGGACGGCTTCGTCCGCATGCATCGGACGAGCGTCCAATTGCGGCCAGCGCAGACTGGCGGCAATGACGGTGGCGGTCAACAGCAGCAGAATGAAAACATAGCGTGTCATAGTGCCCTAAGTATAACCAGGAGGTTTTTTCATGCTACGTACAACGACGACTCTGACCATCATCTTCTCTCTGATCCCCGTGATCCGGGCGGAAGAGGACAAAGTTCCGTTGCAGACCGAGATGCCGGAAGAGGTGCTGGTGGGTACACCGCCGGACGTGCTGATGCTGTTGTTTCCCGGTCTGGAGAAGCCGCCGGAAGAAGGTGATTTGCCTAGAATGATGGTTCCCGCCGGGACGACCAATCTGGCGTTGAACAAGACGGTCACCAGCAGCGACTCGCGGCCGTTGATCGGGGAACTGAGCTACATCACCGACGGGATCAAGGAAGGGACCGACGACAGCTACGTCGAATTGGCTCCGATGCTGCAGTGGGTGCAGATCGATCTGGAGAAGCCCGCGACGATCTACGCGATCTATGTTTGGCATTACTTTCGCGAAGCTCGCAGCTACCACGATGTGATCGTCCGGATCTCTGACGATCCGGAGTTCCAGTCGGGGGTGACGACCGTCTTCAACAACGATCAAGACAACTCGGCCAGACTGGGAATCGGCAAGGACCGCCCCTACATCGAAACGAATTTTGGCAAGTTGATCGACGCCAGAGGAACCAAGGGCCGCTATGTCCGGCTGTACAGCAGCGGAAATACGGCCAACGATCTGAATCACTACGTCGAAGTCGAAGTTTTCGGGAAGTACGATTCCTGATTCAGCAACAGAACTTCACGGTCATTACTTCCCACCAGCCAAGGAGCCCGTCGATGACGAAACCAACCGATAACCATCCCCATCACGCTGCCGGCCATCGAATCCATCGCCGCGAATTCGTCGCCGGCGCTGGCGCCGCCGTCGCGTTCTCCGTCGTTTCGCCACAGGCGGTTCGCGGCAGTTCCGCGAATTCCAAGATTCGCTTCGGCATGATCGGGTGCGGCGGCCGCGGCGCCTGGATCACGGACCTGTTCCTGAAGCACGGCGGTTACGAGCTGGCGGGGGTAGCCGACTATTTCCCAGATCGTGCCGACAACGTCGGCGATCGCTTCGAGTTGGCCGCCGAGAAGCGGTTTACCGGACTGATGTGCCATGAACGATTGATCGAACAGGACTTGGACGCGATCATCATCCAGTCACCGCCCTTGTTTCACCCCGAGCAGGCGGCGGCGGCCGTCGATGCCGGGAAACACGTGTTCGTGGCCAAACCGGTCGCCGTCGACGTGCCGGGCAGCCTGAGCATCGAAGCCAGCGGGAAAAAGGCAACCGAGAAGAACCTGTGCTTCCTGGTCGATTATCAAACGCGAGCCGACGAGTATTACATCGAAGCCCTCAAGCGGGTCCACGAGGGGGCGCTGGGCGAGTTCGCCTTCGGGGAATCGACCTACCACGCCGGTATCCCCTGGGCCGGGCAGATCGCGATGGCCAAAGAAGCGCCGGACCACCCCGAGACGAAATTGCGAGCCTGGGGCTTGTTCCGCGTCACCTCGGGCGACATCATCACGGAACAGAACATCCACACCTTGGACGTGATGAGCTGGATCATGAACCAGCCACCTGTGTGCGCTTTTGGCACGGGCGGCAGGAAGGTCCGGCAGTTCGGTGATTGTTGGGACACGTTCACCGTCACGTTCAAGTATCCCGACAACGTGGGAATCGCCTTCAGTTCGCGTCAGTTCGATGGCTACGGCTCGCAGCCCGAAGGGATTCGCAACCGCATGTTCGGCACGCTGGGCGTGCTGGAGACCGCTTACGGTGGTGACACGCTGATCCGCGGCAAGAACTTCTACCGTGGCGGCAGCACGCCGACCATTTATCGTCAGGGTGCGGTGAACAACATCGCGACGTTCCACGACGACATCCAAAACGGCCGCTTCCAGAATCCCACGGTCGCCGAAAGCGTCCGCAGCAACCTGGTGACGATCCTCGGCCGCACGGCCGCTTATAAAGGCGAGGTCGTGTACTGGGACGACGTGCTGAAGTGTGACGAGCGTTACGAGCTGGACACCCGAGGGCTGAAGACATAGATCAGGAGATTGGATGATGATTCGCAAGACATTCCTTGCCGTTCGATGGATGAGTTTGATGCTCGGGTTATCGGCCGCCGTTGGTGCGTTGGCCAACGAAGGGCGGTATACGTTGACCCCCGATACGCATGGCTGGCAATTGAAGACGCCGGCTGGCAAGCCCATGTTTTCGTACATGACCAGCAAGCCGGCCGATTCCAACATGACGGCCAACAGCGTCTGCTGCCTGTACCCCGTCTATTCGCCCTCGGGGGTGCGAGTGGTCGATTTTGCTCCGGGCGATCACCGGCACCATCGCGGCGTGTTCCTGGCGTGGCATACGACCGTTTGCGGCGACCAGCGAGCCGATTTCTGGGGATGGGGTTCGATGGCCCCGACCGAAGACCGCATGATCCGCAATCGGCAAGTCGAACTGCAGACGGCCACCGAAGACCGGGCGGTCATTCAAATCGAGAACGACTGGTTGATCGGCGATCAAACGGTGCTGGACGAACAGACCACGATCACCGCCTTCGAACATCGCGACGTGTACGTGATCCAATTCGATTTTCGGCTGGTACCCCAAGTCGATTTTGAGATCGAGCAGACGGCCTTTGGCGGATTCTGCGTCAAGGCACGTCAGGACGGCAAAGCTGCGTTTTACAGTCCCGGTGGCCGAGTCGATTTGCCACCGCCTCATCATCTGAAGCCGGAAACCGACTGGCCCGCCCAGGCGTGGTACGACTACGTCATCCAACTGGACAGCGGCCCCACGGTCGGCACGGCGGTGATCGACCACCCGGACAATCCGACCACGCTGTGGCACAATCTGTTGCCGATCGCCATGGTCAACCCGTGCATTGCCGCTCCGGGGCCCGTCCAACGGGCGGCCGGGGAACCTTTACGGCTGCGCTACCGGATGGTGATCCACGACGGCCCCGCCCCGGTGAAGGTCCTGAACGAATTGGCTGCCTGGGAAGGCCCGTAGAGTCTTCGCGTGTAAGATGCGCGCATGTTGTAGAACGGAATTTATTCCGTTGTCCGTTCCGAACGGAATGAATTCCGTTCTACTCTGGTATGGCGGCAACAGCAAAAGGTCAATCCGAATCAGTACAGGTGTCCCATGGTGCTGGGAATCAAGCCAACGGTCGATTTCGTGTTCAAGAAGGTTTTTGGCAGTCCTGAGAACGTCTCGGTTCTGATCCGGCTGCTGAATGCCATCTTGAAGCTTCCCCAGCCGATCGTCCACGTGGAGATTCTCAATCCGTTCAGCTACCAGGAATTCGCGGATGACAAGTTGATTGTACTGGACATCCGGGCATCGAGTTTCAGCAGGCGATTTCCGTGGTCGAAGCGATCGCGGAGAAAACGGAGGATCGGATGATTTACGACCAACGATTGAAGGCACAGCGCGACTATCAATGGGGATTGGACAGCGCGCGGGAACAGGGACGGCAAGAAGGACGGCAAGAAGGACGCAAAGAAGGCGAATTGTTGGGGAAGATCCGGATTCTTCAAGAGCTTCTCGGCGACGAGCCGACTTTCCCCGAAGACTTGGACGAACGAACCGTCGGCGAGCTGTCCGAAATCCTCGCCGATCTGCAACAGCGACTGCGATCCCGCGAATCGTGACCGAGGCGGCGGTGCCGAGGACGTGCCGAAGTTGAGCGCCGAACAGTCTTGTTACGGCCTGCTAGTCCTGACGATTCAGCGTCGGGTTCGAATAATAGACTTGCAGCACCATCGTCGCCAGGGACGTATGATATAAGCGCCCGCCACGATCCGGGCCGCCGAACAAACCGGCAAACGCCCAACTGCCGTCAGCCGGTCCGTCTTTGTCTTGAGCCTCGATCAAAAAGTCCCGCATCTCTTGGTTCCACTGCTGCCAGAGTCGACCACCGTAGTGCCGAACGAGTTGCGTGGCGTAGTAGTTGTAGTACATGTTGGCGGCTTTGCCCGTCGAAGGACCCTGGTCGCTGATCCATTCGACGCCCTGTTTCAACGCCTCGTGCTCGCGGTCCCAGCCCAGATGCAACCGGCACAGCAGTCCGATGGCGGTCGAGGCTGGCCTTCGCCCCGGCGCGATGTAACCGTAAAACGCGCCGTCTTCAGACTGTACCGAGTCCAAGAACCGGCTGACGCCGACCATCGTTTCCGGATCGATCTGCAAGCCGGAAACGCGGCCTTGCGAAAGCGACTGGAACTGCCATCCCGACACCGACGTATCGCCCGGCTGTCGCGGCACGTATCGCCAACCCCCACCCGTGGGATCTTGGGCTTGCACGGTGAAGTTCAACGCATCCTGCGCAGGAGCTTGTAACGTCTGGTCGCGAGTCATTCCGTAGGCTTCGCACAGGGCGATCGTCGCCAAGCCGTGCGAGTACATCGTGCCCCCCGATTCATTCAAACCGCCGTCGGGACCGATTTCGCGCACCAGGAAGTCCAAACCGGCTTGGACCGTCGCTTGGAAATCTCCCTGTTTGTGCGTGTGGCCCGATCCCAGGAACGGCAGCAAAGCCATCGCGGTCGCGGCACGGTGAGCCGCGGACAACGTACCGGGTGTGTCGGACGTGCGTGGTCGATCATTGACGACGGGGCCGGTCCGATGATCGAAGCTCCAATTGCCGTCAGGCAATTGGTGGTCCGCAATCCAATTCAACGCTGCAGCCACCGCCGCTTCACTCGCCTGATTGCCGCCATATTTCTCCAAGTACCGTTGTTTTGCAGGCAGCCTGCGACGGTAGAACGGATCATCGGCGGTCCCCTCTGCCTCGAAAGCCGCTTCGGACTCATCTGAGCCCTGCCCCTGGCTGCAAATTCCCCATGACAGGACAAACGAAAGGACCAGGCCGTTAGCGATCATCAACCTGTTGTTACGAAGCCTGAAGAACGGTCGGAGCGTCACCATCGTCTCGTGTCTCCTATGAGCTTGGTGCGGCCCGTGATCCGCCAGAATGGCTTGGATGACAAGCACGCCTTGGACAAGTCGAATTCCCGTCAAATCCCGGGGCAGCAACGTTCTTTCATTGTAAGAACACGAACAATCCCGTGGCAAGCGACTTGCCTGCCTGGATGCCGCTTGGGACATCGCCCGTGTTGGTGATCGGACCGGCCAGACTGCGATCGGACAACCTGGCCCGCCAGCCTCCCTTGCGGGTTTTTTCCGGCAATAGCGCGCAAAGGGCCTCGTCTCCGGAGCGGGGCAGCGTCGAATCGGTTTCTTTGCGACGCCCGCGCGGCGACAGGGGGCCGCTTGACGCCGCTTTCGTTTTGCGTCAACCTTGCATTTGTCACGATAGGCGCCCGATTCGACCTTTTGCCATACATGGAGCCCCCCGATCATGAAAAAGCGTCGCTACCAACCACTGCTGATCGCCCTGGCCGAGGCCTTTGGTTTTCGCATGTTCCGCATCGCTCGTGGGCTGACGCTGGCGATACTTACGTTGGGGATCCTCCGGGGTACGGCCTTTGCCGAAACAAATTCCGCTGAGGATTCGTTGCCCAACATCATCGTCTTTCTGGTCGACGACATGGGCATCATGGATACTTCGGTGCCGTTCTTGACCGATGATCGGGGAAATCCGAAGCGATACCCGTTGAACGACTACTTTCGTACACCCAACATGGAACGTTTGGCAGCTCGGGGGATTCGCTTCAATCAGTTTTCGGCGATGAGCGTCTGTTCGCCCACTCGCGTGTCCATCATGACCGGCCAGAACCCCGCGCGGCATCGGACCACGAACTGGATCAACCCGAACCGTGACAACGCCGGGCCTCAAGGCGCCCCCGATTGGAACTGGCGGGGACTTCAACCCGGCGACGTCACGCTGGCCGGTTTGCTCCGTTCGGCCGGATATCGCACCATTCACGTGGGCAAAGCGCATTTCGCACCGCGTGACACCATGGGCGCCGATCCGTCCAATCTGGGATTCGACATCAACGTGGGCGGGGCATCGTTCGGTGCACCGGGCAGCTACTTCGGCCAGGACAACTATGGCCACGGCACCAAACGGGCCTCGCACGCCGTGCCGCACCTGGAAAAGTACCACGGGACGGACACTCACTTGACCGAGGCTTGCACGATCGAAGCCAACGCCGTCGTCCGGGACGCAGTCCGCGAGGGCAAACCGTTCTTTCTTCATCTGTCGCACTATGCCGTGCATTCGCCGTTCCAAAGCGACCCCCGCTTCGCCGCTCATTACAAGGACTCCGGGAAACCGCCCGCAGCGCAGGCTTTCGCCACATTGATCGAAGGCGTGGACAAATCGTTGGGTGATGTCCTGGACAATCTCGAACAGTTGGGCGTGGCGGAAGATACCGTGATCTTCTTCCTGGGCGACAACGGCACGGACGCTCCGTTGGGCCATCAACACGAAGTCGCCTGTGCGGCCCCGCTGCGCGGCAAGAAGGGGGCCCATTACGAAGGCGGCACTCGCACGGCTCTGATCGTCGCTTGGGCGGCGTCGCGGCCGGATCATCCCGTCCAGCAACGTCTGCCGATCGCCGAAGGCAAGATTCAAGACCAGATGGCGGATGTTTGCGACCTGTTCCCAACCATCCTGAGCTTGGCAGGAGTCGAATCACCGCCGGATCACGTGGTCGACGGCCAGCGACTGGATACCTTGCTGACCGGTCGACCGGACAGCCATCGCGCGGACACCTTCTTGCTGCACTACCCGCATGGCCCGCATCGCAGCGAGTACTTTACCGTTTATCGCGAGGGGCCCTGGAAGGTGATTTACCACTACGTACCCAGCGAGGTTTCCAATCATCGGCACTACGAGCTTTTTCATCTGGGCGACGATCCGTTCGAACAACGTGATTTGAGTCTTTCGCATCCCGAGGAATTGGAACGGATGATGCGGGGGTTGATCGCGGCGTTGGAACGTCATCAGGCCGTGTACCCGGTCGCAGATGATGGCGCCACCGCCTTGATCCCCAAGCTGCCGTAGATCGGCAAGCGCGCACGATCGGAGCGACCGTCCGACAAGCCTTCATCAAGATGCCGTCGATCGCCGATCGTCAGATGGGCGATCCGGCTTGAGCCAGAATCAGTTCTTCATTTCGCCGATGATCGATCAGGCGGCGTTCGAGCCCTCGATAGTGGTGGTCGATGTCGTCCCAAGTCGAAGTGGGACAGGTCGACGTTCCGGCCAGTTCGTGAAGATATTCCAACTGGTCGAGCAACTGGGGATGTTCGGCGTTCAATTCCTCGAATCGAACTCGCAGTTCGGGACGGTGCTGCGACAAAGCCGACAAATGCCGTTCATCTTCCTCCAAGTCGAACAGATCCCGCAACTTGCAAGCCAATTCGTGGAGGATTTGCGGTACGTCTTCGATCGGCACGGCCGGCTGATAACAGAATTCATCCACATCGGCCTCGGCAATGTCCTCCAAGAGAGTCCCCAATTTACACAACAACTCGTGCAAAGCGCTTCGCAAAGCCGCCAACTCACGATCGATTCTGTGGCTCTTGTCGCTCATCATACCCTCCATTAATGATTGGCTTAGGCCCGCAATTGAATTTGTGTCGCGATCGCAGAAACCCGACGCGATAAGCACCCGAAAACGACTCCCGACCCCTTTCACCCCGTTCCATCAAGAAATATCTGGCCGGGTGCTTCATTTGATCCTGACGCGACTTTATGCCCAAAGTCAATCATCGCTCATTTCGTCCGGCCGTCAAATCGACCGTCCTCAGGACTACGGGCGTCGGGCGTCGTTCTCCAGTTACGACCCCCATAACGAGCTTGCCACCTCAGAACACGACTTCCGCCCCCCTCCGCCGCATCCACCTTGAAATCAGGCCCCGATACCTACTGAACGGAGAACTTGTGGATCGTCAATTCGTGGTATTTTTCGCCAGGTCTCAGCACTGTGGATGGGAAATGGGGATGATTGGGCGAATCCGGGTAATGCTGCGTTTCCAAGCAGAATCCGTGATAGGGACCATAGGGCTTGCCGCCGCCTTGGAATCGATCGGACAGGAAGCTGGCCGTGAAGAATTGGACACCTGGTTGCGTCGTAAAGACTTCCATCACTCGGCCACTCGGAGGATGAACCACGCGAGCCGCGAAGGAAAGCCGTTCGTCGGTCGGCTTGTTCAGCACATAGCAGTGATCGTAGTTCTGGTCCTCGACATGCTCGATCCGCTCGCCGATCCTTCGCGGTTCTCGAAAGTCCATCACGGTCCCCTCGACCGATCGAATTTCGCCGCTGGGAATCTTCTGCTGGTCGGCGGGCAGATAAGCGTCTGCGTTCAAGGTCAAGACATGCCCGAGGACATCGCCCGAGTGGGCTCCTCCCAGATTCCAATAGGCATGATTTGTCAGGTTCACTACCGTCGGGCGATCGGTGACCGCCCAATACTCCATGCGCAGGTGGTTGTCGTCCGTGACTTCGTACAGTACGGTGACGTCCAAGTTGCCCGGATAGCCTTCGTGTCCATCGGGACTGGTGTGTGTCAGCCGCACGCCGACCGCTCGCTCGCGTCGGACCGGTTCGGCTTTCCACAGCAGCCGCTGAAAGCCCTCGCGACCACCGTGGATGTGATTGGCGCCCGCGTTGGCCGTCAGTTCATACAGCGCGTCGTCCAAGCGAAAACGGGCGCCGGCGATCCGGTTGGCGTAACGACCGACGACCGATCCAAACAGCGGATGTCCGCGCAGATAGTCTTCGCTGGTGTCCAGATACAACGTGACGTTCTCCGTTCGTCCGTCTCGGTCGGAGACCCGGACCGACGTGAGCGTCGCTCCGTAATTCATGACCGTTGCCTGCATACCGGATGCGTTGGTCAACGTATAAAGCTCGATCGGGGAACCGTCCGGCATCTGACCGAAGTTGGACTTTTCGACGTTCGCTGCTGACGGTTCGGCAACATCGGCCATTGAGTTTGCCGTGTCGGCTGCCCACGAAAACGTTCCGATCATTCCCACGATCCACCACCGGTTGAATTGTCGCCGGATCATTTCCATGCTTTTGTCCCTCCTCAAAATAAAATCGACTACTGCGTTGTCCAGGCGAAAAATGCGGATTGTGAGCGGCGCGGCGCTAGCCGCCGGTTCTCGACGCCATCGGCGGCTAGCGCCGTGCCGCTCACTCATCACGACCCCAAGATTTCGCCGGGACAACGCACTACCTCCAATAAAATATCGCATTCGTTGCTACTGCGATTACGGCGCCCGCCGTAGCATCTCGGTCAGATCATCCACCTTTGGAATCACGACAACCCCTTTGTCCGTGATCTTGAAACCGCGTTCTCGATCCTTTTCCAGGTCGTAGCCGATCTCGGTACGTTCCGGGATGTCGATATCCTTGTCGATGATCGCGCGACGAATCCGGCAATGGCGTCCCACGTTGACCCTATCGAACAGCAGCGAGTCGTTGACTTCGCTGAAGCTATTGATGCGCACCTGCGATCCGAGAATCGATCCGTGGACCGAGCCCCCGGAAACGACGCAACCGGAACAGACGATGCTGTCCAGCGCCTGCCCGATCCGTTGGGATTGATCGCCGCCGCGAAAAACGAACTTCGGTGGCGGCAGGACTCGCTGATAGGTGCGAATGGGCCACTGCTGATCGTACAGGTTCAGAGCCGGTTCGACCGACACCAGGTCCATGTTCGCGGCATAGTACGCGTCCAACGTTCCCACGTCTCGCCAGTACGTCGGCCGACCGGTCTCGTTGTGGAACGAAAAAGCATAGACTCGATGTTGATCGATGATCGCCGGGATGATATCGCGGCCAAAATCGCGTCGACTGTTCGGCCGGTTGGCGTCTTCCAGCAATTGCTCGAACAGGAAATCGGCTCGAAAAACATAGATGCCCATCGACGCCAGGCAGTATTGTTCGTCGCCGGGAATCGGCTTGGGGTGCTCGGGCTTTTCCTCGAATCCGATCACCCGGTGCGAAGCGTCGATTTCCATGATGCCGAATTGTCGAGCCGCCGTGTCCACCTGGACGTGAAAAACGCCGATCGTCACGTCCGCCTCACGTTCGATATGGCTTTCCAGCATTCGAGCGTAATCCATCTTATAGATGTGGTCGCCGGCCAGAATCACCACGTATTGCGGATTCTCTTTCTCGATCGTGTAGATGTTCTGATAGACGGCATCGGCGGTCCCTTCGTACCAACCTCGATCGATGCGCTGCTGAGGCGGTACGATGTCGATGAATTGATCCAGGTCTCGGCAAAGAAAACGTCGCCAGCCAAGATCGATATGGCGATCCAGACTCATCGATTTGAATTGGGTCAACAGCATCATGCGCATCAGGCCGCTGTTCAGGCAATTCGAGAGCGTAAAGTCGATGATCCGGTACGCGCCGCCGAAGGGGACCGCCGGCTTGGCTCGATCGCGAGTCAAAGGGTCCAGCCGTTCTCCCCGCCCGCCGGCCAGGATGACCGCCAGGGTGTCTTTCATGGTGCCGACCTCCGTTTCCGCAGTATCTGGAACGGGTTGATGGGACGTCGCAACATGCGACGAACGCTGTCACCAACCGACCGTATTGTACTGATGAAGCGTCGGCGATGGAATAACTGACCGGAATGTCGCCAGCCGCTGTTCTCGAAGCCACGGAAAACCCGCCGCAAGCTCCGTTGTCCATGCGAAATCATGGGGTCGCAATGAGTGAGCGGCACGGCGCTAGCCGCCGGTGGCGTGCAGAACCGGCGGCTAGCGCCGTTCCGCTCACGGGGGCCCATCGCACCAGCGTTGAAGCCAGAGCTCCAGCACCAGCAGGCTCCATAACGGATAGGCGAAATTGGCCGATCCGGATTCGTGACGCTGGACCATCTGGCGAACCATCTCCGGGCGAAAATAACCACGCTGGGCGCTGGTGGCGCCCAGCAGCACGTCGTGAGTCAATTCCTTTAGGTCATGGCGGAACCAATCCTCGATCGGCACGCCGAAGCCCATCTTCTTCCGCGTCCAGATTTCGCGGGGCAACAGATGGCCGAACGCGGCTTGCAACAGGCGTTTCCCACGCCCCCAGCGATATTTCAGTCGACTGGGCAACGACGCGGCGAACTCGACCAGCCGATAATCCAAGAACGGCTGTCGGCATTCCAGCGAATGGGCCATCGAGGCGATGTCGACCTTGGTCATCAGGTCACAGGGCAGGTAGGTGGTCAGATCGGTCAGCGAAAAGGCGGTGACCGGGTCACGGCGATCGCAGCGATCGTAAGCCTGCTGGAGAAAGACGGCCGGGTGTTCGTCGGGCAACGTACGACGGAATTCGTCGGTGTACAACGCCGTTCGCTGCGAATCCTTGCAGATGCCGATCCAATCCAGATAACGTCGCAAAGGCGGCGTGCGCAGCACTTCACAGAAACGCTTGAATCGCCGGACGACGGACTTCTGGCGCTTCGAGCTGGGCAGCGACTGCCAGAGTCCTGCCCCGAACACGGCGCGCAGCGGCCAACATCGATCCAATCCCGCCGCCATGGCGACCGCCTGATATCGAGGGTACCCGGCGAACAACTCATCGCCCCCATCACCGCTGAGTGCGACCGTCACGTGTTCCCGAGTCCGCTGGGAAACATACCACGTGGGGATGGCCGAACTGTCTGCAAAGGGCTCGTCGTAGTGCCAGACAAGCTGAGGCAGAATCTCCATCCCGGCCGGCGTGACCTGGAATTCATGGTGCTCGGTCTTCAGGTGCCGGGCCACGCGTCGAGCATAATGGGTCTCGTCGTATTGCGCTATGGGAAACCCGATCGAAAACGTCTTCATCGGCCGCTGCATCTTCTGCTGGGCGATGGCAACGATCAACGACGAATCCACTCCCCCGGACAGGAAGGCGCCCAACGGCACCTCGCTCTGCAATCGCATGGCGACCGACGATCCCAGTAATTCACGCAACCGCTCGCAAGCCTCCGGTTCGTCGATCGAAATTTCCTGCTGAAAATCGGGCTGCCAGTAAGATTGGATTCGCAGTTGGTCGCCATCGTACACCGCCAGATTCCCCGGCGATAACTTGCTGATCCCGCGAAAAATCGTCCTTGGATGAGGGATGTACTGGTAGGTCAGATATTGATCCAAAGCCGTGGGGTCGACCTCGCGAGCCACCTCGGGGATCTCCAGCAGACTCTTCAATTCGCTGGCAAAGGCCAGTCGCCCCGACTGATGCAGGTAGTACAGGGGCTTCTTGCCCAAACGGTCGCGCGCCAACACCAGTCGCCGACGCACACGGTCCCAAATCGCGATGGCGAACATGCCATTGAAGTGCCGAAAACAGTCCAAGCCCTCGTCCTCGTACAGATGGACGATCGTCTCGGTGTCGCTGCGAGTGCGAAAGCGGTGGCCCGCGCCTTCCAAGCGGCGCCGCAATTCCAGGAAGTTATAGATCTCGCCGTTGAAGACGACCCACACGGTGTCGTCTTCGTTGGAAAGCGGTTGGCGGCCGCCGCCGACGTCGATAATCGACAGGCGGCGAAATCCCAATGCCACGCCCGGCATGGACTCGCCGGGCGACCGGCACTGGTACTCGCTCTGATACGTGCCCTCGTCGTCCGGTCCCCGATGCCGCAATACGTCCGTCATCCGCTGCAGCACCGGCGGATCGATCGCCCTGTCAGGATTGCTCCAGATCGCGCCGGTAATGCCGCACATGCACCCTCCATGCACAAGCCGGTTCCGTCCGAATAACGCACGCTGCGTTGGCGCGGCGGACTAGGCGTCGGCCGTATCCCGGGCGCCATCCTCATCGGATTCCGGCGAGTCGGACGGATCGTCCGTCAAACGGACCGGAGGCGTCAGGATCGCCTGATCCTGGTCGTCGGGAGCATCGTCCGAGCCCGGTTCGGGAACTTCGGCCGTCGTTGATTTCAACGTTTCCACTTCGGTCTTGACGGCTTGCTGGATCTTCGGCATCAGCTCGGACTTGATCTCCTCGGGCAACGTCGCTTTGGCTTCTTCCAAGGCCTTCTCGATGGCGTTGTTCAAGCTGGCAATGGTGTTCTGCAGCTTCGATTCGTTGTCGGACTTTAGCTCAGCCACCTGCTCCTGGATTTGCTTGTCCAATCGCTCCGCTTCGGAATCAACGCGAGCCCCCGCCTCCTCACGCATCTTGGTGATTTCTTCGGCAGTCATCTTGGCCAGTTTTTCTGTCTCGGCGTTGATCATTTTCATCGCCTCGTCACTCAACTTGGCCAACTGCTCCTTGACAAAGGCCTCCAACCTCTCCGATTCCTCAGCCACCTGCTGTTCGGCAGCCACCTGAAGCTCCGTCTTGGCCTCGCCCATCTGTTGCCGAAGATCCGCATCGAGCTTCGCATTCAATTCGCGGCTGACTTGGCCATAAACCTCGTTGCGGATTTGGGCTCGACGCCGCTGACCGATTCGAGGAAACAGTAACTGCCCGTAGACGGTGTCACCGACTATCGCGACACCCAACACCGCAAGGCAACAGATTGTGAAATACCGGCTCATGGCACCCCTCTCGTTTGTAGCTTAAAAATCGACAGTTCTCCCGTGTTTGGATCACCTTTCCCAATTTAACATGAGGAGTACCACAAGTGAATAGCCGACACGCGAGAACCGCCGTTTTTCTGATGGACTGTGCTGATTGCAACAATCAATTCGACGAGGCATGCAAGGCCATTTGCAGCCGATCCAAGAGTTGCAGCGCGCCAAGATAGCCAATCTGGACAATCCGTTCACCTCCACTATGGCCTCTGGACGACCGGCCGGCGCACACCAGTGGGATGCCCAAACACTGGGCCGTGCAGGACGCATCGCGGCTGGCGATCAGCACATCGGGTCGAGCTGCTGGGATTTGATCGAGCAGATCGCTTAATTGCAAAGCCTGGACGACCGGGGTCCGAGCGGGCAATTCGGGGGTTGTCAATTCGAGGCAACGGCGCAATCGATCGGCGTCACCGCATGAAGCACACAGCACCGGCAGCATGCCGGCTTCCAGCAACAAAGAGACGATGCCAACCACAAAATCGATATCATGGCCATGCACGCCCACCCTGCGATGATTCAGGCCCATGTCGGTGCCGGCCAGCCGCATCACCAAACGTTCGCGTTCCCGTTTGAACCGAGGCCGAGTGGGCGATGATCCGAGACGGGTCAGCGTCTGGAAGAATTCGTCCGTGCGGGCCATCCCGATGGGCATCGGCAGCCGATGTTCGTTCGGCAGATGATCGACGCCGGCCATGATCGACCCGTCCAGACCATGGGCCGTCAGTATCTCGTCCAGATACAGCAAATCGGCCGGCGACAACGTCCCGCCGAACAAGAATACGGAATTGCGACCCTGCGGGTACGGCGATGCGATGTCCCTGTCGACGTCGGAATTTGACGTTCTGTTGAAACAGGCCGTTGACGTTCTTTGGCAACTCGACGCCGAAGGTTGGTGACCGGCAGACGCCACCCGTTGCTGCGATGTTCCACCCGCCAATGCGAGCGGCGTTTGGAAAAAGAGTCCGATCGAGGAAGAATCCACGCGGTCGGAGATCAACACAGTCAAGCTCCCTTCGTAATGCTGGAAATCGATGCACAATCTGCCCCCATTTCGCGCAAATTTTCGCTTTTCGGAGGCAGAATCCCCAAAAAACACCCATGGATTTCTCTTGGCAGCAATCCTCGGGCCAAACGCGGAAAAGTTGCTGCATTCGACGTGATGCGACGCTGTAACGCGGGTCGCGCGTGTCGTATTCGGACCACATCAGGTAGTACAGCCCCTGGCGTTTGATCCTTGGAGGACATGCAACGGAACGACGTGGACATCCAGCCTTCGCTGCCGTCGGTGGTCGGGTAGATGGAATAGGTGTCGCCAAAGACCGCCAGATGCGGATCGGCATGATAGCCCGGTAACACGGGCGGGGGAGGCATGGTTTGCCGCACCGCGATCAAATCGTCGGCCAGCTTTCGGGAGAGCTGGCTCCTGAAAGGCTTATTCCGTGACGATCACACGAACAGATCATAACAGAAAAATCGGCCGACGAATTCGGACGACGGGCCATCATTCGCGTTTCCTTCGATCCCGCAAATTTTTTCTGTTCGCACGGGATCGGTGCTGGACCAACCAGGTCTGTTTGTCCCATAATGGGGCCATGAAGCACTGTTCTCTGATCAGCCTTGCTGGGATCGTGACATTGGTTCTGCTGGTGACCGTAGGCCAATGGCGGATCGCGGTCCAGCATGATCGCTTGCCCGTGACGGTGATTCATCACGCGCGCGACGTGATGGGGACGGATTGCGCGATGGCCGTCGTGACGGTCCAGGCTCAAGCCGATTTCGCCAAATCGGTATTGGACGAGGTGGAAGCGACGCTTCGCCGGCTGGAAGCCGCCATGAGTAGCTGGTTGGACGACTCGGAGATCGCGGCATTCCACGACGCAAGGGTAGGGGTCGAGGTTCCCTTGTCGGCAGATACGCTGGCGGTGTTGATCGCCGCTCGCGATGCCTACGAGCTGACCGATGGTACCTTCGATATCACGTGCCGTCCCCAATTGGAATTGTGGCGTCGGGCCAGCCAGCAGAACGAAGCGCCGACGGCAGCGCAATTGGCGGCGGCACGAGCCGCATCGTGCTGGAACGGGATTCAATTGACCAGCACGGGGATCGTCAAACGGCGGCCGGATGTGAGGCTTGATCTGGGGGGGATCGCCAAGGGTTATGCGATCGACGCCGCGCTGGGAATCATGCAAGATGCGGGTTTTCCGGGCGGTCTGGTGGATGTGGGTGGAGACTTGGCCTGTTTCGGATCGCAGTTGGGCGACCGGCCTTGGTTGGTCGATGTCCGAGATCCCGACGTGCCCGGTTCTTTGATACGACTGCAGATCGTGGATCGAGCCGTAGCGACCAGCGGTGATTACGCGCGCAGCATCCGGATCGCCGACCGACGTTACAGCCATATCATCGACCCTCGCGCGGGACGTCCGACCGAGGCTGCGAGATCGGTGACCGTCGTGGCTTCGACGGCGCTGGCTGCGGACATTTGGGCCACCGCACTCAGCGTCCTGGGTCCGGACGGCTTAGGCCGACTTCCGCAGGACGTCGAAGCGTTGATCGTCACCGACGCCGGACAGCAGCGCCGCGCGATTTCGACGCTCGGTTTTCGCGACCTGTTGACGTCGTCGCCGCCAAACGACTGGGAGACCTGGCCGACGGCACGCGAGCACGACGCCGACGAAGACGATCGTCTGGCGACCACTTACGAACAACCTTGAACAAGCTTCAAGGTAAGCACCCCGTCAGGGCAAGGGGGCGGGAGTCGTTTTCGGGCGAGCTTGCTTCCCCATGGTTGTTGTCGACCGAAAACGACGCCCGTTGCGTCACCCATCCAAGGCCACCGGAATCCGTCACGGGTTAACCCCACCATTCGGTCTTGTCGACCGTCGTCTGGAAATCGGCTTCGACCCGCTCAGGCAGCTCTTCGTCGGCGACTTTTTCCAGGTCGCTGGGGCTGGGTTTGCCGACGAAAATCAGACTTTCCCGGGGGCACTTCTCCAACGCCAAGGCAAAGTCGTTTTCGTCTTGGTAGGCGTTGTAATCGATGATCGGCAGACTGTTTTCCATCTGCATCAGATCGCTCTTCTTGGCGCACATGCTGCAAGAAATGCAGCCGATCGGGCACACGGCCCGAGTTGCTGCGGCGTTGTCCGGGTTGGAACACGCCACGACCAACATCCGGTCGGCTTTGAAGGGGACCATGCTGATGATGTTCCGCGGACAGACGGCCGCACAGGCCTTGCACCCGATGCAATTGTCATAGTCCACCACGGCCACGCCATCGATGCTGTGGATGGCATCATACTCGCAGGCTCGTACGCAATCCCCCAGGCCCAGGCACCCGTAAGTACAGCCTTGGAATCCGGCGACCAGATTGGCGGCGGCACACGTGGGTTCGCCCAGATACAAAGGCTTTTGCTGCGGCAGGCGTTGGTCGCGAGTCGCGGCGCAGTGGACCACGGCGCGGTAGGGCAACGCCGGGGTCGCCTCCTGACCCGTCAACTCGGCCAAGGCTTCGATGCAACTGACGCCGCCCGGCGCGCACAGGTTCAGCGCCGCCTTGCCCTCCGCGACGGCGACCGCATACTCGTTGCAACCCACATAGCCACAGCCACCGCAGTTCGCGCCCGGCAGCACCCGGTCGATGGCTTCGACCAGGGGATCCACGGCGACGTGAAAGGCTTGATTCGCCCAGCCCAGCACCAGTGCCATCGCGACGGTCAGCAATAGCAACAACACGGCGGACAGGGTCAACGTAAAGAAAACGGTCATCGGTCGGATGCCCTCATTCGATCATCGCGTTCAGGAAATTCTGGATGCCCTGATCGACGCCGGTAAAGCCCATAAAGGCCATGGCCATGATACCCGCCACGATCAAGGTGATCCCCGCGCCTTGCAAAGGCTTGGGGATGTCGCACAGTTCGAGTTCTTCGCGGATTCCGGCCATCAGAACGATGGCCAAGGTGAAACCGACGCCTCCGCCGATCGCCAAGGTCAATGCTTCGGCCAGTCCCCATAAATGCATGGGATCTTGCAGATGCTTCATGATCTCCAAACAGGCGAACAAGATGGCGCAATTCGTGGTGATCAACGGCAGGAAGACGCCAAACGACTTGTATAACGGCGGAAAAAAGCGACGGACGTACATCTCGACGAATTGCACCGACGAGGCGATGACAAAGATGTACATGATATAGCTGAGCACCGACAGATCGATCTGCACTTCGGGATCGCCACCGGCCAGTCTCCAGAGCCAACTCGGGAGCGGCGCTTCCGGACGCAGGATATAGTAGGTGAACGTCCAACTCAACAACGCCGCGATCGAGATGACGAACGTGACCGCGCAACCCATGCCGAACGCCATGTCGATCCGCCGCGAAACGCCCAGAAACGGGCAGATGCCGACAAAATAATGCAGCACAAAGTTGTTGATCAGGGCCGCGCCGAAAAAAATCTGCACCAGCAATGCCACATTGTCCATGTCCGTTTTCTCCTACGTCGATGTGGCTCGCCGGTGCCCGATCCACTCGACCAACCCCAGCAGCAAACCAAGTACCAGAAAAGCACCGGGTGGCAATACCATGATGCCCCAAGTCGGCCAGAACGACGGCAGGACGGTCAGCCCGAACCAGGTGCCCGAACCAAGGATCTCGCGGACCGAGGCGATGCTGGCCAGCGCCAAGGCGAATCCCAGGGACATGCCGACGCCATCGGCCAAGGCGACCCCGACGGATTGCTTCGAAGCACAGATCTCACAGCGGGAGATGATCAGACAGTTCGCGATGATCAACGGCACGTACGGCCCCAGTTCCTTGCTCATCTCGTACAAGTAAGCCGCCAAGAAACGATCGGCGATCGTGACGAACGTGGCGATGGTCATCGTGAAGACCAGAATCCGCAAATGGGGCTTCAGCAGACTGCGGATCAGGCTGACCAGCACGTTGGCACAGATCAGCACAAAGGCCGTGGCCGCCGCCATGGTCAATGCCGGCTTCATCGCTCCGGTGACCGCCAACACCGGGCACATGCCCAATAACTGACGGTACACGGGATTCTCGGGGATGATCCCGTTCAGGAATCGCTCGAAGGCGGTCGGTGAGGTTGCTACCATGTTCTCGTGCTCTGAAAAAGGTCTTCCGGCCCAGCGTCGGCCGAAACGTTCATCAACGGATCTCCTCAGCGGAACTCGATCCCCCGGCGGTCGAATCCTGTTTGCTCAGCAGCGGATCGCGCCATTGCTGGATGGCCTGGTTGACAATATCACACACGGCCCAGGTCGAAACGGTGGCCCCGGTCAACGCCTGGATTTCGCC
>SKKK01000045.1 GCA_007121535.1 Planctomycetaceae bacterium | reverse complement strand
GACCGAGATGGGAACTGGCGGGGTGGAGTCCCTACGTCTTGCTGATGGATTGGTATCCCGGTTTCGGCCAGGTGCGCAGCCCGTTTCGTTTCGCCGTGTTCGTCCAGTTGACGACCGTGCTGTTGGCGGGTTGCGGGTTGGCGGAATTGGGCCGGGCGGTCAGCCGCATCACTGCCGCACTCCCCCGTCGCGGACAAGCCGTCCTGGCGGGCGCATGCATCGTGGCGTTCGCTGGCCCGGCCTTCTGGGAGACGCGTCCGCAGCGTCAGACGATGTTCACCCCGCCCACGATGCAAACGCAGCGCGGGTGGATCGACTGGCTGCAAACCAACACGGCGTCCGACGCCGTCATCGCCTGTCTGCCGTTTCCCACCAGCGGTCACGTGGCCGAATACGAACCGACGGCGCTGTGGATGTATTGGTCGACGTTCCATCGGCGACGTTTGGTCAATGGCTACTCCGGCTTCTTGCCGAAAGAATATGCTGCGACGAAGCGGCAAATGGTCGATTTTCCCGACCGGGCGTCGATCGACCGGCTGCGCTCGCATGGCGTGACCTATTGCATCATCCCTCGTTCCCATCTCACGCGGGCGGACATCGAAGGGGATGCGACGGCCGGACGACATCTTCAGTGGCGATACGGCGACGACCTGGCAGGAGTCGACATTTATTTCCTACTGACAGAGATCAGCCCATCTCCGGGCCGGAACTGGCCCAGAGCCGTTGGAGATCGTCTGATACCGGTTGGCCGCGAACCATCCGAACAAACGATCGCTGGCAAACGAAGCCGCGGCCCTCGGCCCACCGCAGCGCCGGGCGATTGTCGGTCGGTACATCGATATACACCCGTCGCCCCACCCAATCGGCCGCTGCCCGATCCAGCAAGACTCGGCCACACGTTTCGTCCGATGCGACCGCCGGCCCCATCTGAACCGCTCGGGTGCCCGGGCGACTGAGCACGTAGCCGCCAAAGCTTTTCGGACCGGTCGTCAGGTAGGCACGCGAGGTCGATTCCGCGATCAGCCGCGCCAGCAGCTTGCCCCGCACCGTTCTCGTCGCCAAGCGGTCCCAGCGCTCGATCGCGGCCAACCCTGCCTGTCGCATCGGCTCGATCTCTTGAACAACAGCATTCGCTTCGGACATCGGCGAAACGCCGTCGGGCAGCTCGACTTCCATCCTGATCAAATCGTATTGAGCCGCAAAGCCCAAACGCTCGTACACCGGACGACCTAACGCGGTGGCATCCAATCGTACCGTAGCGACGTCCTGACGGTCCAGGAAGTCGAGTGCATATCGAACAAGTCGAGTCCCGATGCCACGATGCCGATGCTGGATGTCGACCAGTACCATGGCGATCCAAGCAACCGATCCGAATATGCAGACCGTGGTGGTACCGACATCCTGCCCGTCGCAACAAGCGACGAAACAGCCGTCAGGCTGCAGCCTCAAAAACCGCCGCCAATCAGCTTCTGTCTGATTCCAGTGAGCTTGCGCTTTCAGCCTCATCCCCAATGGGATGTCCGCCTCGGTCATCAAGCGAAAGTCGATACTTGTATCCATGGCGCCAAGTTATACCACACCTAAGGCGCATTCAATCCAGCGCACCCTGGTTTTGCTCAAAGCATTTGCCTCGTTCGTCGGTCTTTGCGCAAACCGGGGGTTAGCGTTCAAGTTCACGCTAGCTACGCGCGCGGTGGTTTACATGACGGCGAAGGAGAAGGTCGCGTAATACGAAACGAATTCACACATATGAATTTTAGGATGATTCGAAGGGATGGTCCAAAGTGCCGAAAAAGCGGCATCTAGCGATTGTCGACGTGAGCGAATGGTTGGGGGGCTTTCACGGCCGCGCGACCAAACATGCGTCCTTATGGTACGCCTGCTGCTCTCATTGTTCCGCCGAGAAACGAAGCTTGATAGCCAAATCCTTTTTGATGTGTTTGTATTCTTGGCGAACTCGGATACGATGACGCTCCCGTGCACCACACCTTCAGGTGGCAATAACTTCGCATTTCTCAATTCACTCACACTTTCTTTGAGGAGGGGAAAGTCATGCGAAAGGCCAAATGGTTACTAATTCTACTGACACTGATGCTCGTTCAACTTTCGCCGTCCGCATGGGGTGAAATCCCGGTGCTGATCCGATTTCACGAAAACCCGCGACAGGCCGAAGCGGCACTGATCGCGAGAAATGGTGGGCGAGTCAACCGCCAGTTTCAGTTGGTACCGGCCGTAGCAGCCAGGCTTCCTGCTCGAGCCATTGAAGCTTTGCGGGCCGCTCCAGGTGTGGCGGCGGTGGAATTGGACGGCACGGTGGAACTGCACGACTACACAACTGTATGGGGGTTCAGAGGGTTGGTGCCTCCACCGTCCATAGCGGTCTCTGGGTCGAAGACGGGGCGGAACCAGTTCCAGTGTTGGCGTCCGGGATTCGAGTGGCGGTGCTTGATACGGGCATCGACTACCATCATCTGGACCTGGCGCCGAACTATAGTGGCGGATACGACTCTATTAACAATAACGCCGATCCGTGGGATGACCATGGACACGGAACGCATCTCGCAGGTACGGTTGCCGCTTTGCTGAATGGAATCGGTGCCGTGGGTGTTGCTCCTGAAGTTGACTTGTACGCTTTGAAGGTCATGGGCGCCAATGGAACCGGATCGTGGTCTGCGGTGCTGGCCGCTATGGACTGGGCTGTGCAAAATGAGATGCACGTCGTGAATCTGAGCATCGGGGCCCCCGCGAACCCGGGGACGACGGTGCAAGCCGCCTTCGATAATGCTTACGCAGCCGGTTTGGTGATCGTGGCCTCGGCTGGCAACTCGGGGTTGGGCGAGGACACGGTGAATTTCCCTGCCCGATTCGAATCGGTAATCGCGGTTGCATCCACGACCACTTCCGATACTCGATCGTCTTTCTCCAGCACGGGACCGTGATGTGGAACTGGCCGCGCCGGGTTCGGGGATCTACTCGACCAACGTCGGGGGCGGTTATGATTGGCGTAGCGGCACATCGATGGCCGCCCCACACGTCGCAGGAACCGAGGCATTGGTCATCGGTTCGGGAATCATCGATCTGGATGGCGACGGCCGGATCAACGACGAGGTGCGGTGGGTGTTGCAGTCCACGGCAGTGGATCTGGGGCCGGAGGGACGCGACGACCATTTCGGCTATGGTCTGATCGATGCAGTGGCCGCAGTACAACTGGCCGCGAACGAAGAAGGCGGGGAAATCGAAGAACCGGAACCGGTCGAGCCCATCTTCGATGCCCCATCCAATCTGACGGCGAACGCATCGGGCAATGAGGTGACACTCACCTGGCAGGACAACTCGAACATCGAGGATGCCTTTGAAGTGTACCGTGGAGTAAGAATTCGTGGCAACTTGTACGATTGGAGCCACTTGACCTACGTGGATGCAGATACAACGACCCTGGTGACGACGATGGCCAGCGGAACCTACTGCGTTGTCCAGGCGAAATCTTGGGGTCGCGATGAGTGAGCGGCACGGCGCTAGCCGCCGTTGGCGTCCAGAACCGGCGGCTAGCGCCGTGCCGCTCACAATCCGCATTTTTCGCCTAGACAACGCACTACCGTTTCCTGGTACGTGCCGTCGCTGGCGATGAGACCACGGCTTGGTCGAATCAAGTGCAAATCCAGGTTCGATAAGCGTCAGATATTCCCGAAAAAACGAATGTGGCGTGTGACTGGCGATGCCGTGAACCGGGAGGAAACCTCGGTTCGGGAAAATGCCGGTCGACACGCCATCGGTCGTTGAACGCAGTACCAGAGGTCGGACTCGAACCGACACGTCCTTAACGGACACTGGATTTTGAATCCAGCGCGTCTGCCAATTCCGCCACTCTGGCAATCGTGCAAGGCAGTTCACCGCTCATTATCGTCGAAACGTTGCGGTCTGCAAGGGGCAATACGACGGCAAACTGATTTCTTTCGCGCACAAAACCAACTCAGCACTTCCTGCGACACCCCGAGTCTACTAATGTGCGGTGGGAAATCTGGTCTGGGAGACCTGCGGTCCGCGGTTCCGGCGGGGTCAGGGACCGACCAGACTGATCACCCAGCAAAAATAGGCAATGGGTGCCGCGAATAAGAGCGAGTCCAAAACGTCCAGGATGCCGCCTAGTCCAGGCAGCGAGGTTCCGCTATCCTTGCACTGCACGTCGCGTTTGAGCAGCGATTCGGATAGGTCGCCCACAACGCCGGCCGAACCGATCAACAGGCCGTAGACCAGGCTGCCCAACATGCTTGTTGGCTCCCTTGTAGATCCCACGATCACAAGCGAGATCCACTGGAAGAAGACAAGAGACGCCACGGCGGCCGTTGCCAACCCGCCAACCAACCCCGCGACGGTCTTCTTGGGGCTGATTCGAGGAGCGAGTTGGCGGCGTCCGAGATGTCGACCGCTGAAGTAGGCTCCCGCGTCGGACATCTTGACGACGAAGATCACCGAAACCAAAGCTGCCATGCCCCAACGATTGTCGTGGTGCAACCGCAAGGCGGTCAGGAAAATGATCGGTACCGCCAAATAGATCACCGTCAGGATCCCCAGCGCCACGTGGATCACCGCTTGGCCGGGTTGACGAAATCGAAGCATTTCCGCCGAGAAGATCAACGCGGTCGCCAGCGACACGGCCAGCAAAGGCCAATTCAGATGCGTCGAAAATAAAACCTCGGGAACCGTTGAACCGATCAAGTCCCGCAGCACAGGTGCGAATCCGGTAAGGACGACGATCTGAGCGCCAGCGTGGACGCTCCAGGACGACGGATGCAAGTTCTGTCCGATGAACATGTACCGCATCTCATGCACGGCGGCAGCGGTCACCAACAGAGCGAGCGGGACGAGCCAGATTCCCGGAGCGCCGAAGTGATAATGGAAATCGGCGACGATCAGCACCAGCAGCGGTGTGATGATCAGCGTTGCGGACAGCAGTCGCCAACGTAGCACCTAGGATCCCTCCTCGGCGGCATGGAGACCGCCGTACCGGCGATCGCGCGCGGCGAAATCATGGATCGCGCGATGAAGATCCTCCTCGCGGAACTCGGGCCAGAAGCGGTCGGTCACCCAGAATTCGGCGTAGCTGATCTGCCACAGCAGGAAATTGCTGACCCGCATTTCGCCGGCCGTTCGGATGACCAGGTCCGGGTCGGGCATGCCGGCCGTGTAAAGATGGTCGGCGATACACGACTCGGTGATCTGATCGGGTGTCAGGTCTCCGCTGGCCACTCGGCGAGCGATTCGACGAACGGCGTCCACCACCTCGACGCGGCCACCGTAGTTGATCGCCAGGCACAAACGAGTCCCGGAATTAGTGGCACTCATCCGAATCGTCTTTTCCATCTCGTCCAGGACACTCGGCGGAATCCCGTCCCGGCGGCCGATCACGTCGACAACCAGATTATGCTGCATGATCCGATCCCGTTCGTCGATCATGTACTGTTCCAGCAGATGCATCAGGAAATCCAACTCGTTCTGCGGGCGTTTCCAGTTCTCGCTGGACAGACAGTACAACGTCAACTGCTGGATGCCTAGCCGAGAAGATTCCTCGACCGTCGCTCGGACGCTGGCCACACCATTGCGATGTCCTTCGATACGCGGCAGGTTGCGCTGCTGAGCCCAACGGCCGTTCCCGTCCATGATCACCGCGATGTGCCGAGGCCAGCGATCGCGAGGGATCGCCATCGTGTCGGCAAGGATCGGAGGATACTGCTGGGTGGTCTGAGTCATGATAGGCTGTTGGCGAAGATCGTTTGTTCGCGGTCCGGCCCCACCGAGACGACGTCGACCGGTCGACCTACCAATTCGGCGACTCGGTCCAAGTAGCGATGGGCCCCGGCCGGTAGATCCTCGATACGTCGAACTCGGGAGACATCCGTTTCCCAGCCCGGCACGGTCTCATAGACCGGCTGGACCAGTCGCAGGTCATCGACGTGGCTGGGAAACCGATCGATCCGTTGGCCGTTCAATTCGTAGGCCACGCAAATCCGGATTTCCGGCAATTGGCTCAACACATCCAGCATCATCATCGCCAAACCATCTACGCCGCTCAGCCTGGCCGTGTACTTGACCGCCACCGCGTCGAACCAACCGCAGCGACGCGGCCGACCCGTTGTCGTGCCGTACTCGTTCCCCAAGTCTCGGATGCGTTGTCCCGTATCATCGTGCAATTCCGTCGGGAACGGACCACCGCCGACTCGGGTCGTGTACGCCTTGGCCACGCCCAACACCCGCTTGATCCAGCGTGGAGGCACACCGGAGCCTCCACACACCCCAACGCCCGAACTGTTGCTGCTGGTGACAAACGGAAAAGTGCCGTGATCGATGTCCAACAGGGACCCCTGAGCCCCTTCGAACAAGATCCGTTTTCCGGCTTCCAGCGCGTCATGCAAGAAATGCGTCGTTTCCCGGACGTAGGGCCGTAAGCGCTCGGCATATCCGCCGAATTCGTCGCAGATCGCCGCCGCATCCAACGTGTCGGAAACGCCTAACTGCGACAAAAGCCGAGCCTTGACCTCTACTATCTCAGCGATCTTATCTCTGAAATCGGGGCGGTACATATCACCCATACGAATGGCATTCGATCGCCCGTATTTGTCCCGGTAGCAAGGACCGATCCCGCGCAGCGTTGTGCCGATGCTCTCGCCCCCGACCAACATTTCGTTGACCGCTCGATCCTCCGCGATATGCCACGGCAGAACCACGTGAACCCGATCGCTGATCTGCAGATTCTCGCCAACCGAAATCCCTCGCTCCAGAAGCGAATCGATTTCCTGCAAAATGGTGGGCGGATTGAGGACAACCCCCGGGCCGACTATATTTACAACACCTTGATTGAGGATACCGCTGGGGATGTGATGCAGTTTATACACCTGATCGCCCAAAACCACGGTATGGCCAGCGTTGGAACCGCCCTGGTAGCGAACGACGATGTCAAATTGCGATGTCAGCAGGTCGACGATTTTGCCTTTCGCCTCGTCGCCCCACTGCAGTCCGATAACGGAGGTTCCAGCCAATTCGATTCTCCCCAATACTGTGCCAGCACGACAAATGTAACAGCCAGCCAGTGTAGTGATCCCGCAACGATCTGGTCAAGCCGTCGCTGTGGAACCAACAGAGCCCGGGATGGACACCACCGGCTGATGGAGTACATTGACCAACGTGCGGGGCTCGGCTCGGCGGGATGTAAATGAATCTTCTCAAT
Source organism: Planctomycetaceae bacterium (assembly GCA_007121535.1). Taxonomy (GTDB): domain Bacteria; phylum Planctomycetota; class Planctomycetia; order Pirellulales; family Pirellulaceae; genus SKKK01. Next base: position 5,998 of record SKKK01000045.1, on the reverse strand, counting down.
GGAAAGCACTCCGATGACGGTCGATTGGCATGGCGTTTTTCCTGCGGCGACGACGCAATTTCACTCGGATCACTCGTTGAACATCCCCGGTACGTTGGAACATTTGGAGGCGATGATCCAGGCAGGGATTCATGGTCTGGTGATCCTGGGTACCGTCGGAGAAAACAGCTCGCTTGAGTATCACGAGAAGCTCGAAGTGCTTCGGGCTACGGTCCAGCACGTGGGCGGACGCATCCCGGTGCTCAGCGGCGTGGCCGAATACACCACGGCGCTGGCCTGCCGTTACGCCAGCGATGCTCAGCAGGCGGGGGTGGACGGGCTGATGGTCCTGCCCGCCATGGTCTATCACTCGGATGCTGTCGAAACGGCAACCCATTTTCGCGCCGTTGCCGGGGCCAGCGATCTGCCGATCATGATCTACAACAACCCGGTATCCTACAAAGTGGACATTCGCCCCGAACAACTACTGGAATTGGCGGACGAACCGAAGTTCGTCGCGATTAAGGAATCGTCGGATGATGTAAGACGAATCACGGACATCATCAATCTGTGCGGAGATCGCTTCGCCCTGTTTTGCGGCGTGGATGATCTCGTGTTAGAGAGCCTGATGCTGGGCGCGACCGGTTGGATCTCGGGCCTGGTAAACGCATTTCCCGCCGAGAACCGGCGGCTTTGGGATCTGGCGATGGCGGGCGACTGGCAGCGAGCCCGTGAGATTTACCGTTGGTACATGCCTCTGTTGCATTTGGACACGCACGTGAAACTGGTGCAGTACATCAAGCTGGCTGCTGCTGAGTGCGGTTTCGGCACCGAAGTGACTCGACCCCCACGCCTGCCATTGGTCGGCGAAGAACGCGAGCGAGTGCTGAGCATCATCCGACAGGGGATCGCGACTCGACCGCCACTGGATCAGCCGTAGCGTTCCGCCGTTGGCGCGAGATGCATCCGTGGTGCGTTGTCAGGCACGTGGATCGGGAGCCGTCGAGAGTCAAAACGAACAAGGTAGGCAGGATGACGCGTCGAGTGCAAGTGATCGATTCGCACACGGGTGGCGAACCGACGCGCTTGGTCGTTGACGGCGGCCCGGACTTAACCCATCTGCTGCGACCGTCGACTGGATCGAGTTCTGCCGACTGGCCGCGAGTGATCGAGAGTCTGCGTTGCCACCACGACCACCTTCGCCGTCGCGTGCTGGGCGAACCTCGCGGCGCTGATCACTGGGTGGGAGCCCTGTTGTTGCCGCCCGTAGGCGCGGCATCGTTGTGCGCGGTCGTCTTCTTCAATAACGTCGGTTACTTGGGCATGTGCGGACATGGGGTGATCGGGCTGATGGCCAGCTTGGCTTATCTGGAAAGAATCCAGCCAGGGTGCTTTGCGATCGAAACCCCGGTCGGCTTGGTTCGGGCTCAGTTGCATGACCGGCATCGCGTCACCATTGGCAATGTCGCCAGCTACTGCTACCGGCGATCGGTGCCTGTATTGATCGCCGAACATCCGCCCATCGTCGGAGACATCGCTTGGGGCGGAAATTGGTTCTTTCTGACCGACCAACACGGTCTGCAGGTGCAGTTCGGCAACCTGTCGGCATTGACAAAGCGAGCCATCGCCTTGCGTCAGGCCTTGGTCTCTCAAGAGATCACCGGCGCGGCCGGTCAGGAGATCGATCACATCGAATTCTTTGGCCCGGCCAGCGATGGAGCTGATAGTCGCAATTTCGTGCTCTGCCCCGGAGGCGCGTACGATCGGTCGCCCTGCGGCACGGGAACCAGCGCCAAGCTCGCGTGCCTGGCGGCCCAAGGGCGCTTGCTTCCTGGCCAGACGTGGATCCAGGAGAGCATCACCGGCAGCCGGTTCCAGGCGACCTATCAAATGGTCGATTCGGAAGAACGGCCCGCTCACGCACCACCGGATGCTGTGGTCGTCGCGCCACAGATCACCGGCCAGGCGTACGTTTGTGGCCAGGGATGGTTGGTCTTCGAGGATGACGATCCGTTCCGGGAAGGAATCGGGCCATGAGTCAAGAAAAATCCACGGTAGTGATCGGCGGCGGCATTATCGGCGCCATGTGCGCATGGTACCTCCGCCGATCCGGTCATACGGTGACCATCGTCGAAGCGGACGGCTTTGGTCAAGGCTGTTCTTGGGCCAACTGCGGTTTCGTTTGTCCCAGCCACATCCTGCCGCTGACAACTCCCGGTGCGGTGGGAAAGGCTTTGCGCGGCTTGGTTCGGCGGAATTCGCCCTTCTCGATCCGGCCACGCCTGTCCTGGTCGCTTTGGCATTGGCTGGCAAACTTCGCTCGCCGCTGCAATCAGCAGGCCATGTTGGAGGCTGCCCCCGCCATCCACGAACTGTTGCATTCGTCGCGGCAGTTGTACGCCCAGCTTCTGGCCGAATGGAAGATCCAGTGCCAGTGGCAGCAGCGAGGCCTGTTGTTCGTCTATCAGGATGCTCACGAATTCGAAGCGTATCGGGACGTCGATCGGCTGCTGCAAGAGCATTTTGGTGTGGCAGCCACCGCGTACCCCGGAGACCAGGTTTGCGAACTGGAACCGGCGTTGAAGCCCGGACTGGGTGGCGGCTGGCATTATCCGGGGGATGGTCACCTGCGCCCCGATGCCTTGATGGCCGGGCTGCGCGACTTGTTGATCGAACAGGGCGTTCAGCTCATCGAACACACCAAAGTCACCGGTTTTCGAGTCGAGGGAAACCAAGCTCGCTGTGCCACGACCGCCCGGGGCGAAGTCGAGGGGCAGACCTTTGTCGTCGCCACCGGCGCTTTGACCCCCTCGCTAAGTCGTTGGTTGGGAATGCGGATCCCCATCCAGCCCGGCAAAGGATATTCGATCACCACCAGCCTGCCATCGGTCGTTCCGACGATCCCCATGATCCTGGAGCAGCATTCGGTTGGTGTCACCCCTTTCGAAGACGGCTATCGGCTGGGTTCGACCATGGAATTCGCCGGTTACGATACCAGCATCCGTCCGCGCCGTCTGCAATTGCTCCGCGACGGAGCCCGCATCTATTTACATCAACCTTACACCGAGCAGGTTCAATCAGTCTGGTACGGTTGGCGTCCGATGACCTGGGACGGCAAGCCCATCGTGGACCGTTCCCCGGCGATGCTTAACACCTGGATCGCAGCCGGCCACAACATGCTGGGCCTATCCATGGCCCCCGCCACCGGCAAGCTGATCGCGGAACTGGTCAATGGCCAACCCCCGCACCTCGACCCCCAGCCGCTGACCTGCCACCGCTTTCGAACGCGAACGCCCGCTTGACAGCGGTGACGAGGCTCGGCTAAAATACCCCACGTACAAGCGGTTACGTCGATTGGAATGCGCATACGCCAGCCGTTCCACCCGCCCGACCGCTTCCTGGCTCAGTTCCACGCTCAATCTATCCCGCCTGCTCCCGTGGCCGAGTCGTCCTGAACGTCACCCCCTTTCCACGGGAGCAGGCAGGATAGATTGCAATACGTTTCGGCTCTATGACGAACTGTCGCTTGCTCGAAGAGTTCTTGATTCGGAGAGAGACATGATCGAACTCGGCCTTTTGACTAAGCTGATTGATCGGTTACTGCAACTCGTCAATGCTCGCAAGCAGCAGAACAGGGATCTTTACGAATCACTCGTTGCGCCGATCATTCAAGACATGGACAAGGTTCATACTGATTACATTGCAAGCTACAGGAAATACCTTTCCATGCTCGACGAAAGCGATACTCCATTTGATGCCCAGCACAAGGTGTTTGAAGAGATTTACCGGGACAGCATATTGACGCGTGATCTACGAGCCAGACTGTACGGTCTTGAGGAGTTGTTCAAGGCGGACGCAATCGGACCTCTGATTGAAGCCGTTCATGGCTACCTTGTGCCAGTAACAGATGAAGCGTTTGTCTACATAGATTGCAACGTCTCCCGAGACAATCTAGCGACCGGCTTGATGCTTATTGCTCAAGGTTCGGCCGAACCATCAACAAGAAGGAATCTGGCCATCAAGAGAACTGAGCAGTCAATTTTCGAGCTTCAGGATCGGTATGCGGGATTCCTACGGCAGGCGAATCTACTCAGGTCAAAGCTCTTACTGTAGACTGGTAAGTCGTGAAACTCCCCCACTATGGGACACTACCGGAACTAGCCGCTGGACCGGAGCGGCCGATCCGGCGGGAATCAAGTGGAACGTTGATTGGCGGCCGCCCGTTCAGCTTGGACGGTTACGATCCGAACAGGGCGGGACATTGGAAGGTCCTGCGGAGACTGGCCGCCACACGGCGTGGTGCTTGGCGTGCATGGGACAATGCCCACGGCTTGCCCGTGGGATGGTTACGGTCGCCGCTACAATGAGAACTCCCACGGGCAAGCCGTGAGCATCTTCACAGGGAATCGGGGTGCCGGCGAGGTAGCCATGAGCGTGAAACTCCCACGGACAAGCCATAGGCATCCGAACCGTTGCGCAGCGACGGAACGGGAATGATCGGTGGGGACGGGCAGTCGACGGCAGGTGATCGACCGTGACCACTGCCTGCCTCGGAACTTCGATCCGGGTCTCGGAAGTCGTTGAAATACGCGGGCCGTCCGTGTGATCGGGAACGTAACGATCCAAACTCCGACCTCATGGATCGAACCGGATGCTCGTCGACGACGCCGAAACCGATACATCCTCGCGCGGGGCGACAAACGGCGGCATGGCGACGCGTCTGAGCCTCACCGCCGACCCCGCGTGGCCGGAAGGGTGACTGGCCGGCTATAACGTCCGACACCCAAATTATGCTTTCTCCGTCGCCGTCCGCCACCTGCGGCGCCGGACGGCGACGGAGGGGGCGGGTGGGTGCGGGCGCGGCGTCTAGCCGTCCAATCGTCGCTCCGCCGACGCGGGGTCGGCGGCGGCGGATAAGACGACGGCAAACATAGGTCCGAACGAAGAGCAATCCGAGTCGCCCATGGCCACAAGACTGCACGGATCCATTCGCGGGGCGACATCGGGATGGATCGCGATGCGTACTGGCCTTCTGCCGGGCCACCGTGTATCATGACGGAGACGTAAGATTGAACCACCGTCCGCAGGGCAACCGTCGGTCGATTGGCACGGCGGGGCGTCTCCTGTGGGCAAGCGAAGATCGCAACCAAGCGATGCACGCGAGCGGGACGCCTTCCAACGAAGTGGACCGTCCACTCCCCGCCACGTGATCCCGGTCGTTCGCCTGTCGAGACTCAGACCCGTCGGCGGTTTGCTTTCGTGCACGTTGCTGAATTATGCAAACACGGCATCTCAACCCATACGAAAGTCCGTCTGTCAGGCGGTTGCTGTCTGCTCCTGGCCGTGATTTTCGTGGGCGTTCGCTTTGCACGGCGGCGACGACAGCGATTCCTCGGTCATGAGTCAGTGGAGTCTGGCGTCGGCCCTTCTGTGTCTGGACGATCGTCGAATGGCCGAATTTAGCCATATTTTGTGGACACCGCGCCGGGTGACGCCGGTCGTTCGCGCCGTTGTTTCGCAGCCCGCTGGCTGGCCTCTTGGCATCGGGGACCAGGGGCCAATTGCCTCGGTGTGCGGAAGCGGCTATCCTGGCTTGTGAGCGTTGCTGTTCGTAATCGTGGGAGGCAAAGAATTCCATGGACATCGAAGTGATACCCCTGAGTCAACTTCAGACGGACGCGCCGGGCCTGCTGGCGAAGTGCTGTGATTCCGGTCAGCCCGTCGTGGTCGAATTGCCGGACCATCGTTTTGTGGCGATTCAGCCGCTCGACGCGGACGACGAAGACGACGGCTTGGTGAGCGATCTGATCGACACCAACCCGGATTTCCGAGCTCTGGTCGAGAAATCCGCCGCGTCGCCTCGGAAGCCCTTCGTACCGAGAGACGTGGGCGCTAACCGGTATATGGCCTCTTCTGTCAAGTGAACATACGGATAGCGCTCCGCATTTTTTCCCTTTTTTTCTTGGCAGGCTTTACGGTTTCAGGCTCCCGAGGGGTTCGATCCTGACGGGCTGCGATT
>SKKK01000266.1 GCA_007121535.1 Planctomycetaceae bacterium | reverse complement strand
GACCGAAAACCGGCGGCTAGCGCCGTGCCGCTCACGTGAAAACGCAACACTCATGCATCTATCGCTTCTTAGCTGCCGATCGTTGATGACGGCGCTGGGGTCCAGACGTCGTCCTCCAGGGCGATGGTGTGGATGTCAAAGCCACCTCGACGCTGGCTTGGACAAACGAGGATGGCGGATACTTCGGGGTGACGTTCACAATATTCGGCGGCTTTCTCAGGTCCCATCACGAAGAAGGCCGTGGACAGGGCGTCTGCCAAGGCGGCGGAGGGCGCAATCGCCGTGGCGGAAAGAACCGTCTCGGCAGGTTGTCCGGTGCGGGGGTCCAGCACGTGCCCGTAGCGACGCCCCCGATGGTAAAAGAACTGGGATCGGGTACCGGAGGTTCCCACGGCTCGATCGACCAGCCGCAGTTGGCCCAACCGCTGATTGGGTTTCCAGGGGTGTTTCAAGGCGACCAACCAACCCGGTTCCGACTCGGCATGCACGGGTTGCGATCCCCCGGCCAGCACGCTGCTTTGGCCACCGTGGAGCAGAAAGTCCTGAATCCCAGCCTCGACAAGCGATTGCCCGCACCGATCCAGCGCGTAGCCCTTGCCGATCGAATTCAGATTGATCTCGAGCGCGGGTTGCAGGAAGCGAATCGTTTGTTGCGGGCGGTCCAATTCGATCCAGCGACTGCCGACTCTGGAAAACGCCTGCTGCAGCACCTCCAAATCGGGAACGGCTCCCTGCCGTCGATAGAAGCCCCACACCTGGGAAAGAGGCCCTGACGTAATATCGAAAGCTCCTTCGGTATCCCGGTACAAATCGAGCGCCACTTCCAGCAGCCCGAATAAGCCCGCTTCGACCAGCACCGCTTGCGTGGCGGCTCGGCGATTGATGTCCATCACCTCGCTGTGCTCGCGGTACACGGTCATCTGGCTTTCCAGCCGTTCGATCAGATCCAACGCTTTCATCGCAGCATCGGGACCATTTTGATGTTGTCCGGCGTGCAGATAGACCTGGAAATCGGTCGCCATCGCGCGACGACTGATCTGCAACAGGCACGAGCGTTCGCGTCGCACCACAGCCAAAGGCGATTCACTCACCGGTTCGCCGGCGCGATCGGCAACGCCCTCCACGGCTCGGATCGCCGCTCGGCCGGTCAAAAAGTCGCGTCGATTGCTTTCGTTCGGGATGGCCATCGGATGGTTCGGTCCAGCATTAGAGGTAGCCTTTATTGTACGCCAATTCCTGATCGCGGTGAACCAGGCCGCAGCAGGACGGATTCACCGCACTCACGATCGGCTGCGGACGGACGCCAGCCCGCCATCGACGCCGATGACTTGCCCCGTGACCCAAGCGTTGCCGGGGTCCAACAGCCAAGCGATCAACGACGCCACGTCGTCGGGTTCACCCAATCGCCCCAAGGCATGCATCGCCTGAGACGCTTCGGCCGACCGAGCGTTCTCCCAGATGCGACTTGTCATCGGGGTGCGCACCAGTCCCGGAGCGACGGCATTGACACGGATGCCTTTTGATGCGTAGGTGGCAGCAGCAGACAGCGCCAGACCGATCACCCCCGCCTTGGCCGCCGCGATCGCCTCGTGGTTGGCCAGCCCGATTCGTGCTGCAGCAGAGGAGACGAGGACGATCGAACCCCCTTGCTGCTGCATGACTTTGGCGACGGATCGGACCACGGCGAAGGCCGACGTCAGATTGGTGGACAGCACGTCATTCCAATCGTCGAAGCTGGTAAGATGAGCCGGCTTGAGCAGCAGCGATCCGATGCAGTTCGCCGCACCATCGATCTGTCCGAATCGCTCTTTCACTTGACCCACGACCGCCTCGACCTGTGTCGGATCGACGATATCAAGTTCCCATTTTTCCGCCTGCAGCTCCGCTGCCAGTTGGTTCAACCGGTCGGAAGGGCGACCAGCCAGAGCGAGGGTTGCCCCTGACGCGGCCAACCTGCGTGACAGAGCCGACCCGATCCCACCGGAGGCTCCCAGAATCAATTGGACGGACGTGACCATTGTCGAACTCATAAGTCGTTTCTCACGAATGTTTGCTTGGAAAGCGGGATGATTGCCTTCCTTCTTCATTACCAAGCGAGCGCCGATCTCGGACCTCGCTGACTACGACGCACTTAGGTACGTTCCTTGGACTCCTTTAGAAAAAGGGTCAGACCCTATGGACATCACGCAGAAAAGCGGAACATACGGTTTCTCCGCAGTGGGTCAGCCCTTCTTTCTGTCAGAGCTTATCGCCGCAACATTTTACAGGCGTGCCAAGTTCGTCGATGCGACTTAATCCGGCATCCGCCCGCAACCAAAGTAGGAAGGTTTGCCGATCCGTCCTGCAAATACCCGGCCGTAGGTACGGGTCCCGCTCAGCGCTCGGGACTTCGGTCATCTGCTGACCGATTGTGATGGCAACGGATCAGCAGCAGGCTCGGGCTGGGGCCATAGCGAACGCCAATAGGCTTGGTCTGTTGCGTAGACATCGATTTCGGTGCCATCAGGCAGATCGTCGGGCAGAATCCCATACGTTTGCATCTGCCGAACGTAATACGGACTGGGGCGAAATCCCGGCATGTCAAAGCGTCGATGCTGCTGTAATCGCAAGGCTGCATCAGCGATCGCAGCAAGGATCTCCTGATAATCCGGATCGCTGCACTGTTGGAATACATGGCCGCACAGACCGAGGCCGCCCGCCTGTTCGCACAACGGTGCTTGCAGCAGCAACGACTTTTCGGGAGCCGTCAAATTGCCCAACCATTGGTGAGGCGGCGCTTCACCGAATTTCAGGTACGCCAGTCGAATGACGATGTTAAAGTCATGGAAACCGGACACCAGGGCCTGCGGCGGTTCGCGTTGGGAAAACTGAAACAGGCTGCCGTCGCTCATCCCATGGTAGGGCGAAACTTCCGTGTGCAGATGGCATGATCCACAACGACGTTCGATGGTCTCGACAGGAAACTCGATCGTATGCATCCCGGTCCCCAACGCCGCGTAAGTCCCCGGGTAGGTAGCCCCCGTTTCGATCCATAATCGGATCATCTTCCGTTCGTGGTCAGAATACGTCGCCCCGTGATGGCTGCCGTCGCCCAGCGTCAGCAACCGGCTGGCGGCACTGCCGATCTGACGAGGCGGTTGATTGCCGGTGTAGTTGCGTCCATCGGCGATCAGTCCGTGTACGATCATCGCCCAGTAGCTGGCGGTGTACATCGGGGTGTGATCTCCGCTCAGTTGCACTCCGCCTTCTCGCCGATCCGCATGGTGGCATTCGACGCAGAGTCGGTCCAGGATCGGCTGGATGTCGCGCGGAAAATCCAGGACGTCGGGAACGTCTTCGATCGGCTTGATGCGACTGGGCGGACGCAGCGAAGCCAGAGGGACATCGGGCGACGGAGGGGTTTGTGTCCGTGGTTCATGGCAACCGACGCACGAAGTCCGTTCACCCGGTTGCACCGTCAGGAAGCTTTGCATCCGTTTGATGGACAGCCCTTGTTCGTCCAGTGCCACGAAGAATAGCGGGCGACCCGCAGGAAGCTCGAAGAAAGCCGACCCGTCGGGCTCGACAGGCACCGTTCCCAGAATGCGTTGCAAAGTGAAGGTGCCGCCGATGGTCAGCGGCTCTTGTCCACCGGAAAACTGAACCGGCTTGGCGAGCTGTTCCAACACCAGCAAACTTCGAATTTCTCCCTGAGCCACGCCTTCCATGTTTCGGCCCTGATAG
>SKKK01000396.1 GCA_007121535.1 Planctomycetaceae bacterium | reverse complement strand
TCCAGAACCGGCGGCTAGCGCCGTGCCGCTCACAATCCGCATTTTTCGCCTGGACGACGCACTAGCGCCAATCCGCTCATGTATGTTCGTTTACGAGTTCTAAGGGTCGATGCCCGCGCGTCGAGTCCGCACCAGATCGCTCATCACGATCGCTTTGATCAGCCCGGCGTAGCTGCCACCATCGTTCCAAGCCTGAGTATGGATTCGATCCAGGACGGCGGCATCGGATTCGATCAGGGGTCGGCCGAGTGCAAACTGGGTCACTTTGCGAGTCAGGTTCATCCGAACCCGCTCGCTACCAGCCAGCAGATCCATCAGTTCGGCGGAACTGCTGTACGGGATCGGTTCGGATTCGCCCGGGAACAGGATCTCGCCATCCTCGCGGAGCTGGTTTCCATGCCGGTCCCGTTCCTGAAAAGCGCCCAGACCATCGTATTTTTCGAGTCCGAACGCGAGCGGCTCGAATCTTGCATGGCAACCCATGCAGGTTTGATCGGCCAGTCGCATCTCGGCGATCTGACGCTGAGAAAGACCCGGTTCCGTGGGGACGGGAGTGGTATCGACGCCCGGCGGTGCGCTACCGACGGCGCTGTAAAGCAAGTCGTGCAGAACGAACAAGCCTCGAGAGACCATCGACGCCTCGTCGCCGCCGACCGTCAGCACGCTGGCCTGGGTCAGCAATCCTCCACGCTCGGGCACGGAAGCCAGATCGTAACGCAACAGTTGGCTCGAAAAGTCCTCGGGGCGAGGGCCGGCGTGGTAATGGCGCTGGACCTCGGCCGCCGTCAATGCTCGGCTGTAAATCGCCACCAGATGGTACTTGCCTCTCCAAGGTCGATCCCCCGTCGTCTCGTTGCCCAACGCGAACAGGAACCGGTCGTCCCAGTTCGATAGATTCCCGTCGGTAGCTCTGGCCGCCTTCTCTTCGCCATCGACGTAAAGGATTCCGGTGCCGTTGAAGCTGCGAGTGTAGACCAAGTGAGTCAAAGCGGTGCGAGCGGAACCGCTGGGCCCCGCCAGCGAGGGCAAGCCGTTGGCGTCTCGCGTGGTCGTACGAAAACGCACCTCGAATCTGTTCCCGTCCTGGCCCAGCGTGAAGTTCCGGTGACTGGCGCCGGCGGACAGCGTCATGACACGAGCCGGACCGGCTTGGCGAACGTCGGCGGGCGTGACCCATGCCTCCAAGGTGATCGCGCCGGACTGCTTCACCGCATCGATCAATCGCCTCGGCGGCCCGGATGTACCGATCAACGTCGATTCTCGAACGTTCAGCCCGTCATCGTCCCAATCGACGGCTGCCGGATCGTCAACCCGCAGGTCGAAGGGTTCACCCAAACCGGCCACGTCGCGGACCAGATCTCCCGAGTTGTCTCGGAACAGATACAGGGCCTGCAAGTCGGTTGTGACCCGCTGTTCCGCCGGATCGAAATCCCGGGCGACCGGCAGGGAAGTGCCCGAGGCCGATCGGGGGCGCGGTCCCGCCGAGTGATGACGCTGCACCTCGTCCGACGACAACGCCCGATCGAAAACGGCGATCAAATGCAGGGTTCCCAGCCATGGGCGGTCGCCGCTCAGTTCGTTCGCCAAGCCCAATCGGAATTGGCTGTCCCAATTCGACAGACTCCCACCGATCTGGCGATCGCCTCGAGGCTGGCCATCGACGTAGATCCTGGCTCTGCCCGCCCTGTCCAAGGTGTAAACGACGTGCACTGGCCGAGTGACGACCGTGTTCGAAGCACTGGTGACCGATGGCTCGCCGTTGGGACTGGTGGTCGTCGTTCGCGCCCGAGTCTCGAAGCGATTGCCCGACTGACCGAGCGTGAAGTTGCGGACCGATACGTTGCTGGAGAGCGTCACGATCCGTGCCGGCCCGCTTTGCGTCCGATTGGCCGGCGTGATCCAAGCCTCCAACGTCAACTCGCCCGACGAGCGAATCGCGTCGGAAACTCGCGTTGCGGAGGACTGGCTGGCGATCAGCGTCGACGAACGAACCGTCAAACCCTCGTCGCTCCAACGGACGGCCGACGTATTCTGGATCCTCAGCGATATCGGGTTGCCGGCGTCGGAAATATCCCGGACCGTGTCGCCCGAGCCTTCGTGAAAAGTGTACAGGACTTGCAGACCCCGCGTGACACGCTGAATGCCGGAGACTCGCGGCGTCGTTGACGGACTGGTAACCGGTGCTGGCTTTGAATTCGCTTCAGCCGACTCGGCATCCAACCCGTAATACTCAGCCAACCGAGGCGTTGCGTAGGTGAGTTGGGCGTTCATCAGATCCGACAGAGGACGCTGCTGCTGCCACGCCACATCGCGAAAGTACGCCAACGTCTCTTCCCGCATATCGGCGGCCAAGCGATCGTTCCATCGCGGAAAGAGTTCGGGATTAGGCCGCAGATTGCTCAACCGGTCCAAATCCAACCACTGGTGGATGAACTGAGCCGAACGTTCGATGGCGCGGGGGTCGCCCAACATCCGGTTCACCTGCGATTCCAGCCGTCCGCTGTCGGAAAGCTCGCCTGCGTCGGCCGCTCGCATCAATTCCCTGTCCGGTGGACCACCCCAGAGGATATAACTCAAACGCGACGCCAATTCGTAATCACTGAGCGATTCGCCTGCCACATCCCCGCGTTCGTTCTCGATGCGGAACAGAAAACGGGGCGACTGCAGCATGGCCTCGACCACATACTCAGCCGCCTCGGTGAAGTCTCCGCCTTCTTCAGCGACGGCCTTGGAGACGGCCAAGAAAGCCTCGATTTCCCGGTCGTCCAGCGGTCCCCGCAGCAGCCACTTCCCGACTCCCTCGACGACGGGCCGCATGTGGCGATTCGGATCGAGCCTGCCCGAAGGCAGCGAAGCATGCTCGGCCATCAGCTTCATCACATCCAAGCGATCGACGATGATCTCCGCCAACTTGGCGTAAGCTTCGATGTGACCCAAGTCCAGGTTCAAATTATAAGCCGTGTTATTGAACCCATCCGCTCGTACGTCGGGCGGTAACAAGTCCTGAGCGTCCGACGCAATATCCACACCCAACGCGCTGCGCACCGTTTCGATATATTCCGACACGGTTAACCGCTGCAGCCAGTGCGATACGGCTCGTTGGTCGCGACCCAAAGCCGACGCCTCAATCGCATCCCCGGACCAGACCGCACCGGCCTCGATCCACTCGCGCAGACGCTGCTTTTCCTGGTCGGTCAGGGGCGGTCGATCCTGCGGAGGCATCCCATTCGATTCAACATACATCCACAGCAAGCTATCCGCTGCTTCGCCCGGCACGATCGCCTTGCCGCTGATGCCTCCTGCCAGCGACGTGGCTTTCCGCGACAAGTCCAAGCCGCCTTCCCGGGTGCTGGCGTCGTGGCATTCCAGGCAATGTCGAGCGAGCAGCGGCGCGATGTGAGCGTCGAAATAACGGGCTTGATCCGCCGCCAACACAGGCCCGTTCTGACCCGTCTCCTGACTCGCAAGCCATTCCTGCGCCGAAAGGAACGTGACCACCGTCAACACGACGACTTGAAAAACGCCAAGCAAAGTCGAGCGACTCATGAACATCCACCCCACCAACAGAAATCCTTCATGCGTTGATGACACCTGACCGGCGTTTCGCGGTTTCACGAAAAGCTGAATCACAACAGATATTGTTATGTGACCTTCGGTTTCGACCACCAAAAAACGCCAACTTTCTTGGAAATGAGCGCCGAACGTTTCCGAAGTGTTCGGCGCGGGTCTCTGACCCCGCCGTAACCGCCGACCGTAGGTCTCCCAGGCAAGTTCTGCTACCGCCCTAAGGGCACCTTTGGATCTAAAGAGCAGACTGCCTTGAATTATTGGCTATTGCACCAGCTCCAGTTCGGCGAAGATGGCTCGATGATCCGAGGCTACAGCTTCCTCCAGCACCTTAACCTGCACGACCCGCCAGCCGTCGGCCGGGTAATACAGGATGTAGTCGATTTGTCGAGTCGGCTGGACGACGGGAAAGGTCGGTAAGACCTCTTTATTGGCGCGAGTCCATACCTGCTCGAATTCGCGCAACGTCGGGCTTTCCGGTTGAGCATTCAGATCACCGGCCAGGACCGCAATTCGGTGGCCGCTGTCCCGGATCCGCTGGTTGATCCATTGCGCCGAGGCGATCCGCTCGCGGTCGGGGCGACGATGGTCCAGATGCGTGGCCAGAAACAACATCGTGCCCAAGTCATCGGGAAGCTTGACCTCAACCTCCAGCACACCACGCTGCTCCCCTTCGTCGAAACGCGGCAGCAGCCAGTTCTGGTGGCGATGGATCGGAAGTTTCGATAGGACGGCATTCCCGTAGTCGCCCCCCTGGAACTGGATATTGCCGCCGAAAACCACCTTCATGCCCGTCAACCTTCCCAGCTCTTCCGATTGGTCAACTTCGTTGGTTCGCTGCGTGCCTCGATCCACTTCCTGCAACGAGACGAGATCCGGTTCGACCGATTGAATCACCCGAGCGATGCGCGGCAGATCCAGCTTGCCATCGATCCCTTCGCCGTGGTGGATATTGTAGGAAAGTATCCGCAACCGCAACGGCCCCTGATCCAACTCCGTCGCGTTGTCCTGGCCAGCCACGTTACCGGCCAGCAACAGGACGGCCAACAAGGCTCCGCTTTGATACAGTTTCATCATTTTCGTCCCCTTCCAGATTGATCCAACATGTACCGACCCACGTGGGCGGTTTTGTTAATGGCTCTTAGAGGTCGTAACAAGACCGCTTGACGGCTCGGAGAGCCATCCTACCTTGGCGGTTTTGTTAATGGCTCTTAGCGGCGACGAGCCCAGGCCCAATCGAAGAGCGCTTTGGTGTCGCTATAGCGTGCTTCGTTGGACGACGATCCTAGGACGACGACCAACAGATGATCGGTCCCTCGACGGCCGCTGGATACCAGGCAGGCACCGGCTTGGTTGGTTGTTCCCGTCTTGATGCCGTCAAAGGCCTCGTCCGCCAACAGTTGATTGGTGTTGTTCCAGACCACTTCCCGCTGTCCGCCATCGGGGGTTGTGACCAGCGTCGTATGTCGCCGCGTGCCAACGTATTGCCGGAATCGTTCGTCCTGCATGCCGCGGTAGGCCAGTCGCAGCAGGTCGCGGGGCGTGGTCGTAAACTGTTCGGGCGTACCTCCGTCACCGAACGCGCTGCGATACACGGTGCGAGTCATTTCCAATCGCTCGGCCCAACGGTTCATCTCGGCGATGAAATTGGAACGAGTCGTCTGGGGTGCGTCGCCCTCCGGCGGATCCAATCTGTCGTGGAAATGCTCGGCCAACGCGTTGCCCGCGTCGTTGCCCGAAGGCAGCATCAGACCATACAGGCACTCGGCCACGCTGACACTTTCGCCTTCGCGCAGCCTGCTGGAGGATCCTCCGGTATTGGCAGCCAATCGGGAATAGGTGACCGTTTCGTCCCAGATGCTCGGATCGGCTTCGGCCATTCTCAGCACGACCCACGCGCACATCATCTTCGTTGTGCTGGCCGCTTTGGCGGGTACGTCTTCGTTCACGCCCCATAATAACTGGCCGGAGCGGCCGTCCGCGATGGCCCATGCACGGGCCGTGATTCCCTCGGGCAGCGTATCGTCGCTGTGGGCGGGACAGGTGGCCATCAGGAACAGAATCGATCCCAGAGCGAAAATGGTGCGCATCATCGGTTTTCTCCATGAAGTGGTGAGCAGTTTCGAATGACGTTTATCTCTCAAGTAGTCTACCAGATCCAGCGCAGCAAGCAGAGGTCCGGGCGATTCCATCCCGAATGTTGACTTCTCTGGGGATTCTCGTAGGCTGACATGTGTGTTTCGGACGTTCGGTTTTTGAATTCATTTCGTTTTTTTGAAAGTTCAGCGCTGATGGAAGAGAACCCTTATGAAAGTCCGCGGACCGAAGACGATCCACCGGTGGGGAAAAAGAGTCCGGTCGCAAGACGGCTGGTTCAGGGACTGGTGCTGCTGGGCATCCTCGCGGTGCTGGTCGCGCTGCTGCTTCCGGCCGTGCGTTCGGCCAGAGAACCGGCGCGGCGCGCTCAATGCGTCAACAACTTGAGACAAATCGCGCTGGCACTGCACAATTACGCGGCGGAACACGAGTGTTTGCCGCCGGTTTACACGGTCGATGCCGACGGCAACCCGTTGCACAGTTGGCGGACGTTGATCTTACCTTTTATCGAACACGCGCCGCTGTACGACATGATCGATCTGTCCAAGCCTTGGGACGACCCCGTCAATCAACTCGCCTTCGAGACGTATCTTTCCATCTACCGGTGCCCTTCGGTTGTTTCTCCGAACAACCACGCGAACTATCTGGCCGTTGTCGCGCCGTTCGGGTGCTTCCTGCCGACCAGACCGCGAGAGCTGTCCGACATCCCCGGCGAAGCTCACCTCGCTCTGCTGGTGATCGAAGTAGACGAGACGCACTCGGTGCCGTGGATGAAGCCCATCGAACCGATCGAAGATTGGCTTCGCAACCTGGATACCATGTCGAGACGGGGATTGGAAACCTCCGTCCGTACGCCACATCCCGGCGGCGTTCAAGGCGTCATGCTGGACGGCAGCGTTCGCCATCTAACCCGAGAGGAGCTGGACGAGCTGATTTCGAAGACCAGCAGCGGCACGAGCCAACTGGCCCATATCGACGCCGCGTACAGCCAGTCGGCGTCCCATTGAAGCACCGTGGTCAAGCCTCCGAGAATCCGCAACACGACCGCCGAGCCCAACAGAAGAAACGTTCGCCACATCCAGCGGCGATGAGCCTCCAGTCGCCGTGTGACGGCCGATCGCCAGCCGCACCAGGCACAGGTGGCCGCGGCGATGGCCAGCAACCCCAGGCCGACGCCCGCAACGGCCCCGGTCGCCGCATAAAATGCCATCCACAGGCCGCTGGGCGCGATCATCAGCAACACCAATGCCACTTCCACACGTCCCAGGCGGCGGTGCCAGGCCAAAGACCTTCGGCGCAGCCGCTGGCTGATCAGGATGGTACCCAACATCAACGAGGGCGGCCCCGCGAGCAAATGGATGTAGAATGCCCAGTGGTAACCGCCCCAAAAATACGGATCGCGGCCGAATAGGAAGTCCGACTCGAAATTCGGCGGCACATAGTTTCGGTACTCCCATATAATGCTGACGGTCACCTTCCAAATCAGGAGGACCACCAGAATGACAAGCACCCGCACGGCCGTGATGGAACGAAGGGAATTCATCGCAGCATTGTAACACATCCTGCGAACGACGAACACGCTTGACGTGGGTTGATGCACGTTCACCAAGGCGATAGACTGAAGGGAATCGGGAGCCGAACCGATGAATGGTTCTGGGAAAAACGACGATTCGACCACCGCGCCGGACAACGAACACATCGCCGGTGTTTTGGAGGAAGTCGCCGATTTGCTGGAAGCTCAGGGCGCGAATCCGTTTCGCGTCAAAGCGTATCGAGAGGGTGCTGCGACGGTTCGATCTTGGGAATGCCCGGTCGCGACGATCCTGCAACAGCAGGGGCCGGATGGCTTGGAACAGTTGCCGGGGATCGGACGATCGCTGGCGGCTGCGATCGAACATTTGGTTCGCCATGGCGATCTGCCGATGTTGGTGCGATTACGGGGCGATCATGTCCCCGAGCGACTTCTGAGTTCGGTGGCGGATATCGGTCCCAAACTGGCAGAACGCATCCACCATCAACTGGGCATCGAAACACTGACCGAACTGGCAGCGGCCGAACGGGACGGGCGTCTGTCCAAGGTGCCGGGAATGGGTGAAAAGCGGCTGCGAGCCGTCCGCGAATCCTTGGCTGGCCGGTTCCATACGTCGATCGCCGAGCCATCTTCCAGGGCGGACATCCGGCACGAACCGGATCGATCGGTACCGGTCGACGAACTTTTGGAGATCGACGATCAGTATCGGCGGCTGGCTCGGCAAGGCCGTTTGCCTCGCATCGCGCCTCGACGCTTCAATCCGACTCGGGAAGCCTGGTTGCCGATCCTGCACACCGAGCGAGGTGGACGGCATTACACGGCGCTGTTTTCCAACACCCAGCGGGCTCATGAGGCGGGAACGACTCAGGATTGGGTCGTCATCTATCGCGACGATGACGATCACGGCGGACCCTGGACCGTGATCACCGCCCAGTACGGTGCGATGCGTGGACAGCGAGTCGTTCGCGGCCGCGAGGACGAATGTCGACCGGCGAGCGACTCTCCGGCGTCGGCCGAGAAAGCAGCATCGACGAATCGCGGCCAGCAGAAACATCAGCAACCGCTGCCTTTCGGCGATTGATGTCGATCCGTTGCTTTTCCGAGGCGTTTGTCACCCCAGCCTGATTTTTGCTACAATCGAGGATGATCAGCGGACGCAACGAGGTCGGGAAGCGGACGCAACGGGGTCGGGCGTCGTTTTCGGGTAACGATTTGCCATATGGGAAGCGGCTTATCCGAAAACGACTCCCGACCCCTTTCGCTAAACGCGACACAAATTCATTTGCCGGTACGCAGGCATGGGAGATTTTGCGATGCCTTCGCCATTTCCAGGGATGAATCCGTACTTGGAGCAAGCAGATGTGTGGCACGACTTTCACGAACGGTTCATGCCGATGGTGGCGGAACGGATTGCGGATCAAGTGGATCCGCGCTATATCGTGAAGATCGACGAACACGTGTTTATCCAGGAGTTCTCATCCGAGCAGCGGAGGCTCATCGGGCGTGCGGATGTTTCGCTCAGCCGCGTTGCGTCCCACGCAGACGTGGGCGCGGAACCGGGCGCGGCCGTTTGCGAGGCTCCGGCTGAAGGGTATGTACCGGCGATGGATAGCGAGCGATTGGCGTTTGTCGAGATCCGCGATCGCCGCGATCGACAATTGGTGACACTGATCGAATTGCTGAGTCCGGCCAATAAGCGGCCGGGAGGCGATCGCGACCAGTACTTGGCCAAGCGACACGAGGTATTGCGCAGTACGGCTCATCTGGTCGAAATCGATCTGTTGCGCGGCGGCCAGCGTCCACCGTTGGAACAATTGCCGCCTTGCGATTACTATGTGATGATCAGCCGCAGCCAGCAGCGTCCGCGAGTGGGATTATGGCCGCTGCGTCTGCGCGACCGGCTGCCGGTGGTCCCCATCCCGCTGCGCGAGCCCGACCCGGACGCTCAACTGGATTTGCAGCAAGTCTTGCACGACATCTATGACAAAGCCCGCTATGCCACCTACATCTACGAAGGATCGCCAACCCCTCCGTTGAATCCGGACGATGAAGCCTGGGCAACGGGGCAGATCG
This sequence comes from Planctomycetaceae bacterium, assembly GCA_007121535.1. Taxonomy (GTDB): domain Bacteria; phylum Planctomycetota; class Planctomycetia; order Pirellulales; family Pirellulaceae; genus SKKK01. The sequence goes on along the minus strand of SKKK01000396.1, from coordinate 3,994 downwards.
CGTGAAAACCCGACAGTTGTTCTTTTGCCGGTCCTACGTCACGACCTGAGTCGGGTGGTGCGGAGCAGTTCGTCGGCCCATTGGGCGTCTGCGGGCTCTAAGCACCGTTCGAGAAATAACTGACGCACTTTCTGCCCCCTCACCCTGCCCTCTCCCACGAGGGGCGAGGGAACATCGGACAGTTATTTCTCGAACGGTGCTAACCGAGGTTCGGGGTCGGCTTGGTAGTCGATGCGGGCGTGGTAGCGGCCGCGGACGTAGCACAGGTCGATCAGTTCTTGCAAATCCAGCACGGCGTCGGTGTCCCGGGGACGCAGTGGTACGGCGATCCGTGGCAGCGGTTTGGAGAGCGGGCACGGGTAGGCGAATTTGACTCCGGGCTGCGTTGCCCGCCAGACGCTGATGATATACGGGGCACGCTGCGACGGCGGTATCAATTCTTCGGGCGCCAGCACCAGATACTCCCCGTCGCGGATCAGGTCGATTTCGAGGACGTTGACGCCAGCCTCTTGATACGTCCGACGCTTCTGACGGTACGCGATGCGTCGTTCGTACCGCAGTTTGTTCGTGGGGCTCAGCACTTCGATAGCCGTGATCAACCTGCCGCCGGCCGCAAAGATCTGCACAGAACGCTCGGGAGCCGGTTCCGGATCAAGCAGCACAAGCGGCTCGGCCACGGCCGTTTCTATTACGCCAGCGGCTCGCCTCGGGGACTGTCCCCGAGACTTGGTGATTTGCACATCGGGATTCGCTGTTTCCACCAGCCCGGATTCGGCCTCGTCGATCGTTACTTCTTCTTTCACACTGGCCCAAAGGCCCGCAGGAAGCTCTTCCTGCAGTTGGTCGCACAAGTAAACCATCAGCGACGTACAGACGTCCCGCCAATGTTGCTCCAGGTAGGGATTCATCCCCGGAAACGGATTATCTCTGTCCATATCAGTTTGACCGTTCATGGCTAGATTGTACCCAACCCAGCCCAGTCACCTCATTCGATTTCCAGACGTAATTGAGGGCCATCGAGTGTGACTCGGTGGAAGTTCAGAACATCGCGACCCAGCAAAACATAAGGTTCGTCTCGACTCGTTACGACGCGAGTCATTCTTGGCGGACACTGTCGCAATTCCAACTGGACGAGGAATGTAGGCACCCAGGTAACGTGCCCGTCAAATCCTCCGATGGGAATCTCATCCAGGGGGATCAGGTGTAGTTCCTCGGCGACCCGAGCGGGGAGGACTGTTATGTCGGCGGCTGTATCCAGCAGGCCAGGCGTTTCCGACACGGCCGTTTCCTCATGCGGCGATCGAATCGTGACATGGACAAGAGGAGCCGGCGGCGCAATTTGCTGGTTGTAGCTGTATCGGATCATGCTGGACAATTCTCTCCGATAACTCGTGGGGTCGGCACTCGCAGGGTTCGCACCGGGTCGTCGGAGACATGTCCCACGTAGATGGGGACGTATCCGAATCGCTGGTACATCCGCATCGCCAATTCGAGTTGGTCTGAGCCGCTATCCACAACCCGGCCTTCATGAATAGCCACATACTGACCGCGGTATTGGGGCAGCAAACTGGGTAGTAATCGCCAATAGGCAGATCGCTCTTGTTCCCACTTTCCAGTCTTGTGCACGAAAGGTTCAAGTACTGGCGCCGGAAGCACGTCGGTTTGATTCATCCTTTACTCCTTGTTCCCACATATCAATCTGCGTCCAGTCACACTGGGCACCTTCTTTTCTGCCCTATGATGCGTTTCAAGACAGCGTGTTGAAGATCATCACGGTGTTGATTCCACCTCTGCCGTCGGCTCCAGCTTCATGGTCGCTTGCAACTGGATCGCTTGCCCGCGTCGCATCACCGTCATCGTCTGCTGCGATTCGGCGGGTTGCTGTTCGACCACATCCTGCAGATCGCGAGGCCCTCGCACTGGCAGGCCTGCGAATTCCGTGATGACATCATTGACTCGCAATCCCGCATCGGCAGCGGCTCCATCCGGCAAGACTTCGGCCACGAAGACCCCCGATCGCGGGTTTAGCCCCAAGGTTTCGGCCGCCTCGGGCCCCAGTTCGTCGATGCGGATTCCCAGATAGGCGCGTCGCACGACCCCGTGGTTGATCAACTCGCTGGCCACCCACTTGGCCCGGTCTGCCGGGATGGCGAATCCGATCCCCTGGTATCCGCCACTGTTGGAGGCGATGGCCATGTTGATCCCCACCACTTGGCCATCGAGATTCACCAGCGGACCACCGGAATTACCCGGATTGATGGCCGCATCGGTCTGCAGCAAACGACCTCGCTGCATCTCGTGAGGCCCCCTTCCGTGGCCACCGATCGGTCCGCTGATCAGGCCGCTGATGATTCCGGCGCTGACGGTCATTTCCAGTTCGAACGGGCTACCGATCGCGATCACCCAATCGCCGATCTGCAAGCTGGACGAATCGCCCATGGGAACGGCCTTGAGCGGGGTCGTTACGGGGATTCTGAGGATCGCCAAGTCGCTTCGCGGGTCGGCCTTGATCTCCGTGGCCTTGGCTTCGCGGCCGTCGCCGAAGCGGACGGTCACCGAACCGGCATTTTCAATCACGTGATGATTCGTCAAGATCACTCCCGATGCATCGATGACCACTCCCGAACCCACTTGCGTATCGCCGTCGGGGAAAAAGGGCAGATCGAAATCCTCGCCGAACGGCTCCGGGATCTCGAAGGTGTCCGGCAGCAGACGGCGAAATCGAGGATCTTCCAGCATTTCCCGGAATTCTTGCCTGCGTTCTTCCGGTGAAGGGGTTGCGACAATCGTCACCACCGAGGGCATCGTGGCTTCCGCAGCGTTTCGAAACGCCATGGACAGCGATTTGGCCTGACCGATCGCTTCTGCCATCTTGGGAGGATCTTCGCCCATCAAGCAAGTGGTGGCCGCCAACCAAACAGCGATCGATAACGTGCATCGAGTCGAAACGGATAGGAACCCAGTTTTTGCGTCCATGTTGCCCTCCCGAGCAAGAGTTGATCGAGTCGGATTCGCGGCGAGTAACATTTTTTGGATGTTTTGCCGTCGAATCCGCTGTTGTCATAGGGGTAGTGACCGCATTATAAAGAAGTTGGCATCTGAGCCAATGACAAGGAAGCGTCGCCTTGCAAAAAACACGTCCCCTAAGCCTCGACGGGTTTCCTGGTGTGAACAGTCAATTCCCTACCCCCATCGCCTCTGAGCACGAAAACTCGGCCTTGGATCTGGATTCCGAAAATACGTCACGACTGGACCGCTGCCAGCGGCGTATCGGTTATCGTTTCCAAGACCAACAGTTGCTGATCGAGGCGCTGACGCACGCTTCGGGAGCCGAGCATCGTCTGGCATCCAACGAGCGTCTGGAGTTCCTGGGTGACGCCATTATGGGCGCCGTCGTCTGCGAAATACTGTACGTCCGATACCCCCAATACCTGGAGGGGGATTTGACGAAAATCAAGTCTGCCGTGGTCAGCCGCCAAGCCTGTGCGAAGATCAGTGAAGCGCTGGGGTTGCAGGAGTTCTTGATCGTTGGCAGGGGGATGGCCGCTACGCGGACCATCCCACCGTCCTTGCTGGCCGATGTCTTCGAGTCGTTGATTGCGGCGATCCATTTGGATGGCGGCAACGATGCGGCCAGACGGTTCATCGAACAGTACATCGGCCCGGAGATCGAGATGGCCGCGACCGGCGATCTTGGTGGCAATTACAAATCGCTGCTCCAGCAGGTGGCTCAGCGTGACTTCTGTAGCAGCCCCACCTATATGTTGTTGGACGAAAAAGGCCCCGACCATCGCAAATGCTTCAAAGTCGCCGCTCAGATCGGCGGGACCCGCTATCAGGCGGCTTGGGGACGCAACAAGAAGGAGGCCGAGCAGCGGGCCGCCTGCAATGCGTTAGCCGAAATCAACGGCGAAACCCCGCAATACATCAGCGACTAGCGCGTTGCAGTTGCGTCGACGGGTTTGCCCTCTTGCGCCTCGGACCGTGGCATGCT
>SKKK01000394.1 GCA_007121535.1 Planctomycetaceae bacterium | reverse complement strand
GCGTTGATGGCATCGACCAGATCCCGCGCCGTCACTCGCGGCGTCACGGCGTTGGTATTCAACGTGACCGTGATCTTTCGACCGTCGACGCGAACTCGAGGCGGCTGGTTCTGGCCCCGGTCCGAGGCCAGCACGGCTACCTGCAACCCGTTGCTCTCCGGCCCGGGCTGCGCCGCACGGAACCCTACCTCCAAGCCCTGGATGCCAAAGCTGCTGGACACTTCGGCTTTGCCCGCGCCCGCCAATACCAGCGGAGCCAGCGGTGTCGGGTGGCCGTTGCCGTCATGGCCGCCTTCCAATTGCAGCGGCGAGTAGTCGATCTCGACCGCCGCCAAATCCGCCAACAAACTGCCGGCGACGACGCGACCTTGAATCAAAGCGCCCGCCTCCGGGTGCTGGTTGATCGTGTCGACCAACTGCTGGGCTCGCGTGCGATAACCGTCCTGGGAATTCAAATCGATATAGATCGTGGTCCCGTCCACGTTGATGAACGGCGCCATGTTGAAGTTCGCGTGGTTGCTTTTGGTGACGACCAACTGGATGTCGTTCCCGCCGGTGCCGGGATTCACCGCAGTGAATTCCAGTTCCGCCCAACCACCCAATCGCGGGCTGGCGATCGTATTCATGTCCGAAACCACCGAAGCGGCCTGCGGCAGGTTGTCGGTCAACGGCAATGCCGTGTTGCCCGAGACCGTCGCGCGGATCAAGCGGCTGGTCGCGGGATGCGAGTTCAATGCTTGTTCCAGTACCCCGCCGGTGGTTTCGAAACCCTCCTGGGAGTTCAGATCGACGGTGATCATCCGACCGTTGACGTGGATGATCGGCTGTCGATCGTCGCTGCCGTGGTCGCTCTTGGTGAATGTGACCGTGATCCCGTTCTGCTTTTCGCCCAGCAAAACGGCCTCGATCTTCAACTCCACTCGGTCGCGTTCGTCCAGACCAGCCCCGGTATAGAAGTCCGTCTTGGCATAGGCATAGTCGAACGCTCCATCGGAACCTTGACGGGTGATGCGGATGGCATCGTTCAAATCCATGCCCGCTACGATGTTACCACCGCCCTGGAACAACAACTGGACCTCCCGCGGTGCCACAAACAAGGGTTCGTTCACCTTGTTGGGCAACAAGAGATGGCCTTCGTTGGGGCGACCTGCGATCAACTGCGGGCCAATCGCCGCGATCTCGCGCTCGGGTGGTTCCGGCGGACGATCGGGGTCGGGAATCGCCTCGGTTCCATAGACGTTCAACTGCCACGAATCGAACGTGCCGCCCGTGCCCAAGGGGCCTTGGTCCCGGACTACCAGGGTCCAATCCCCCTCGGAATTCTCGCCCCAATGCCGCGCACTGGTGAATAGCCAATTGGAATAGACCCCTGCATTGACCACCGGCCGCGTCTCGGCCAGGATCGACGAGGTTCCCGACGGAGCGATCAACTCGACCTGCAAATCACCGCTCTGCGGATGAGTGGCACTGAACACTACCTCGACCCACTCGATGTTGATATCCTCGGGTACCGAGATCGTCGAGACCGCCCCTTCGGGACTGCCTTCGGGGATCGCTGCCCCGACCAAAACCGACCCGGAACCATAGCTGATTTCGTCGTCAACTGTGGTCCAGGTCTGCGCGGCTTCGACGGCGGCCGTCGCATCGATCATGCCGAAACCGTATTTGTGGTTGATCAATCGGCCAGCCGCGTTGGTCGTCCAGTCGGGGTCGGTGGGATCGTTTTGACGCGCCGTATCGACCAGGATGTGCTGAACGTCCCGGTAGGTCAGATCGGGGTTGGCTTCCAACACCAGCGAGATTACCCCGGATACCAGCGGAGCGGAGGAGGAAGTACCCCCGAAATCGTCCGTGTAGTCACCATCCGGATTGTAACCATCGGGTGCCATCAGATCGGTGGTCGTGATCCCTACAGCACCCGCCGGACTGGAAGGAGCGGTGACGATGATCGGCGCCCCGGGCTCGCTATAGAAACTCTGCCGCCCATCATGGTCCACCGCCGCGACGGCGATGGTGAAACGCGAGTTCGCAAACCCATCGTAATTGACGTTATCTTGTTCCAGTAGACCATTTCCAGCCGCCCAGACGTGGATGTTTCCGAGTCCACCCCGCCCCGTCGTGACACTCTCTTGCAAAGCAGCCAAGGTCAATGGCCCAGGACCAAAAGCCGGCGCGGACAATCGGCCGTTATCCGGAGGCCCATAACTGTGGTTGTAGATGTGAATATTTTGGTTTTGGTGGGTCAGCATGTTCGCGACGATGTCGTCGGGCAACGTCAGTAAACGCAGGCCAGCTAGATCCGCGTCTCGCCCCGCACCGGCGACGCCCAACTCATTGTCCGTGACGGCGGCGGCCACACCCGCGACGGCCGTACCATGCGCATCCCCGGGAAACGGCATTGGATCCGGGTTATCTTCGAAAAAGTCGTAGCTCAGTTCCGGGCGATACTTGGCTGCCAAATCTGGGTGCGTATACTGCAGGCCATCATCCACGATCCCGATGACAATCCCTGCACCGCTGACCGATTCCCAAGCTCCCGTCACATTGGCATCCATTCCCGGAGTTCCCCCCGTCTGGCCGGTATTCAACAAGTGCCATTGGTCCGGGAACAGCGGGTCGTTCGGTTCGAATCGGAAGGTCGCAGGGACGGGGATCAACGGGTAAAAGAAACCCAGTTGTTTCTGAGATTCCAGGGTCTCCAGTGCTGATGTCGATCCAGGTGGCACCTGGAAGAAGTACGTATTGGGTATCAATCCGGTCGGTTGAAGCGCATCGGTACCCATCGCACTGGCCAATTCGCCGATGTTCGTACCCTCTTCCACCCGGATGACCCATCTTTGAGCGTCCTCAATCATGGTCGGGTCATACAGTGTCAGGTCCGTCGAGCGATCGATCGCAGCATCGATTGCGTCCTGACTCAGGTGGGGGGTTGCAGAAAGCAGCGTCCTGGATTCCAGCGTTTCGTGGACCAAACGACGGCCCAAATTTTTCTGGAAGTGGTGACGCCTAGACTCGCGGCGCTGATCCTTGCGTCGTTTCTCCGACCTGCCGAGCAAACGGCGAAATCCTGAAATGGCCATGCAAAGAACCCTAACTTGTCAAAGCAGGATAGAGGGATACTGTCACTGTCTGTTTCGAAACTTCGTTCTTCGGAACTCCATACGGACGACGGCAAAACCTGCAAAGTTTAATCAAAATGAGGGAACTACGCCGTCGTTACCGTTTGAGCAGATTATTACAAGATCAAGTATAGTCACTGATTACTGAGTGTCACCTGTTTTGCGCAGCTTATCTTGTCTTCCAGGGCAACCAAATCGCTGGCCAACCAACAAACTGTAACGAAAGTAGTGTTTCTTCCACCGGCAGGCCAGCAGCACAACAAGGCAGCTCGAACCGATTTCCTTCATGCAAGCTACACCGAAAACCGAGTCCAACGTCCAGTTTGGACGCATTGCGCTGACTTTGAGTTCCCCGATAAAGGAGACAAGAATAGCCATTACGGATGTTATCATATCGCCATTTTGGCTGACTTAAGCCCGGATAAATGGCTTCCACAAGGGGGGCATGGCTATCGCGGAAAATGGCAGCTCAGGCCCAAACCTAATCTCTCGCCTAATCTTTCACATAATCTTCCCCCTACAAGGCAGCAGGAGGACTAGTGCGTTGTCCAGGCGAAATCTTGGGGTCGGGATGAGTGAGCGGCACGGTGCTAGCCGCCGGTGGCATCCAG
>SKKK01000457.1 GCA_007121535.1 Planctomycetaceae bacterium | reverse complement strand
TTCTGGTAATAGCTGCGAGCCGATCGGCTGTCGGCCAGCATCAACATGCCCGTGCCGACTCCGACAGCTTTCAACCAATCGCGTCGATTTCCCTGATTTCCAGTCATTCGCCGATCCTTCCGAATCATCGAGAAAAATGTTGACGTACGACGAAACCGCGATGCTCACGCGGACTCGCAACCGATTGCTGTCCAGTATCCCGCCTCCGCAGACCGCCGTCAACTTGACTCGCACGGCGTGCGACTCAAGATCGTGGCCAGCAAACCTAACGATCACGCCGACAAGCGGCGAGGATTCGAGGGAGGCAACAGAAAAGAAGGGAAAATGAGAGCCGCTCGTGGCCAGGGAGCCTAAGCTATCCGCTCGCGTGGAATCCCCATCAATCCCCAAAGCTCCTCGACGTAGCGATCGACACCGATGGCATAGAACCCCACCTTCAGGTAGCGAACGATTGGCAGCACGGGTAACTGAAGTTTGTCTTGCAAAGAATGGTAGTCATAAGGAAGCCGAGGGGGTGCTCGAAGTGCCCCGGTCAGGGGCCTCGATCTTCATATGGACCAGCTTGACCAGCCGCACGGCGGCCTCGCAGATGGCCGTTCGCGTTTCGGCGGGCAGATTGGGGGCGGGGCTCTCTTCGATCAGTTCTTGGTGTCGTCGCTGCGTCGAGCATCCCCAACAAAACTTTCCAAAAGGCAATGCACACCCCAAGTAGAGGGGTGGTGATCGCAAAAGATTCCGAAAAAATTTTGCAGAAGATTTTCTAAAGGAACCGACCAGACGGTTTCGTTCTCGTCCGTGGGGGTGTCAAATTCCCGTCCGTTTTCAGTGTGAGGAGACTTTTCATGAGCAAGACATACCACTTCGGCACATTGCTGATTGTTGCAATACTGGTGGCACTGGTCAGTGAACTTCCGGCGGCGCAACCGCCCGGACATGCGCCGGTCGGCGAGGTGACGGTTCTGTCGCGCAATCTCTATTATGGCGCTGACTTATCGCCACTGACCGACCTGCCCGCTCCGGTTGATGGGGGCGCTTTCCTTGAGATCATGTTCACCGTGGAGAGCGTGTTCGCAGAGGTCATCGCGAGCGACTATCCGGCGCGGGCAGCCGTGTTTGCACAGGAAATCGCTGACACACAGCCGACGCTCATCGGGCTGCAGGAGGTGGCGACGTTCACCACACAGCCATTCGGGCCGGACCTGCAACCGATCGGCGAAGAGACTGTCGAAATCGATTTCCTGGCGGTGCTGCTGGACGAACTGGCAGCGCTGGATCTGCACTATGAGCCGGTGGTCATTGCGCCGGGGACGGACGCAGCAATGCCCGGTCTGTTCAGTTACGTCCGCATGATCGATCACGAAGTGATTCTGGCTCGAACCGATCTGCCAGCGGCGAATCTCAAGGTGTCGAACCCGCAATGGGACGTCTTCACAAACGCGGTCGTGTTTGAAACCGGGGGCGGTGAGGTGCATTTGCTCCGAAGTTGGGCTGCCATCGATGGGAAGGTTCAGGGCCGGGAGTTCCGTCTGATCACGACGCACCTGAACGCTGAAGGCGACAACATTCAACTGGACCAGATGATCGAATTGCTCGAAGGGCCTGCGAACACCGACATGCCGGTGGTCATGATCGGCGACTACAACTCGGCCGCTGGGGGAGTCGTTGACGGACCGATCTGGTCCTGGCCGGTGGACGCCTATGAACTGCTGCTGGACGAGGGATTCCAGGACGCCTGGACCATCGCGCACCCGGAAGAGGATGGCTTTACCGCTGCACAGGCAAGCTTTCTTGACAATGATGAATCGCTCGCAATCACCCGGATCGACCTGGTCATGATCCGTGATGGAAACGGCAGTGGAGCCAAGAAGGGACAGTGGCATACGCATGAGGTGGGATTGCTCGGAGACAAGCCGCAGTTCATCACCGAGTCCACCTTGATGTACCCGGATGGATCCGAGTTCACGTTTCCGATCTACTGGCCGTCCGATCACGTGGGGCTCTTTGCCAGACTGCAGCTTCAGCCGTAGACGACGAGTGTGACAATGAGCGGCCGGCCAGGATCGATCCGTTTTCGTCGGCACATTTCTGCCAGGAAAATGCTGGGCCGAGTGGGAAATCGCGGGTCGAGCGGGGATAGGTTCGTGAACGGGCAGCGTTGGCGGCTGGACGATCGTTGGAGGGGATGTGGAGCGGATCGATTCGGAATGGCTGCGGCGGGTGATCGACGCTCACGGGGCGGCACTGGTGCTGTATGCGCAGCAATGGTGCAACGCGCCGGAGGACGCCTTGCAAATGGCCCTGGTCGATCTGGTACGGCAGCAACAGGTTCCCGAACAGCCGGTCGCTTGGCTCTTTCAGGCCGTACGACGACGAGCGATGAACTGGTCTCGCGGCGAGCACCGACGGGTCGAACACCATCGACGGGCTGCCGAAGGGCGCGAGTCGTGGTTCCTGGAGGATCGCGAACCGGCGATCGGCTCGGAGGAACTCGAACAGATGCTCCGCCGGCTGCCTGACTTGGAACGAGAGATTGTAGTCGCGCGAATCTGGGGCGAATTGTCGTTCGAACAGATCGCGGCCTTGGTCGGCGTCTCGACCAGTGCCGCGCATCGGCGATACCGGAAAGCCCTCGCGCTGCTGGGCGATATGCTGAACGATACCATGGACCCATCGGAAACATGCCATGAAACACGAACCTGATAAACCGGCTACGAAATACCCGGACAGCGGATACTCCGAAGAGAGCGACCGTCTGGCCGAGATCGAGCGGCGTTTGAAAGCAGCTCGGCCGCGACCTCCGTCACTGGACCCAGTCACGCTGCTGCGGATCGCGAGCGGAGGTGGAGTGGATGCAGCGTCTGAAAGACGATCGGTTACGGCGGACCACGTTTGCGTCGAGCGACCTACCCCTGCGTACCGCTGGTGGACCGCTTTGGCCGGATCGTGGATCTGCGGTGCGGCCGTCGGCGTATTGGTGACGTTGATGCTGGTCAGCCGTCCGGCCGCCGACGTCGATTCAGCGGACGCGATGGTCCGGCAGAAAGTCCGGGTACCCGAGCCGACAGAAAATGTCGACGTGGTAGAGGAAACATCGATACCGGAGGACGATGGAGCTTCCGAAATCGACCAGCGCCCCGAGGTCCCGGTTCGGCCGCCTGACCCCCGGCCGCGTGACGATTCGCTGATCGCCACGATCGCCGACCCGCGCGGTGCCTGGCCCTTCGAAGTTTCGGGGCACGGCGGCATATTACGAGTCGGAATGTTGTACCGCCGAACGGTCGAAGCATTGTGCGACGTGCCACCGGAATCTTGGGACATGGACAAGCCGAGCGTCGGTCGTGCCGAACTGGCGGCCCCCGATGCCAAGCGGATTATCGATTTCGAGCCGCCAGCGCCCATCACCCGCGGGCGAATGATGGAAGAATTGTTGTATGAGGCAAGCCGACATGGCGTATTGTAAGGAAACCGAGCAGGGACCGTCGGGGTCCGGAGTCGTTTTCGGCCGACGACTGACCACGTGGAACACCGCTAAGGATCGGCAAAGAAATGGCTCAACGGCATGGCTCTAGCCACCGGTTCCCGTGCACCAAAAACCGGCGGCTAGCGCCGTGCCGCCCACGGAATAACCGGCCCAATCGTTTCTAGGTTCAACATGCACGAAATTCCACTTCAATGGGAGACTCTCACAATGAACAGAGTGTCATTCGTTTGCCTACTTTCTGCGGTCTTTTCGATGACCGCGCTGTTGCCTTCACCAGCACTTGGGGACGAGCCACCGGTGACGGAGGGCGGCTGGCTGATATCGAAAGACGATCAGACGGGCATTACGATTCGCACGATGGAGATGACGCTGTACCCGCAGCCCGAGCCGCGTCCGGCATTGAAATACCGGCTGTTGCCTGATGAGTTCGAGATGCTGGACGGCAACGCGGCTCTATACTATTTGAAGGCATCGGGTTTCTTCGAGCAGGATCCGCGACGCGATCGTCTCCGCGAAGTCCAGAAGTCGGCTCGGGAGCAGGCTGCTAAGGAAGGAAAATCAGTCTTCGAAGTACCGCCGTACGTCTGGCTTAACATGAGCCCCAATGAATTACCTTTGGCCAAGGTGAGAGATTTTCTGCGTCTGACTTCGTTTCAGCCGCCGTTGCTTCGTGAAGCAGCGAAGCGACGGCGTTACGACTTGGATCGAAACATTCGCGAAGTGGAGGATTTGTTCGGCTACCTGTTACCAGAAGTTCAATCGATGCGTGAAGTGGCGAGGATGCAGAGCCTCCGCTGCAAGGTGGCGATCGCGGAAGGGCGCATCAGCGACGCGTTTGCGATCTTGGGACAGCAATACGCCTTGGGCCGTCATTTGGGGCAGGATGTCTTTTTCATTTCTAATCTCGTAGGCATCGCTTGTACTGGCTACGCTTGGGACGACGCCCTGCATTTGGTCCAACATCCCGAAACGCCCAACTTGTATTGGGCGTTCGCCACGCTACCGCGTCCGCTTGTGGACTCGCGTTACTCGCAGTCAATCGAACGCGATTCACTTTACCTGCAATTAAGGGTGCTACGTGAAGTAGACGAAACTCCTCGACCGCCAGAGTACTGGCAAGACTTTCTCGATCGTTTAATCTCGCAGATGTCCGGGTTTTTCGCGAATGAGTTTGGATTACACTGGGCGAACGCCGACCGCGAGACGGCCCGCAGCGCTTTGGTGGGAATTGTAGCCGCCGCGTACCCCACGGCAAAACGTTACTTGATGGAAGAGTGGGGATTTACCCCGGAGCAGCTCGCGGCCTACCCGACGGCCCAAGTCGTCTTCCTCGCGATGGTTCGGTTCCACGACGACGCACGAGATGCGTTTTTCAAATGGACTTACCTGCCCTTTCATCAGGCTCATGCCTTCAGAAAGGATGCGGACAGTAACTCGAGCAAGCAAACGCAATGGACCGGCTATAGGGAACTGCTTGCGAATTTGTGGTTATCAGCGATGCGTCCGGAAGGAATCTTCCGGGGCCGTCTCGAACAACAACTGGCCCTGCTCCAGGCAGTCGAGGCGATTCGCATGTACGGGGCGGCTCATGAAGGAAAACTACCGCCGAGCCTGGACAAGCTTCCCGTTCCAGTGCCGCCGGAGCCGTTCACCGGGCAACCGCTCGATTACCAGTACCACAGCGACCATGCCATTTTAAGTGGTCATCCCTTGATGGATTCACGCTACCGGCTGGTCCTGCGATTCGCGGAGTAGTCCGCCGTAGGTTGGGACTCCGTCCCGACCAGCCCGAAGTTACCGAGAATCCCGTAGCTTTCCACGGACCCCGTGTCGGAACTCGAGCCGTTCGAAAACAAACCCGTGAGAGCAAATCATACCCAACCTCAGGAGTCCACCCATGAACCCATCGAACCTCTTCCTCCGATTGACCGCTTGCTTGTTGGTCCTGGCGTCCACCAGCATCGCCATCCCTGCCGAACCAGCGCCCGACCGCGACGCTGCGATCCTCAGCCCGTGGATCGGCGAGACGACTCTTGTGATCGCCAAGCTCGATCCAACTCGGCTGTCGCTTCCGGATCTCGTCGCCGACCTGGACCAAGCGGAATCCGCGACCGAGGAACCCCGCAAACGATGGCCGCTGATTAGCGAAGCCATCCAGACCTTTCAAGCCACCATGGGCGGGCAACCCATTTACCTGAGCATCGGTAACCCGAAGGCACGGACGGAGAGGCCGGACCTCCGTCGCCCTCAGTTCCAGATCGTATGGCCGACGCTTCTGTTTCTTCAAGAGTCGCCCGCCGTCGATCAGCAACGGCTTCAGGGCTATCTACGTTCCTACGGAATCGAACTAACTTCAAAGGTCCTCAGCACACCCAACGACGAATCGATGGACGGCAAAGGGATGATTGTCATGGCGCCGGATGGCATCATCGATCTGTCAGCAAAGAACCTCGATATCTTCGCCGGTTCGCCCCCCGAGGGGCTCGACGCCGCGTTTGCCTCGGTCGCAGCCTATCCGATCCAGATCCTGCTGGTACCCCCGGATTATATTCGCCGCACGGTGGTCGAACTGATGCCGCAGCTTCCGCGTCACTTGGGCGGTGGTTCCAGCGACGTGTTGACCGAAGGGCTGCGATGGGCGGCGCTGGGCATGGACCCCGGGGCCCCTCGCGCCAGCCTGATCGTCCAATCCGCCTCGCCGCAAGCCGCCCGACGATTCGCGGATTGGTTGCCGGACATCCTGCAAAGCGCCTACAGCCAAGTGCCGGATCTGCAACAATACATGGACCGCGAGACGTTCGAGGAATTGGGCGCGTTGATCGTACCGGCCGTCCGGACCGATCGGATCGTCTTCCGCATCGACGGAGAAGAACCGTTGCCGATGAACGTCCAGTTGCTGCTGGCAGGGATGATCGCTTCGATCGAAGACGCTCTTCGTGATCGATTGGAATCGAGGTGACGAATAGGAAGCCGATCGAGTCGGCTAAACACGTAATCAGGAGCGTGTAAAACCCCGTTGGGGTTTGGCGGCGATCTCGTGTAACTCGGCAACCCAAGGTGCGCGGAGTACCGCGACCTTGGGCTTTGGAGTTCGACGCCTTTGGCGTCACCGGAACGCAGAACAGTTTGCGGTTTCGCGTTCGATTAGGCTTGCCAAGTGCGTTCGACGAAGCCGGTGTCGACGTGGCCATCGACGAAATCACTGTGCGCCAGCAGTCGCCGATGGAACGGCGCGGTCGTCTCGATCCCGGTGACTCGCAATTCATCCAGGGCTCGCATCATGCACGCGATGGCTTCGGTGCGCGTCGGGCGATGGACCAGCAGTTTGCCGATCATGGAATCGTAATGGGGCGGGACGGTATAGCCGGCGTAGACGTGCGAGTCGAAACGAACGCCGGGACCGCCGGGGTAGAAGATGGAATCGATCCGACCGGGGTTGGGCTGAAAATTGCGGTCCCACTTTTCCGCATTGATCCGGCACTCGATGGAGCATCCCACCTGCGGGATCTGCTCTTGAGTCCAAGGCAGCGTCCCGCCGGCGGCGACGGCGATCTGAGCTTTGATCAGGTCGATGCCGGTCACCAGTTCGGTGACGGGGTGTTCGACTTGAATCCGCGCGTTGACTTCGATGAAGTAAAAATTATTGTCTTGATCGACGATAAATTCGACCGTGCCAGCATTGGTATAGTTGGCCAGTTTGACCAGCCGCACCGCGGCCTCGCAGATGGCCGTTCGTGTTTCGGCGGGCAGGTTGGGCGCGGGGCTCTCTTCGATCAACTTCTGGTGTCGTCGTTGAGTCGAGCAGTCGCGTTCCCATAGATGGACGGCGTTGCCGTGTTGGTCGGCGATCACCTGGACCTCGATGTGCCGCGGCCGCTCGATATATTTTTCCAGGTAGACGGCCGCGTTGCCGAACGCCGCTTTGGCTTCGTTTTGCGCCTGAGCGAACCCGGTTTTCAGCGCCAGGTCGTTCCCGGCCACTCGCATGCCTTTCCCGCCGCCACCGGCCGTAGCTTTGACTAACACGGGGAACCCGATCTCGTGCGCGATCTTCAGAGCCTGTTCGTCGTCTTCCAGCAATCCCGGGCTGCCCGGCACGACGGGCACGTTCGCTTCACGAGCCAGGCGCCGCGCCTGGTTCTTGTCGCCCAGCATGTCCATCGCCTCGGGGGTCGGCCCGATGAAGTCGATGTTGCAACTGCGGCAAACTTCGTTGAACTGAGCATTTTCGGACAGGAATCCATATCCCGGATGGATCGCCTCGACATTGCCGACCTCGGCCGCACTGATGACCCGGTCGATCCTCAGATAGCTGTGCACGCTCCTGGCCGGCCCGATACAATAGGCCTCGTCAGCCATCTCCAGGTAGGCCGCTTCGCGATCTGCGTCGCTGTAAACGACCACGGTTTCGATGCCCATCTCGCGGCAAGCGCGGATGATCCTCAGCGCGATTTCGCCTCGATTTGCGATCAGAATGCGATTATACATATTGGTTTCCAACCGGCCGTCATTTGCTTGTATCGACTTTGAACAACGGCCTGCCAAAGTCGACCGCATCTTCTTCGTCCACCAGCACCGCTACGATCGTCCCACTGACTTCCGCCGGGATTTCGTTGAACACCTTCATGGCCTCGACCATGCACACGGTCGTCTCTTTCGAGACACGGTCCCCCACCTTGACGAACGGTTCGCTCTTGGGGTTGGACCGCAGGTAGAACGTACCCACCATGGGGCTGCGGATCAGCGCCATGTTCGGCTCGTCGCCCGCCTGAGTGGTGGCGGATACGGGCGGCGGCGCTGCTGCGGGCGTCGATGCGGCAACCGCCGCAGCGGGCGGAGCCGAAAAGACCGGCGCCGTTGCCGAGCCTCCACGGCGCAAACATATCCGTTGCTTTTCTTGGCGTAGATCCACCTCGCTCAGATCGAACTCCTTCATCAGCTCGATCAAGTCGCGAATACGGCTCACGTCGAACACGTCGTCGGCCGGGTTTTGGGATTCGGTCATAGGATTCTCCGGTTGACAAAAAACCGATGCTAGCTGAGCACGCAGTCGGCGAAATCACGGGTAACGTTGCTGAGCACTTCGTGTCCCGCCCGAGTCACCAGGACATCATCTTCGATCCGCACTCCTCCCCATCCCGGAAAATAGATTCCGGGTTCGACGGTCACCACCATGCCCGCCTTCAGCGTTCGCTGCTGTCCGGCAGCCAGACGCGGCGACTCATGCACCTGCAACCCGATGCCGTGGCCCAGGCTGTGACCGAATCGCTTCGCGTGCCCGGCGTCTTCGATCACTTGTCGAGCTGCAGCGTCCACTTCTTGCATGACGGCGCCAGGTCGGATCGCGTCGATCGCCGCCTGTTGAGCGCGCAACACAATGTCGTAGATCTTCTCCAGTTTGGGCGGGATTTTACCGGTGACCAGGACTCGCGTCAAGTCGCTCACGTACAACGAAGCCCGGGCGCCCCAGTCGATCAGCACGAAGTCGCTGTCGCCGATCTGCCGATCCGACAGGACCGCGTGCGGCAGGGCGCCCCGCGAGCCGACTCCGACGATGGGCGTAAAACTGCAGCGATCGCCTCCGAAACGTCGGATTTGGTTTTCCAGTTCATGAGCGATCTGCTTTTCGGTCTGCTCCGGACACAACGCTGCGCGGATCACCGCAAAGGCGCGCTCGGCGATCTGCACCGCGTCGCGGATCGCGTTGATCTCGTCCCGGTCCTTGATTTCACGAAACTGCTCGACCAATTGTTTCGTGGGCACGAACTCGACGCCTTCGGCCTGCTGAGTCAGACGTTCCAGCAGATCGACGGTCATCGAGGTCGCCTCGATCCCCACGCTTCCCAATTTGCAGGCTTGGAGCGCCGCACCGACGGCCTCGTGCATCTCGGTGCCCACCTTGCGGATCGACACCTCCAGCCCCGGGCATTCTTCCGCCAGTTGCTCGATAAAACGAAAATCACTCAACAAAAGGGCGTCGCGACGGGTCACCAACAGGAAACTGTCGTCGCCGGTAAAACCCGTCAGGTAGGTCACGTTTGTTGTGTCCGTCACCAGCAGGGCCTCGATCCCCGCTTTCTTCAAACGCCGCCGCAGCTTCTCGCGCCGAGCCTGGAAATCTGGCATAACCAACGAACCTTTCTCCGGAAAGTCTTTCGGATCAGCGACGATCCATGTCACAGCTTAGGCCACCGGCGGCCGGGACGTACATGTAGCGTGTGTAATCCATCACCATGCGATGAGCGCTGAATCGCCAGGCCAGCGTGCTGATCGAATTCATCATCATCTTGATCCAGCGGTGGGGCAAACCGTCGATGTCGCGATCGTAGAAAGTCGGGATCACCTTGTCTTCCAGCACCTCGTACAAGCTGAGCACGTCGCGACGATCGGTCTCGTGGTCGTCCGTGTGGCTGCGGCCGCGGCTGATCGCAAACCCGTTGGAACCGTCGTACGCCTCGGCCCACCAGCCATCGAGTACGGACAGGTTCAGGCCGCCGTTGAGCACCACCTTCTGGCCGCTGGTGCCCGAGGCCTCCAGAGGCCGCCGCGGATTGTTCAACCACACGTCGACACCCTGGATCAGGTGACGGCAGACGTTGATGTCGTAGTCCTCGATAAACACGACTCGATCGCAGAATCGCGGATCCCGACGTAGATTGGCGATGCTCTGGATCAGCCGCTTTCCCGGTTCATCCTTGGGGTGCGCCTTGCCGGCGAAAATGAACTGGACCGGACGCTCGGGATTGTCGGCGATGCTTGCCAGCCGATCCAAGTCCTGAAAGATCAGGTTGGCCCGCTTGTACGTCGCGAACCGTCGAGCAAACCCGATCGTCAAGATGCTGGGGTTCAGCACGTTGCGAGCCGCTTCGACGACTTGGTCGCTTTCCTGGCGACGGCGACACTGGCGGCTGACGCGACGCCGCACGAACGAAAGCAGCAAGTTCTTCAAGGCGTTGTGCGTTTCCCATAACTCGCCCGGATCGACATCATGAATGTGCTGCCATGCACCGGGCAATCCCATGCCCTGGAACCAACCATCGGGGAAATGCCGGTCGTACAACTGCCGCATCTGCCAAGCCAGCCAACTGGGTACGTGGACGCCATTGGTGATGTGCCCGATCGGCACCTCTTCTTCAACGCGCCAAGGCCACAAGTGGGCCCACATGCGCCGGCTGATGTGGCCGTGCAACTGGCTGACCGCATTGGCTCGCCGAGATGCCTTCAAGCCCAAGACCGTCATGCAAAACGTCTCGCCCTCGTTGTGCGGGTCGACGCGGCCCAATCCCATCAAGTGCTCGTGCGAAATCCCCAAGGAATCTCGCAACGGCCCCAAATGCTCTTCGATCAGCTCTCGGTCAAAGCGGTCGTGGCCCGCCGGGACCGGCGTGTGGGTCGTAAAGACCGTTTGACGGGCAACCTGCCGCATCGCGTCCTCGAACGACAACCCGTCGTCCTGCATCCGCTCGCGCATCGCTTCCAGCGTTGCAAAGGCGCTGTGCCCTTCGTTCAAGTGAAACACGCCCGGTTGGATATTCAATGCCCGCAACGCACGGACTCCTCCCACACCCAACACCAATTCCTGACGGATCCGTATCCGCGAGTCGCCGCCGTACAAACGACTGGTCAGCTTCCGATCATCCGGCTGGTTGCCGTCGACGTCGCAGTCCAGCAAAAACAATTTGACTCGTCCCACGTTCATCCGCCAGACTTTCGCCAACAGACGGCCGTGGCGAGTGTGAATGTCGATCGTCAAAGGCGTTCCATCCTTTAACAACGCAGGCTCGATCGGCAGATTCTCGACGCGGTTGTCAATGTACTCCTCGTCCTGCCAACCTTCGTCGTTCAATTT
Organism: Planctomycetaceae bacterium; assembly: GCA_007121535.1. Taxonomy (GTDB): domain Bacteria; phylum Planctomycetota; class Planctomycetia; order Pirellulales; family Pirellulaceae; genus SKKK01. The sequence continues at coordinate 23,968 of SKKK01000457.1, read as the reverse complement.
CTGCTTGAAATAGCCCTGCGCATAAAACAGCCCGATGCCGATCAATGGAACACCCAAGCCACTGGCGCTCTTGATGTGATCGCCCGATAAAACACCCAGGCCACCGGAGTAGATACCGATCGATTCGTGGATGCCGAACTCTGCGGAAAAGTAGGCCACGGGCAACGCGCCCAGCACCCCGGCATGCTCGACGCCCCAAGTCTTTCGACGCTCGGATACGTACTCCTTCAGCCTGCGATAGTGGTAATTGATGCGGCTATGCAGCACCATTTCCGAGGCACGCGAGGCCAGACGCTCGGGAGTGAACTCGTGAAGCAGAGCAATAGGATTGTGGTCCAATTGCCTCCAGCGAATAGGGTCTAAATCCCTAAACAGACTGTGTACCTCGGGGTGCCACGACCACCAAAGGTTGTTTGCCAGCTCGAGACACTTTTCATAAAGCCGCTGGGGTGTCAATTCGCTGCCGTATTCACCATAATTGTAGGTTGCAGTCAAACCACCCGCAGTTGCTGTCTTGTTCATGCTGAAATTCCTGTTCAACCGTTCGCCGGTTCTCGTTTGTGCGAAATCGTCCCGATCTCGAAGAAGCTTCAGGTTATAGCGGCTTTTGTTAATCTGAGCATCCCCGGATTGTCAAGTGGTGTCACTTGTCGTTGTTTCGGGGGGGCACCCCACGAATTTCTTTTTGGTCTGGCGATATTCGCCCGGGTGCCTTAAAATACGGGGAATAAGCAGATCTTAGACACTAGTAGAAACAGGAGAGTGCGTCGGAGCCGCTTCGTGCGGATTTCCCACCTCACCGAACATGGCTTACCGTTCGATCAAACGTGTTATCGGCGAGACCAGTCTCGAGCGGAAGTGCCGCATTCTGTTCGTCTTTTTCTTATCGGCCCTGTTGTTCGTAGCGTTCTATCTAGTGGAATCGATCGCTGAGAAGTTGGTCGAGGGTACTGCCGTGCGAAAAGGGCGCGATCTGGTGGACGCATCCCTGCTGCGTTACCACTGGGAGGAGGTTTGGGAGACCAAACCCGAGGCGGCCGAGTTGGCGCGGGAAATGTCCCGGGATCTTCAGACTCAACAGTACAAGTGGACGATTCTGGCGTTGGATCGATCCGGTTCGATTGAATCGGGGCGAACGGTCGAGGTGCCCGCCAGCGAAGAGGAAGAAGCCATTCTGCGAAAGTTGAAGGAGCGTTTTCAGCGTCAGATGGCGGAAGGTGCGCTTCGCCCCGATGGCGATCCGGCGCTCGATCGAGACTTGGACATCGACGATTCTGCGATCGGCATCGCTTCGCCGCCAAGCGATGCGAAGAGCGCGCCCGACATCGTGCCGGTCCACGAGATGCTGGCCGTGCCTTCGGAACGCGTCATCCAGTATTACCAACCGGTGTACTGGAAAAATAGCTGTCTGCGCTGCCATGAAGGATTCGAAGGCGTCGATGCTTTCGATCGCGCGGACGCAGCCCTGTCGTTGGACAAAGGAACGTATCCGTTCCGAGTCGTTCGCGTGACCATCCCCGACCGCGAGACCCAGCAGGCTCGGACCTGGAGCCGCGCCTTGCTGACTGCGATCGGGATCTTTACGGTGTTTTTGGCGATGGTGATCCTGTATGTCATTATTCGCTATGTCGTGGTCCGGCCGTTGCAACATCTGCGCGACGTCAGCGAAGAGATCAGTCGAGGCAACACGGAGCTGAGGGCTGAGATCCAGACGAACGACGAGTTCGAGGAATTGGCCAATGCATTCAATCGCATGCTCCGGCATCTGACGGAAACGCAAGCCCAACTGCAGCAAGTCAATACGGATTTGGACGCCAAAGTCGATCAGTTGGCCCAGTTGAATATGCGATTGTACGAGATGAATCGGCTGAAGAGCGATTTCCTGGCCAATATGAGCCACGAATTGCGGACGCCGTTGAACAGCATCATCGGGTTCTCCGAAGTCTTGCAGGGCATCGACACGCTGAACGACAAACAGAAGCGGTACGCCCACAACATCCAAAAGTCCGGTCGCGTGCTGCTGGACATGATCAACGATATTTTGGATTTGGCGAAGATCGAAGCGGGGAAGATGGACCTGCGATTGACCGAGTTCCGAATCGGCACGCTGGTCAGCGCCCAATGCGACATGGTGCGTTCGTTGAGCGAAGAGAAGAACATCGATCTGAAAGTCGATATCCAACCCGATCTTCCCGTCATGTTTCAAGATCAAGGGAAGATCCAGCAAGTCATGCTAAACCTGTTGTCCAATGCCATCAAGTTCACGCCGGAAGGCGGCCGGATCACGGTCCGCATCCAGCGCTTGGCAGACCAGCGGCTGGAGCTGTCCGTAGCCGACACGGGGGTGGGCATCGCCGAAGAGGACCGGGAGATCATCTTCGAGAAGTTTCGGCAGAGCGGCCAAGCGATCGGTGACAACAACCTGACTCGCGAGCATTCCGGCACGGGGCTGGGTCTGTCGATCGTCAAGGAATTGTGCAAGCTGCTGGGAGGCGAGATCACGTTTGTCAGCGAGCTGGGACGGGGAAGCACGTTCACGGTTCGACTGCCCTGGACCTTGTCGGCAAGAACGCGGAGCAGTTCGCACCTGGACGCCCAACTGGACGAACTGGTCCAGTCCACACCACTCGAAAGAGTTCGCTCCCGCTCCCAAGCGGTCGCCGCGTCGGGAACAGGGGTCAGGTCTTGACATTTAACTTTTTGTTGAATCTACAGTCGGGTCTTGACATTCAGTTGCGTGGCGAGTCTCCGTCGAAAAAGTTAAACACACGGGAACAGGGGTCAGGTCTTGACATTTAACTTTTTGTTGAATCTACAGTCGGGTCTTGACATTCAGTTGCGTGGCGAGTCTCTCCGTCGAAAAAGTTAAATGTCAAGACCTGACCCCATCTCCAGAGTTCAAGTTAGCTGGTGGAGGACCAGTTAAGCATGACCAGCACCAAGACGCCCCGTGCCGTCCAAGCGATCGTGCGAATCCAGTTGGAAATGACCAATCGCCGGTGAGTTCGGGCATCAAAACCTTTTTCCAGCCGCGAGTGCAACGGCACTTGAATCAACATGGTGGACAGCCAAATCACTGCCAGCAGGCTGATCCCCGCGACCGCGATCGTGACGTCGGTACCCGGCACAGGTACGGCCAGCAGTACGGCGGCCGTGAAGGCTTCGACCAACATCGTCGGCCCGACCACGATCGATGTCCGATTCTGATGTGCGTGCTCGAACGCGGCAAACTCGGCCGCCGGGACTCTGTCCATTAGCGGATAGTGGACGATCTGGACGAACCAGATGACGCCGACCATCACCAGCGTCGCAGCAACCTGGGCGAGTAACAAGACTTCGATCATGCCAGGCATCCGTCCAAGAACGATTCGATCTCGTCTTCCAATTCAACGCGGCTGCGAAGCCCCTGAAGCCAGCGATCGGGGATTGCTTGGCAACCCAACGCGGCGCCCAGCAGCGTTCCAAGGATCGCACCACGATGGCAATTGTCGCCGCCCACGTTGGTGTTCGCGATTAACGCGGCCTCGAAATCGTCGGTATACCGGGCGGCCAGATACAGCACAGCGGGGAACGAATGCTGAATGTAGCACGCCGGACTCAGCATGCCGCCGATCACGTGCTGATCGTCCAGCCGCTCGCGATTCACTTTCTCGATCACCTGTGTGAGGGGAAAATCGAGCGAGTCGGCCACCTGCTGAACCAGAGGCTCGATCTCCGGCGGCGAAGCTTGTAGGAGCCCCGTCAGCAGTTGGCCCAACGCAATCGAGTATCGCTCTAAGACCGCCGATCGATGGGTCAGTCGCAAGTGTTGCAGCACAGTGCGGTCGATCGCACTCGGGTCAGCGCTCGACATCGTGGCCATGATCACCGGCGGCAATCCGACCAATCCGCCGATCGAGGCCGTATCGTGATTTTCTTCGCCCGCACACTGCTCCGGCGGCACTCCTCGCGAATAATTGGCGAAGAATGCGCGGTGATACGATTCGGCGTACGTGTCACCATGGCTGTCCGGCGTCGTCATCCAAGCGATATAGTCCCGCAGATATTCCGACGCGTCGTAACGCCCGACTCGATGGATCGACCGCAACAGCACGCGGACACACAGCAGATTCAGCGTATTGTCGCCCGCTTGCAGACCCAGGTGATAGTGACGATTGCGTCGACCCCAAAGATGTTTCTTCCCGTGCAGGATGACACTGCCCACCACCTCGCCCTGCTGGGAACCACGTCCGGGGCCGCCCGTGTCGGCTAACGCCATGATCGAATTCGGGTGGAATTCCTTGGGTGCTTGAAAATCGCGGACGACACCGAAGTCTCGTTGAAGTGCCGCAACGTCATAATACCAGTGGACGGGCATGGCCAACGCATCGCCAACGAACATGCCCCACAATGCACCGCGCCAGCGGTCCGTTTGGCTTGGTTTCTTTGCTGCGATCATTTGCGCTCCCAGACGGTCACTTCCGCCACCGTATGTTGGAACTTCCGTCGAGTCTCACGAATGACGAATTCCAAATCCTGCGGCTCATCCAGCATCTCGAAGTGGCGGCCCAGCACGTCGCGCAGTGCGTCGATCGTCCAATACGGCTCGCCGCCCCGCCGAAAACCGCCCAGCCAATCTTCCTTCTTCGTGAACTCTTCCAGCCAAGTGTAGGGCGAGGTGATCACGAGAACACCGCCAGGGTTCAGACGCTGGTGGATTGTCGCCAGAAAACGTCTCGGATCGAGTAGCCGGTCGATCAGATTGGCGGCAAGAACCAAGTCGTAGTCGGTGAATTGCGGCTTCAGGTTTGCCGCGTCGCCTTGAAAGAACTCAATGCGGTCCGTCACCCCGTCCAGGTTCAGATCGGACAAGCGGGCTTCATGGTACGAAACGATCTCCCCCTCTTCGATCCGTTCGTAATGGGCGACCCCTTTTTCCTTTAGTTGCAAGGCGACTCGGATAAAGCGGGCGGAAAAGTCGATTCCGGTGACGAACTCGAATTCCTTCGCCAGTTCGAACGTGGCTCGTCCCACGGCGCAGCCCAAGTCCAAGGCTCGACGGCGCGGACGGTCTTGGGTGTAGCGACGGCAGATCGCGGCACATCGCACCGCATAATTCGGCACATCAAAGTACGAGGGGCCGTATTGAAATTCGCAATACTGCGAAACGGCCGAGTCGGTTTCGTACATCGCTTCCGGCAGAACCACCGGCTGGTCCGATTGGACGTAGCGCAGCCCCGCGTGCTGGAAAAAGTGGCGACGAAAGGCGTAACGCGAATCGCGGGTCGCTTCGTTTCCCGTCGAAATCCACGAACCGCCTTTGATCAAATTATGCTGCGTGTCGAACGTGGGCGTCGAGAAATCGTCGTAATAGGGGTGTACCTGAAAGCCATTCAAGCCCATGATCGGCGTTTCCGTCCATTGCCAGACGTTGCCAATCAAGTCGTAGAACTCGCCAAACGAAAAGTGATTGACCGGGCACGAGGAAGCCCAATGCTCCAAGTTGATGTTGCCCGGCGCCTGCTGCCAATACGGTTGGTCCGGAATGTCGTGCAGATCGCACAGCCGATACCATTCGGCTTCGGTCGGCAACCGGATCGGCTTGCCCGTTCTGTTTGCCAACCAGTTGCAGAAAGCCTTGGCTTCCAAATAGTTCACCTCGACAGGCCAATCCCAAGGCATGTCGATAATCTGAGCCATCGTGCGGAAGCGGAAGCCATCCGGCGATTCGATCCAGAATAGCGGATGCTTGGCACGGGCGAAAGTCACCCATCGCCAGCCCTCGGGCGTCCAGAATTGTTCCCGTTCGTACCCGCCATCTTCCACGAACCCAAGGAATTCTCGATTCGAGACCAGGTAACGGCTCGCCGCAAAGTCCGCGACGTCGTTCTCTTGAAAGCCGTACTCGTTGTCCCAGCCGTACAACGCGTGGTCTTTCGATTTTCCCAATACCACGCGGCCTCCGGCGACGGGCAACAGCTCATTCGTCGGGGCTTGGCCTGTCAGAGGGCAGATGCTCCAAAATGGCAGCGGTCGCACCATCTCGATCGGCAGACGCCGGATGATGACAGAAGATGTCTCGATGTGAATCCGTTGATGCTCGATGCCCATCACAATGACCCAAAAAGGACTATCCCAGTCGATGGGCATCTTCAGTGGAACGGTCCGGATGATGCGATCGACGGTTGCCCGCACATTGTCGCGATACGCTTTGACTTCCGCCAATGAGGGCCAATCGTAGTGGGCGGGGTTCAAATCGTCCCAAGACATCTCGTCCACGCCGACCGCGAACATCGATTCGAAACCGGGATGGATTCTGTCACGGATGATTCCGGCGACGATCAACTTGTTGATGTAAAAGACGGCCGTATGGCCCAGGTAAAAGATCAACGGATGTCGTAGCGGTTCCGGGCGTTGGTAGAACGCGTCTTCCGTCGCCAGGGTTTCGTAAAGCTGTTCGTCCAGGCTGAACGTGGCATGAAAGTATTCCCGAATCTCCTCGCGTTTCGCGTCGGCATCGTCTTGGTTCAGGATGATCGTCTTGGTGTGCTTTAGCTCCATGAGTACCACTATCCCTTTGCTGATTCTCGCAACCAGGCCGCAATGCAAAGCGGACTAGGATATCCAGATTATAGGCTCGCGACAACCGGGTACTTTCCGCGCACACGCTTCGGGTTACGATCGCAGGGTGCCGATCAAGCGTCTGCGATGCCACATCGGCTTGAAAACCTTTCGCGGTATCGATGTGTTCTGTGCTTGATTTCCGGCTCTGCTATCGGTTAGCATTTCGGATTGTTGGGTCGATTCATCTGGATCTCGCTAGGCGAGCAATCTGGCGGGAGAGGCTGTGAAAGAACTGGAAATGGCGATCGGCACCTTGGCGACCCGTTTTTCCACGATTTTCGCAGTTCCGCTCGCAGCCAGACCCATTTTTTTCGCAGCCTCGGAGGGAAGGGAGATGAAGATCGCAGTGATCGGAGCGGGCGTCAGCGGAAATCTGGTCGCTCGGCTCCTGCATCCCGAACATGACGTGCATTTGTTGGAAGCCAATGATTATCCTGGCGGCCATACCAACACGGTCCAGTTCCAGGCCTGGGGAAAATCATGGTCGGCCGACACCGGATTCATGGTGTTCAACGATCGGACATACCCATTCTTCGTGAAGATTCTTAATCTGCTAGGGGTGCCTCGGCAGGATTCGGACATGAGCTTCAGCGTCCGATGCGAAAGGACGGGCCTGGAATACCAGGGCAGTTCCCTCAATGGATTGTTCGCTCAGCGTTCGAACGTGATTCGGCCCAGCTTTTACAAGATGTTGCGGGATATCCTGCGATTCAACCGCCAGTCGCTGGAGGTATTGGACGGCGAAGACGATGGTTCGACGTTAGGCCAGTACTTGGACAAACATCGTTACAGCGATCTGTTCGTGAATCGCTATTTGATCCCGATGACAGCAGCGATCTGGTCCGCTCGTCCACGCGCGGTGCTTGACTTCCCGGCTCACTTTTTGATCGGTTTCTTTCGCAATCATGGGCTTTTGCAGATCCGGGATCGACCGATTTGGAAGACGGTGCAAGGCGGGGCCAAGAATTACGTTTCACGGTTGCTGGAACCACTGGGCAGCCGAGTCCGCTTGAATTGTCCGATCTCCGAAGTGACTCGATATGAAGATCACGTGTCGGTAACGCCGCGAAACGGTTCTCCTGAGCGTTTCGACCAAGTCGTCTTCGCGACTCACGCCGATCAGACGCTGGAAATGCTGACGGATGCAGACCAGCGCGAGCGGGAAATCTTGGGTGCCTTCCCGTACCAATACAATCAGGCAGTGTTGCATACGGACACGTCAATGCTGCCGCGGCGGAAACGAGCTTGGGCAAGCTGGAACTATCACGTGGCTCGCGAATCGGACCTGCCCGTCGCGGTGACTTATGACCTCAGTCGCTTGCAGCGGATCGATTCCCCCGAGCCCGTGTTACTGACGTTGAATCCAAATGGCCGAGTGGACCCCGGACGGGTGATACGCACCTTGGATTACTATCATCCGGCTTATGGACCCGCGTCTCGACGAGCACAATGCAGGCATACTGAAATCAGTGGGCAACGTCGGACTTGGTACTGTGGCGCCTACTGGGGTTACGGATTCCATGAAGATGGTGTTGTAAGTGGCTTGGCGGTTGCCCGATGTTTTGGCAAGGATTTGGATACATGCTTAGCTGCATCTACGAAGGGCACGTCCGACATCGGCGTCAGCATCCCGTAGCCCATGCGTTTCGATACCGGATGTTTGCCGTCTACGTCGATTTGGCGGAAATGGCTGGCTTGATCGGCCCTGGCGGCTTGATTTCCCAGCGTCGACTGGCCGGCGCTTCACTGCTGCGGAGCGATCATCTGGGCGATCCCCGGGAAGCTTTAGAGACGTCCGTCCGCGACTTCGTCCAGCAGGCATCCGGCGGATTTCGGCCTCAAGGGCCGATTCGGCTGCTGACGCAACTGCGTTACCTGGGTTACTACTTTAGCCCCTTGAACCTGTACTACTGTTTCGATATCGAGCGTAACCGGGTGGACGCGATTGTGGCCGAGGTGAGCAATACCCCGTGGAGAGAAATGCATTGCTATGTTCTTTGGGATGGGAATCGCCTGCCTGACGGCAAGAGCCTGCGATTCGAGCATCCGAAAGACTTCCATGTTTCCCCCTTCATGGGGATGGACAGTACCTACCGATGGCGACTCAATGAGCCGAGCGATTCCCTATACGTTGGACTCACGACCGAGCGGAACCATCAAGCGTTTTTCACGGCGTCGATGGCATTGAAGCGTCATCCGCTGGACCGCCGTCATTTGCGGCGGATGACGCGGCGGTTCCCTTTGATGACGGTTCGAATCATGGTGCAGATTTACTTCGAGGCATGGCGACTATGGCTGAAAAAATGTCCGTATTACCCCCACCCGAAACCCACGTAGGCTCATGGCCGACGCGGGACACCGACGAGTTCCTGTTCAACGATTACCGCCAACAAGCATCGCAGATCGTTGGAACCAAGTTGGATCGTTATGCACGGGGCTTGGTGCTGCGAATCCTTGAGCGATTCGACCATGGGGGGCTTTCCATCCATGATCCGATCGGTCAACGGCGGGTGGGGCGTTGGATGGATCAGAATGATACGGCGGAGATTCATGTCGCGGATTTGAGTTTCTACCGTCGTATTCTGTTGGGCGGGTCGTTGGCCGCTGCCGAGACGTACATGGAAGGTCTCTGGTCCTGCGACGATCTCCCGAAGACGCTGCAGGTCTTGGGACGCAACCTCGGTGCGTTATCTGATCTGGAGCGCGGTCCCGTGCGTTTCATCGAACCGTTTCGGCGATTTCTCCATTGGTTGCACCGCAACACTCGCACGGGTTCCCGCCGCAACATCGCGGCTCACTACGATCTGAGCAACGAATTCTTCGCGCTGTTCTTGGATGACACCATGACGTATTCGGCCGGTATTTTCGAGTACGAGGATGCCTCACTCCGGGATGCTTCCATCGCCAAGTATGAACGAATATGCCGCAAGCTACGATTGACTCCGCAAGATCATCTGCTGGAGATCGGCACGGGATGGGGAGGCATGGCGCTGTACGCAGCGAAGAACTTCGGTTGTCGCGTGACGACCACCACCATCTCCCGACAACAATTCGATCTGGCTGCGGAGCGAATCGCTCGAGAGGGATTAGGCGATCGCATCACGTTGCTGGCAGACGATTATCGGGATCTCACCGGAAGCTTTGACAAGCTGGTTTCGATCGAGATGGTGGAGGCCGTCGGGCACGAATATCTTCCGACCTACATGCGGAAGTGTTCCGATCTGCTGAAGCCAGACGGTCGGATGTGCCTGCAGGCGATCACGATCCCCGACCATCGCTACGCGGCGTATCGTCGCTCGGTCGATTTCATCCGTCGGTACATCTTTCCGGGCGGCTGTCTATTGAGCACGACGAACATCGGCCAGAGCTTGTGTCAGACAGATTTTCGCCTGAGGCATTGGGAGGATTTCGGTCTGGATTACGCCAAGACGTTAGCCTGCTGGCGAGCCAACTTCCTCGCGAAGCTCGATGAGATTCGAGCCCTGGGCTACTCGGAATCGTTCTTGCGAATGTGGGATTACTACCTGAGTTACTGCGAGGCCGGTTTTCGCGAGCGGTTGACCGGCGTATCGCAGATCGTGTTCCGCAAACCTGCCTGCTGACATTCGCTTGGAACCGTGTGAGAGATAACCGACGTGCATCCTCTACTGCAAATCATCATCGCAAGCCTCGCCATCTCGGGAGGGATGAGTGTCCTGTGGGCGGTCCAGCGGCGAATCGGGAACGCGGGGATCGTAGACGTTGCCTGGACGGCCGCGATCGGGCTGGCTGCGGTGTTCTATGCGGCGACGGGGACCGGTGACCTCTTTAGTCGCTGGATGGTGGGTATCATGGCTGGTGTCTGGTCCGCTCGGCTGACTTGGTACCTGTTTCGCCGAGTGATCGGGCATCCCGAAGAAGGTCGTTACGTCACGCTACGAAGCCAGTGGGGCGATCAGGCGAATCGACGTTTCTTCTTCTTCTTTCAAATGCAAGCAGCCGCAGCCATCTTCTTTTCCATGCCCATGTTGCTGATCGCTCATCGGACTCAGGAAGGATGGTCCGGGTGGGACGCCCTGGGGCTGCTTCTTTGGGTGGCCGGGATTGCCGGTGTGACGGTCTCCGATTGGCAATTGGCCGCATTTCGCAGTCGAGCCGAGAATCGTGGCAAGACCTGTCGCAGCGGTTTGTGGCGGTATTCACGGCATCCGAATTACTTTTTCGAGTGGTTGCATTGGTGCTCGTACGTGCCGCTGGCGCTTGGCGTTACGGCCGGCTGGCTGTCGGTACTGGTTCCCCTGGTCCTGCTGTACTTCTTCTTTTTCGTGACGGGGATTCCCCCCACCGAAGCCCAGGCTGTGGCGAGTCGTGGTGAAGAGTATCGCCGGTACCAGCGGACGACCAGCGTCTTCGTGCCATGGTTTCCGAAGAAGGAGGCAGCGGAATGAGCTTGATCCGTTGGGCTGAACAAGGTCGATTTCCGGATTGGCTGGTGCGAATCGGCATACGCAGGCTGCTGAGTCGGCGGTTGAAGTTGGACGACGGGTTCGATCCTCAGCGACGCCGGGAAGCACTGCGGGATTTGATCGCGAAATTACGGGCAAGCCCGTTGGCACTGGCCACCGATTTGGCAAACCAGCAGCATTACAAGGTGCCGACGGCCTTCTTTCAACGCGTGCTGGGCGAACACAAGAAATATAGCTGCTGCTACTACGAAGGACCGAACGCAACGTTGGCCGAGGCGGAAAGGGCCATGTTGCAGTTGGCCTGTGAGCGAGCCGAGATCGCGGACGGGATGGACGTGCTGGAACTGGGATGCGGTTGGGGTTCGATGTGCCTGTGGATGGCCGCTCACTATCCCGGGTCGCGCATCCTGGCCGTCTCTAATTCGAATACCCAGCGGCAGTACATCGAAGATCAATGCCGTGAGCGGGGTCTGACGAATCTGGAAGTGCAGACGGCCGACATGCGAGAGTTCGCCACGTCGCGAACGTTCGATCGAGTCGTTTCGATCGAGATGTTCGAACACATGCGAAACTATCAGTTGTTGCATCGCCGGATCGCCGGGTGGCTGCGTCCCGAGGGCAAGCTGCTGGTGCACATTTTCTGCCATCGCCAGTTGGCCTACGAATTTGAAACCGAGGGCGAGGAAAACTGGATGGGCCGCCACTTCTTCACCGGCGGGTTGATGCCTTCGGACGATCTGCTGCTGCACTTTCAAGACGACTTGGCGATCGAGGACCATTGGACATTCAACGGCAATCACTACGCGCGGACGTGCGAAGATTGGCTGAAGAATTTGGACTGCCACCGAGACGAACTTTCGAGCATATTCGCCGCGAGCGGTTGCCCGGAAACACCCGCCATTCAGATTCAACGTTGGCGGATGTTCTTCATGGCATGTGCGGAACTGTTCCGCTACGGCGGCGGCGATCAATGGTTCGTCTCTCACTACCGCTTCCGACGCCGCAGTGGCAATCCCGGCGTCTCGGAATAAGGACTGGCAAGCGAACTGTCACGTCAGACTATCCAACGTTCGTTTTTCGCAGATGGACGTGGCAGAGGGCGATGGCCAGGGCATCGGCGACATCGGGAGGCTCGGGCACTTCTTTCAAGCAAAACTCGCGGCAGATGGCGTGTTGGACTTGAGCTTTGGGCGCGCGACCGCTGCCCGTCAGGGTCTTCTTGATCTGGGTCGCGGCATAATTGGCGATCTCGACTTGACATTGAGCGGCTGCCAGACAGATCACGCCTCGGGCGTGTCCCATCAGGATGGCTGTCCGGGGATGCTTGTAGTGGCTGTACAGGTTTTCCAATGCCAACACCGATGGTTGGAACGCTTGCAAGACCTCGGTGATCCCTCGATGAATCTCGATCAATCGCGAAGCCAACGTGGCTTTGACTTGGCTGCGCACGACCCCCGCTTCCAGGATCGTCCAACGCGTTCCTGATACCCGGAGCACTCCGTACCCGGTATAGTTCAAACCCGGATCCACGCCCAGAACCACGTCGTCGGCAACAGAACCATCCATGTCGATCGGTTACCCCGTTTCTTCGTTTTCGAACTACGGCAAACGCCAAAGAGTGCCGTCTTTGCGGTCCTCCAACGTGATCCCCAGTTCGCTGAGTCGTTGACGGATTTGGTCGGCAGTGGCGAAGTCCTTTCGCTGCCGCGATTGCGTGCGGAGATCGACCAGCAGGTCCAACAGTGGTTCCACCAAACCGTTCTGAGCGGTCTTCGGTTCGTCCGGGGCCGAGCAGAACAAACCCAACAGCCAGGTCAATTCACGAAGAGTGACGGTGGCTTGCCGAAGCATCTGCAGCAAATCTCCATCGCGCGCTGCCGGATCTTCCAGATCATGCTGGTCGATGAATTTGTTCAGGCTCCGCAACAATTCAAACAGCTCACTGATCGCCGCTCCGGTATTGAAATCATCGTCCATCTTCGCCAAATAGGCATCGCGTCGACGAGCAACTTCGGCGAGCAGATCTTGTGGGCTGCCGTCTGATTCACTGGATCGATCGCCGTCCTGTCGCCGCAGGACGGGTGTCACGTCGTAGAAGCTTTGCCCGGTGATCCGCTCGTACCGTTCGAAGAAACGGGTGAAAGCTTCCAGAGCCGTTTTTGCCTCGGCCAACCCCTCGGGGCCGAAGACGATCGTGCTGCGGTAGTGGGTTCGCAACAGGAAGAATCGCAACGTCTGGCCGCCGTGTTCGGCGATCAGGTCCGCCAAGCCGCCGGCGCCCTTGGAACGGCTGATTTTGGTGTCGACCGTGGCTTGTTCGGCCTTGCGTTCACCGCGTCCGCCCATCTTGCCACCGGCACCGGCTCGCATCAAGCCATTGTGCATCCAGTAATTGACCATCGGTTGACCGTGGCAGCATTCGCTTTGCGCGATCTCGTTTTCGTGGTGCGGGAACACCAGATCCAAGCCACCCCCATGGATATCAAATGTTTTGCCCAAAATCGTGCGGCTCATCGCCGAACACTCGATGTGCCAACCGGGACGGCCTGCGCCCCAGGGACTGTCCCAGGCGGGCTCGTCAGGTTTGGCTGCTTTCCACAAGGCGAAATCACCGGGCGAGCGTTTTTTCACGGCAGCTTCGCCCCCTTCGCCCTGCTGGCTGTCCGCCGATCGATTGCTGAGCTTCCCGTAGTTCACGTCTTTGGCGACGTCGAAAAACACATCGCCATCGGAGTGGTACGCGAAACCGCGATCGATCAAATCCTGGATGAAGCGGATGATTTCCTCGATGTGCTCGGTCGCTTTTGGCATCTGGTCGATCTGATCGACGCCCAGACCGCGCAGATTCGCCAAGTAATCCTCAATGTTCTCCCGGGCAACCTGAGCCATGGAGGTTCCGCGCTGCTTCGCCTTCTGAATCAGTTTGTCGTCGACGTCGGTGATATTCACGACCCAGGTCACTTGGTATCCGCAATAGACCAAGTAGCGTTTGATCGCATCAAAGATGACCGGGCCGACCATGTGGCCGATGTGAGCCTTGTCGTAGACGGTCGGTCCGCACAAATAGATGCCCACGCGTCCGGGCGTTACCGGTTGGAAGACCTGCTTTGTCTTGGCCAACGTGTTGTACACTCGCAACGTGTACGGCACCGTAGAATTGGCCGGGGCACTGCTGGTGATCACCTGTGAGGACATAATCTAATCCATTTAGTTCTTTGGATGGTTGCTCTCGTTCGATTCGTTTAACAACACGATACATTCTGCCATCATCGCTTGGCCACGCCCTACCGAACCCAAACCCTCTCCTGTTTTGGCCTTCACGTTTACCCATTTAGGGTCGATTTGCAGGATGGACGCGATGCGATCGGCGATCTGTCGCTTTCTTGGTCCCAATTTAGGACGTTCTGCGAAGACAATACAGTCCAAATTGGCGATTTCGTATCCAGCTTGTCTGCAAGCCTGATAAGCCAGCAGCAGCATTTCGGTCGAGTCGCGATCCCTGTTCTTGGGGTCTGTGTCGGGAAACCAATCTCCGATATCCCCCAGGCCGGCTGCCCCGAGTAAGGCATCGGTTAGGGCGTGCAAGAGAACATCTGCATCGCTGACGCCGACCAAATGACAATCGGCGTCATGATCGATGCCGCCCAGTCGCAGAGGGCCATGGTCTTCCAGGCGGTGTGTATCGTGACCGATCCCGATTCGCATCCGGGGCATGTCGACTTCTACCAGCTTGGTGATGGTCCCGAGACAAAAGCGCGGATTATAGCCGACTCGGGGTACAGCGGCAACGTCGAAGGAAAAAGCTTCGGCTTCGTGATATCCGCTGGCTGGGTACCTACTCGCACGCGGCATGTGTCGTTATAATCCGACGAAACGTGATGCGACGACGGCTGGTCGCTCGTTTGCAGAAAAAAAAGGGCTCTTGTTCGCCGCAACAAGAGCCCTCGCGAGTATGGCTGACCGCTTCTCGGGTTGTTTACCGTAGAATCGGAGACCCTCAGCCATAGGGAGCCTATCGGGTCGACGGATCGAAAACTTGAGTCACCTGCGAAAGGGTAACGGTTTTGACGGATTTCATCGAGTCCGGGTATCGGGCGAATGGCCAAGCGGCGATCGAGGTTTCATTCTTTAACCAAGTCAAAGGTCCATGAAGAAAATCGCGAAACTTGCATTGGAAGACGGCACCGTTTACAAGGGCATTGCTTTTGGTGCGGCGGGCGAAGTCGACGGCGAGGTGGTCTTTAATACATCGATGACCGGCTATCAGGAGATCCTAACCGATCCCAGTTATCGTGGTCAGATCGTCACGATGACGTACCCCTTGATCGGCAACTACGGCGTCAACAACGAGGACATCGAGAGTCATCAACCGCACCTGGCTGGATTCATTGTGCGTGAGAACAGCCGCGTCGTCAGCAATTTTCGGGCTGACGGTCCGTTGAATGACTACTTGGAACGGCATGGGATCGTCGGTCTGGCCGGGATCGATACCCGTGCTCTCGTGCGGAGGATCCGCAATCTGGGCGCGATGAAGGGCGTGTTGTCCACAGAAGACTTGGATGATGCCCGTCTGGTTGCCAAGGCTCAAAACAGTCCCGGATTGGTCGGACGAGATTTGGTCCGCGAGGTGATTCCCACCGAATCTCGTGAGTGGGACGAATCGCTCAGCCGTTGGGCTCATCTCGAACAAGACGATCAAGATGCCGAACAGGATGTCCGACCGCACGTGGTCGCGCTGGATTACGGCATGAAGTGGAATATTGCGCGGCATCTTCGCCACAGCGGGTGCCGAGTCACGATTCTGCCCGGAACGGCGTCAGCCGATCAGGTCCTTTCACATCAGCCGGATGGAGTGTTCCTGTCGAACGGGCCAGGCGACCCCGAACCGGTGACGTATGCCATCGAAGCGATCGGTCGGTTGTTGGGCAAGAAGCCCATCTTCGGCATCTGCCTGGGACATCAACTGTTCGGCTTGGCCTGTGGCGCACGGACTTTCAAGCTGAAGTTCGGGCATCGTGGCGCGAATCAACCGGTGTTGAACGTCCAGACGGGACGCGTCGAGATCACTGCACAGAATCATGGTTTCGCGGTCGACGAATCCAGCTTGCCCGATGAATTGGAAGTGACGCATCGAAATCTAAATGACGACACCATCGCCGGTCTGCGTCATCGTCGCTTGCCGGCCTTCAGCGTCCAGTATCACCCGGAAGCTTCTGCCGGGCCGCACGACAGCCGATACTTGTTCGACCAGTTTCGCAACATGATGGAAAGGCCATAAAAACCCCGTCGGAAACTTCCAGTTCACAGCCGAAAATCTTGTGGGAAATTTTCGTAACACGGCTCACTTCGGCTTGACACAACGGCGACGGTTTGGACAATACGAGCATTCTGAGCGTGACGGAACTCGGAGGTTTTTTTCGCTGGTTACAGCGGTCCCTTTTATAGACGAGCCGTGTCGGTTCAACGTTGAAGGCGGCAAGAAAAACGTTCACGATTGGGTGGCTAGTTCTGAGCCATCCGGTCGTGTGCTGGTCGAGATTCGTTCGTTCGGATTCGGTTTTTGAGTAGCATATTGCGGGGAGCGGCGACTGACGGATTTCGACGCTCCGGCGACTTCGGTCGTGGGATGGAATCCCTCCCCACGTTTTGTCGATATGGTAAGGTCGATACAGTAAGGATGAATGGCGGCGGCGCTGATTGCCTACGGATCGAATCTGGGAGATAGCGTTGCGATTCTTCAGATGGCGTTCGAAAGGCTCAGTGAGATTCCCGGTCTGAGCATCGTTCGTCAAAGCCGCCCGTTGGTAACGCGGCCGGTTGGCGGACCGGCCGGACAACCGCCCTTTGTCAATGGAGCTTGGCGGCTCGAGACATCTTTGTCTCCGCAACAGTTGCATGCGTGTTTGTGCCGAGTGGAAACCGAATTGGGTCGTCAGCGGCGAGAGCGTTGGGCGGCTCGGCTGATCGACCTTGATTTGCTGCTGTACGACGACTTCGTGTTGCGCAGTTCGGCGCTGACCATTCCGCACCCTCGCATGGCGTTCCGCCGTTTCGTGCTTGAACCGGCCGCAGAAGTCGGCGGCGACTGGTTGCATCCTGTGATCGGTTGGACGGTCCAAAAATTATTGGACCATCTCGATCAGGCAACCGATTACCTGGCATTGACGGGCGTCTCAGGCTGTGGGAAGACTGAATTGGCGACTCGAACAGCCCAAGCCGTCGGGGCGATGCTGATGGTCGATCCGGCGAGTCCGCACACCGACCCACGTTGGCCACAGGCCGATGACGACGAGTCGGCGATTCTTTCCCGACGAGCCGAATGCTTGCAGGCCGTGCCATGGGACGGCGGGTCGTGGGTTGTGAGCGATTTTTGGATGGGCCAATCTTTCGCGTATGCCCGGGGCGAAGAGGCTGCTGAGCGACTCGCGCCGCTTTGGGAGCGACTGGTGGCCCAAGTCGTTCCGCCGAAGTTGTTGGTTTGGATCGACAAGGCTTCCAGTGATCCCGCGACGCGAACCGGTTGGCAGACGACCCTGGATCGTTACCATCAAGGGCCTCGACTGGAATTGTCTGCCGACCAGCCCGATTGGGCCTTGCACGAGTTGACCGCCGCAATTCAGGCGATGAAGTAAAGGGAAGTTCAAAACGTGGCAAACGAAGCGACAGAATCCTCGATGCCCGTCCCACGCGTTGTCCATTCGGTCCGGCAATTGCGCGGCGACGTGGCGGATGCCCGATCTGCGGGCCGAACGATCGGGCTGGTACCGACCATGGGCGCATTGCACGAGGGGCATTTGAGTCTGGTGAAAGCGGCTCGCGAGCAGTGCGATACGACCATCGTCACGATCTTTGTGAATCCAACCCAATTCGGTCCTCACGAGGATTTCGACCGATATCCACGCACGATGGAGCGGGACCTGCAGCTTTTGAGCCAGGTGGGTACAGACATCGTATTCGCTCCGGATCGTCCGACGATCTTCCCTGAGGGGTTTTCGACGTACGTCGAACCACCGGCGGTTGCCCAACGATGGGAGGGTGAATGTCGCCCGGGGCATTTTCGAGGGGTGACCACGGTGGTCCTGAAGCTCTTCAATCTGGTCGGCGCCGATGTGGCTTTCTTCGGCCAAAAAGACTTTCAGCAGGCCCGCGTCATTCAGTGCATGGTCGATGATCTTGCCGTGCCTGTTTCGGTCCGCGTCTGTCCCACGGTGCGTGAGTCCGATGGGTTGGCACTCAGCTCGCGCAATCGCTATTTGGACGATGCCCAGCGCTCGCGCGCCTTGGCGTTATGGAACAGCCTGCTGGCGGCGAAGCAATTGGTCGAGCGCGGCGAACGGCAGGCTCGGTCGGTCTGCGATCGGATGCGGCAGCGGCTGATCGAGTCGGGTGTTGACCGGATCGACTATGCAGCCTTGGTCGATCCCGTTACACTGCAACCGGTCGAGCGCGTGCAGCAACGGACGGTGGCCATCGTCGCCGCGGTCGTCGGGCCGACGCGTTTGATCGACAATCTGGAAATCGAACCCGGTCCGATTTAGTTTTTTTTCGTCGAGGCATCGATCGCGTCGTGTTAAGAGACCTGTTTGTCATCCCTTTGCCGTGGCTGGAACAGAATGGAACGGATGGTGGACTGCCGATTCGCGGCTACGGGTTCATGCTGCTGGTGGGATTCGTGGCCGGGGTGGCGCTGGCCGCTCGACAGGCTCGGCGCATGGGCCTGAATCCTGACGTGGTTTACTCGTTCGCTTTCTGGATCTTCGTCGCGGGCATCGTCGGGGCTCGAGCATTCTTCGTCATGCAGTATCGCGAGGAATTCGTGCGCGAAAACGTGTTGGCGACGATCGGCGCCATCCTGAATCTGACCGAAGGCGGGCTGGTGGTTTATGGGGCCTTGCTGGGAGTGATGCTGGTCGGAACGATCTACCTGGTGGTTCACAGGCTGCCCGTATTGGCATTTGCCGACCTGATCGCTCCCAGTCTGGCCTTGGGATTGGCTTTCGGTCGGATCGGTTGCCTGCTGAACGGCTGCTGTTTCGGAGGATTATGCGAAACACCCTGGCTGGGCGTTCGATTCCCGCCGACCAGCCCCGTGTACGAGCGGCAACTGGAGTTGGGCCAACTGCATGGATTTCGATTACACGACCACTCGGAAACAGGGCAACCCCGGGTGGCTGCGGTGTATCCGGATACGCCGGCCCAAGCGGCGGGCATGCAAGTGGGAATGGTCGTGACGGCCATCAACGGTCAGGCTACGCCCAGCACCGCGCACGCCCGCCACGTGCTGCGACGAGGCTCGTCGACGTTGATCGTTCAGACCGAGCACGCTACGCTGACGATCTTCGCGCCCTCGCTGCCCGGTCGCTCGCTGCCCGTGCACGCAACCCAGATTTACAGTTCGGTCAATGCCGGGTTGCTGTTCTTTCTGTTATGGACCTATTATCCGCTACGGCGACGGGACGGCGAGGTGTTCGCCATCCTGCTGCTTCTGTACCCGATCACGAGATTGATCCTGGAAGCGGTCCGCGTGGATGAAGCCGGGAAATTGGGGACGAATCTAACGATCGCTCAGTGGGTCAGCCTGATGTTGATCGCCGGTGCGATCGCACTGTGGATCTACATCCTGCGCCAGCCTCCGGGCAGCGTGCTCCCAAAGCAACCGGATTCCGCCTCGTCGATGCGCAGTGGATTTACGAAGGCTGTTGAAGGCCAAGAAGGGAGTTGAATCCATGACCAAGTCTTACGGCTCGAAGCAACTACGTCGCGATCAGATACCGCCGGAAGCCAATCTGTGCGAATACTGTACGGCCAAGTGCTGCCGATATTTCGCCTTGCCAATCGATACCCCGACCACGGAGCGCGACTTCGATTTTCTTCGTTGGTTCTTGCTGCACGAGCATGCGTCGGCATTCGTCGAAGACGACATCTGGTATCTGCTGGTGCATACGATTTGCAAGCATCTCCAGCCGGATCATCGCTGCGGCATCTACGAAACCCGCCCTCAGATCTGCCGCGAGTACACGACCGACAATTGCGAATACGAAGACGATTACACCTACGAACATTATTTCGAGACGGACGAGCAAGTGGTCGAATACGTGGAAGCTCGTTTCCCGCCGAAACGAGGCCAAAGCTTGCGCAGTCCCAAGCCGCCGCTACTGCCGATCCTGTCGTCGCCGTAGGGATCGGCAAAGAAATAGGTGTCGGTTTTTACGTGAGCGGCACGGCGCTAGCCGCCGGTTTTTTCACAGCAAGGGAACCGGTGGCTAGCGCCATTCCGCTCACTTATTTCTTTGCCGATCTAAGGCAACTCGCACCGCTGTGGACGGTCTATGGCCGCGCCACCTTGATACGTTGTGGCCGGTCTCCGACCGAGCCACCCCGCCGACCGAAGGTCTCCTCCAGCATCCCGGGAGACCTTCGGTCAGCGGTTTCCGCGGGGCTTGCGATCAGCAATCGAAGGCGAGACGGATCGAGTTGAAGGGTGTAATCCGTAAACGCATCGGGGCCGATCCATGCTCCGAGGTCTTCGGCATCGTCTGGCAAGACCAGGACAGAAAGATCCTTCAGTTGGATCGCTCCGAAGCGAAGCGAGCGAATCGGGGTGCGGCGCGTCGTCAGACGGCGACCGGCCAGCGTCAACACCACGACGGGAGCATCTTCCGAAATCTGCACACCAGCCGCCTGGACCATGTTGGCCGTCAACACGGTCGGTTCATGGCTCTCGTGCCAGGAAAACAGGACGGGAATCCGGTCCTCCAGCAGCCCCCCGAAGCGGACTCGTTCGCTTTGTCGAAACACGGGCAGCCAATCTGTGGCCACGAGACGTTCGAGTCGGTCCAAGCGCTTCAGGTCGTTGCGATAGCCTTGACGCATGGGCCCCAGCCGATGATCGCTTCCCAATCGGCCGAGCGCGTCGGCCAACGTCGCGTCCGTCGCCAAGCGCGAGTACTGCTCCTTCATCTCGGCATGCAAGGCGCGGATTTCGATCACGATCGACTGGACCCGCAATCGGAGATTGGTCCATTCGATCAGCCGTTGACGAACGGCCGCTACGGCAAACAAATCTTCGGGCGCCACGGCCTGCCGTTTCAAGTCTCGGATCTGCTGTTCGATCTTTCGCTTCTTCGGGTCGTCCGTTTCCATTTCCGCCATCGTTCTCCGCAAGGCTTCGATGCGAACCCGGTTCTCTTCCCACAGCATCCGGTTTCGGGCCACCAACTGGTCCAAATTCCTCTGGAGGGTCAAGATCGTCCGCTCGAGCGGCTCGAGTTCATCCAGGAGAAATCGAAGTCGAAACTCGGCGGGAACCAGCCAGACGTTGCCGCTGGGGATTTTCGCCAGTGCCCAATCCTGGCGCAGCATCGCCGTTGGATCATCCGCCAAGCCCACGGAGGCAAACACGCCGTAAACGACCAGCCAAATCGCCAGTGCCTGTCGCAAACGGACGATCGGAAAAAGACGAGACGACAGAACAACCGACATGATCCGATCGACAAGAAGACGAATCGTCACCTTCGCGTCAAGCCATTTCAGCCACTGCCGCCGAACCGTCGATATGCTCCGAAGAGACTCAGTGTCGTCGTTCTCTCGAAGGAGGCAGTTAGCAATGTGGCGTTCCATCTTCTTGGCCATCGGAATCACCCTCTGCATCGTTGGCATCGAATGCCTGGTGATCGAGGAAGCGGTGATCGCAAAATCCAATCCTCTGCCGTCGGCGCTGATCAATCACGATCGACTTCCCAAACAGATCAAGACCAGCGACTGGATGCCGTGGACCTTTCTGTCCGCCGGAGCCGTGACGATCCTTTACACATTGACGCTTCCCAAACGATTCCAGCCGTAACGAAACGATCGGCTGCCTTCAGCATATTCCTTCCAAGCGCCAGTCATCGGGCAATACCGCAGCCTTGGTCACAATCGGGATTCCATCACGAATCATACAGGCATCTGCTTCCTGGCTATCGATGACCCCCGATTCATTCACAATCCGTACATTACGGCCGATGTGACAGTTCTTGTCGACAATGGCGCCTTCGATGTGCGAATCCGCCCCCACGCCCATCGGCGGAATACCAGCTTGACTGTCCGTTCCCCGCTCCAAGTGCCCCTCGAAATAATCCGCCCCCATCAAGATGGAATTGCGAATCGTCACGTTCGGCCCGATGACGCAACGCAGCCCGATGATGCTGTTCTCGATCACACTGCCTTTGCCGATCTGACATCCGTCGGCGATCAGGCTGCGCCGGATCGAACCACCATCCAGACGGGTCGGAGGCAGGAATCGAGGGCGAGAATAGACCGGGGCAACCGAATCGCATAGGTCGAAGGACGGTTCCTCTTTGATGATCCCGAGATTCGCATCGAAGAAAGCCTTGATGGTTCCAATGTCTTCCCAGTAGCCGTCAAACAAATGGATCTGCACCTTGTGATGTTCGATCGATTGCGGGAATACCTGCTTACCGAAGTCTTCCGAGTCGGTTTGCTGGAGGATGTCGACCAGCAGATCCCGATTGAACAAATAGATTCCCATGTTGGCCAGACAGTCACGCCCGCGACTCTCGATTCCATGCTGCTCCAACCAGTCGGGCTGCAACGAAACCGTATCCAGTTCCGTGTCGGTCTGCGGCTTTTCCACAAAACCGATCACTCGACCCGATGAATCCGCCCGCATGATACCCAATCCGCTGGCCGATTCGCGGGAGACCGGCAGCGTGGCGATGCTGACGTCGGCCTGAGCCTGCTCGTGCGTTTCGATCATCCGGCGATAATCCATGCGATACAGTTGATCCCCCGAAAGAATCAGGACGTACCGGATCCCACGCTGCTGGAGGTACCGCAAATTCTTTCGAACCGCGTCGGCGGTGCCCTGATACCAGTCCGTACCGCCGTCCATCGTTTGCTGAGCCGCCAGCAATTCGACAAACCCCCCGGAAAAGTTATCAAAGCGATAGGTTTGCCGGATGTGCCGGTGCAAACTGACCGACAGGAACTGGGTCAGCACGTAGATGTGGTTCAAACCGCTGTTCAGACAGTTCGACAGGGGGATATCGATCAGACGGTACTTGCCCGCCAGCGGAACCGCCGGTTTGGATCGGAATTTCGTCAGCGGATACAGCCGAGTTCCCCGTCCACCGCCCAAGACTAAACTGACGACATCGCGCATTTCCATCTCCTTTGCCTTGTCTGTGCCGGACCCACGCAAGCACCATCAAACAGCATACCAGTTGACGAGGCTGACGACGAGGGGACCGACGCTGTTCCGGCGGTCGGCGCAATAAAAAAGCTCTTGTACCGAAATACAAGAGCTTCGATGTAAAACCCCGGCGATACCTACTCTCGCGTTTTTTGCACTACCATCGGCTCTGGAAGCTTAACTACTGTGTTCGGGATGGGAACAGGTGTATCCTTCCAGATATGGTCACCGGGAAATGGTGCCGGCGGCGATGAAACCGAGCGGCACCGATATGGTTCTTCGTGCAGATGGCATCTTGGAAGCATCCAAGAGCACTGGATATAAGTGGCCAAGCTTTCGTCCTTTAGTACTGGTTAGCTGAACACGTTACCGTGCTTACACTTCCAGCCTATCAACCTGGTAGTCTACCAGGGGACTTTCGCGCTTTCGCGCTTACGAAGCCTTATCTCGGGGCGGGCTTCACGCTTAGATGCTTTCAGCGTTTATCCGTTCCGTAGTTAGCTATCCAGCCGTGCCACTAGCGTGACAACTGGTACACCAGAGCTACGTCCTTCTAAATCCTCTCGTACTAAAGAAGAACCCCCTCAAGCTTCGTACGCCCACGGAAGATAGGGACCGACCTGTCTCACGACGGTCTGAACCCAGCTCACGTACCACTTTCATTGGCGAACAGCCAAACCCTTGGGAGCTTCTTCACCCCCAGGATGTGATGAGCCGACATCGAGGT